>NZ_JBEYUY010000022.1:0-180003 GCF_040643775.1 Streptomyces sp. NPDC047081 | reverse complement strand
GCGCGGGCTTCGGGCCCGGGGTGGGAGGGGGGCCGGGAGCGGCCGGCGCGGCGGGAGCCGCGGGCTTCTCGGCGGAGGCCGGCTTCGGGGCCGGCGGGCGCGGGGCGGCCGGACGGGCGGCCTGCGCGGGAGAGGGGGCTGCCGGACGAGCCGGGGCAGCCTTGCGTGCGGGGGCGGGCTTGCCGCCTCCGTTGCCCTGCTGGAGGGCGTCCGTCAACTTGCGGACGACGGGCGCTTCGATGGTCGAAGACGCCGAACGGACGAATTCACCGAGTTCCTGGAGCTTGGCCATGACGACCTTGCTCTCAACCCCGAACTCCTTGGCGAGTTCGTATACCCGGACCTTAGCCACTTCGCTCCTTTTAGGTCCGGGTGCGTCCGGACCGTCGCTACTTCATGGGCGTACTCATCGCGTGCTCATCGAGTGCTCATCGCAATCTCGACCTACTTCCAACTCGCGGGGTACCAGGCCGTACGGAGGTTCCGCACGACACGTCTTACGGTGTTGCCTGCTCAGCAACTCTCTGACTGCTCGACGTACTGGCGCAACGCCTTTGTGTCGAGCGCTCCCGGGGCGCGCAGCGCCCGCGTGAACGCCCGGCGGCGTACCGCCTGGTCGAGACAGACCAGGGCGGGGTGTACATACGCACCCCGGCCGGGCAGCGTACCGCGAGGATCAGGGACGCACTCGTCCTTGATCGCCACGATCCGCAACAGGTCCGGCTTGGCCGCTCGGTCCCGGCACCCCACACAGGTGCGTTCAGGGCATGCGCGGGCGTGCGTCCGGCCAGACACTCTTAAGTCTACCTCCCCGTACCGACCTCACCCCTTCGGGGGAGGCTTCGAACAGTTGCGGCTCAGTAACCTGACGTGATCTGAGCGCCGCGCGGCTTGGATCTATTCCCCGCGCTGGTCGTCCGTCTGCTCGGTGTCGGGCCGGATGTCGATGCGCCAGCCGGTCAGCCGGGCCGCGAGCCGGGCGTTCTGCCCTTCCTTGCCGATCGCCAGCGACAGCTGGTAGTCGGGCACCGTCACGCGCGCGGAACGGGCGGCGAGGTCGACGACCTCGACCTTGGAGACCCGGGCCGGGGAGAGCGCGTTCGCCACCATCTCGGCCGGGTCGTCCGACCAGTCGACGATGTCGATCTTCTCACCGTTCAGTTCGCCCATGACATTGCGCACCCGCCCGCCCATGGGGCCGATGCACGCCCCCTTGGCGTTCAGACCGCTGCGGGTGGACCGTACGGCGATCTTCGTCCGGTGTCCCGCCTCGCGGGCGATGGCGGCGATCTCCACCGATCCGTCGGCGATCTCCGGCACCTCCAGGGCGAAGAGCTTCTTCACCAGGGCGGGGTGCGTGCGCGAGAGGGTGACGGACGGGCCGCGGACGCCCTTCGCCACTCGTACGACGTACGACCGAAGGCGCATCCCGTGCGGGTACGTCTCGCCCGGCACCTGCTCCTGCACCGGCAGGATGGCCTCCAGCTTGCCGATGTCCACGAGCACGTTCTTCGGGTCGCGGCCCTGCTGCACGACACCGGTGACGATGTCGCCCTCGCGGCCGGCGTACTCGCCGAGCGTCGCGTCGTCCTCGGCGTCGCGCAGCCGCTGCAGGATGACCTGCTTGGCGGTGGTGGCGGCGATACGGCCGAAGTCGGAGGGGGTGTCGTCGAACTCGCGGGGCTCCTGGCCCTCTTCGAGGTCCTCGGGGTCTTCCTTCGCCCACACGACCACGTGCCCGGTCTCCCGGTCGAGCTTCACGCGCGCGTGGCGGTGGCTTCCCTCGGTGCGGTGGTAGGCGATGAGGAGGGCCGACTCGATCGCCTCGACCAACAGGTCGAAGGAGATCTCCTTCTCCCGTACCAAGCCCCGCAGGGCACTCATGTCGATGTCCACGGCTACGCCTCCTCTTCCATCTCGTTCTTGCTGTCCTTGCGGTTGAACTCGACCTGCACGCGCGCCTTGTCGATGTCGCAGAAGGCGAGTCTGCGGCTCGTGGCCTTTCGGCCCTTCACGCCGGGCACTTCGAGGTCGAGACCCTCGTCGTCGACCTTCAGGATCCGCGCCACCAGTTCCCCGCCCTCGGCCAGCTGGAACCTCACCAGCCGGTCCACGGCGCGCACATAGTGGCGGTGTTCCCTGAGGGGGCGCTCCGCGCCCGGGGTGCCGACCTCGAGGGTGTACTCCCCCTCGCCCATCGCGTCGGTCTCGTCGAGCTTCGCCGAGAGCGCGCGGCTCACATCGGCGATCTGGTCCAGATCGGCACCGGTGTCGGAATCGACGACCACCCGCAGCACCCGCTTGCGTCCGACGGAGTCCACTGCGATCTCTTCGAGATCCAGGCCCTGGGAGCTGACGAGCGGTTCCAGGAGCTCTCGCAGCCTCTCGCTCTGGGTGGTGCTCATCCGGGTGACTCCTCGGCCGCGTGTGCTGTTGTGGGATGGTCGCGTGTCTGGTCAAAGGGTATCCGGTCGCGGACGGTGTTGCCGTCCACCTGTGGACGGGCGGGTGCCGGTGAGCGACGCCGGGCGGGGGCGCGGGTACCGTGATCACGGCGGGCCGGTCTTCCCGCCCGTGTGTTCGTACGAGCCCCCCGAGGACGTCAGCCGTGCCGTACCCCCCACCGTCGCGCACCCCCTCGGGGCCGCGCAGAAGATCCCTGCTCGCCTCGGCCGCCGGAGCCGCCCTGCTCGTGGGCTGCTCGTCCGGCGCCGACTCGGAGGAGAGCACCGGCGGCAGCCCGTCGGTCACCGCGAAGGCACGCGCGCGTGCGGCGCGGGACAGTGTGGGCCTTGTGGAGCGGTACGACGCCGTCCTCGCCGCGCACCCGACGGCGGCGGAGCGGCTCGTACCGCTGCGGGCGGAGGTCGCGCGGCATGTGGCGGCGTTCGGGGGGACGGTCGGGAAGAGCGGGGCGAGCGCGAGCGGCAGCACCGGGACGGCGGCGCCGTCGGCCGGGTCCCCGTCCGCTTCGGGAGCCTCGCCCGCCGCCACCGTGCCAACCACCGAGCAGGGTGCCCTCGCCGAGCTCGCCGCCGCTGAGCGGCAGCTCGCCGACCGGCGGACCGCCGCGCTGCTGGACGTGCCGGGCGAGCTGGCGCGGCTGCTGGCCTCGGTCGCGGCGGCCGGGGCGGCGCACGCGTATCTGCTGACGGAGGGTGCCAGGTGAGCGAGACCGACGAGAAGGAACTCAAGGCGCTCCAGGAGGCGCTCGCCGCCGAGCACGCGGCCGTGTACGGCTACGGGGTCGTCGGCGGCAGGATCCGCGAGGGCCGTCGTACGGAGGCCAGGTCCGCGTACGACGCCCATCGCGCCCGGCGTGACGCCCTGGTGCGGGAGGTCCGGGACCTCGGCGGCAAGCCGGTGGCCGCGGCCGCCGCGTACGCGCTGCCGTTCCCGGTGCCGGACTCGGCGGCGGCCGTACGGCTGGCGGCGGAGCTGGAGGACCGGGTGGCCGGGGTGTACTCCGACGTCGTGCGGGCGACCGGGGGCGAGCGGCGGCGGTCGGCCGCGGAGGCCCTGCGGGAGGCGGCGGTGCGGGCGGTGCGCTGGCGCGGCGAGAGCGTAGCCTTCCCTGGTCTCGCCGAGCGGGCGGCCACCGGGTCGGCCTCGCCGTCACCCACGGCGTGACCCGTACCGGAAGGGATCTGCTCGCGTATGGCTTTCGAACCCCCGCCGCGTCTGGTGAGGGCGCTCGGTGAGACGGCACCGGACGGTGACGACTGGTTGGAGAAGCTGCCGACGGCGGCGCAGCAGGCCGTCGCGCTACGCGAGTTGACCGTGGAGCGGGTGCAGGTGCCGGGTGGGCGCAGCAGCCTGGTGGTGCTGGTACGGCAGCCCGACGGTGGGCCGGCCGTGCTGAAGCTGGCGCCGCGGCGGGCGCGGCCGGAGGGGGAGCGGGCGGCGCTGGCCCACTGGGGTGGGGTGGGGGCCGTACAGCTTCTGGAGTCGCCCTGGGTGGAGGGTGAGCTGCTGTTGGAGCGGCTGCATCCGGATGTGTCCGTGCGGTCGTTGCCGGAGGCGAAGGCGTTGCTGGAGGCGGCGGGGACCTTGCGGCGGCTGTGGGTGGAGCCGCCGGGTGGGCATGCGTTCGAGACGGTTGCCGAGCGGACGGGGCGGCAGGCGGAGGCGATGCGGGCGACTGCGGCTGCGGCTGCCTTCGGCGACGTGGCCGTGCTGGTCGACTCCGCTGTCGGGGTCCGTTCGGAGTTGTTGGCGGGGGCTCCTGAGCAGCGGTTGCTGCATGGGACGTTTCGGCAGAGCAAGGTGCTGGCCGGGGAGCGGATGCCGTGGCTTGCGGTGGGGCCGGATCCGGTGGTGGGTGAGTGTGCGTTCGATCTGGCGCGGCTGGTGCGGGATCGGGTGGAGGATCTGATCGCCTCGCCTTCGGGGGCGGCGACGACTCGGCGGCGGGTGAAGCGGCTGGCCGAGTCCTTGGACGTGGATCAGGAGCGGCTTCGGGGGTGGACGTTGTTCCGGGCCGTGGAGTCGGGTGTGCGGGCGCTGCGGGTGGGGCGGCCGAGGGATGCCGAGCTGTTGCTTGAATTCGCCGGGTGGCTTTAGGGCGGTACGGGGCGGGGGCTTGGGTTGTGTTCGGGCTGCGGGTGCGTCGTGGCTTGTCGCGCAGTTCCCCGCGCCCCTAGGGGGTTACAGGGGCCCTCTCTATGCGGCGGACGGCGAGTTCGGCCAGCAAGGTCGCTGCGTCAGTCAGCACCTTGTCGTCGAAGGTCGCTATAGGGGAGTGATTGGTCGGGGCCGTCTTCGGGTCGCCCGTTGTGTTGGCGCCCAAGAAGGCGAAGGCTCCCGGGACTTGGGCCAGGACCCTGGAGAAGTCCTCCGAACCGGTGATCGGGTCGGGCATCGGGTCGAAGTACTCCTCGCCGAACGTCTCACGGACCGTGTCGGCGAGGAAGATGTGCTCGATGGTGTCGTTCACCGTGAGTGGGTACTCCGGGCTGAAATCCGCCTCTGCCGTCAGGCCGTGGGCCGTCGCTATGTCCTGGCAGAGGCGCACGGACACCTCCGCGGCGCGTTCCGCGGCCTCCGTGCTGAACGTTCGTATCGTCGCCTCGAAGACCGCCTCGTCCGGGATGATGTTGCGCTTGGTGCCGGCGTGGAAGGTGCCGACGGTGATCACCACCGGGTCGAAGACGTCGAAGCGCCGGGTCACCATCGTCTGCAGCGCGGTGACCATCTCGCAGGCCGTCTGGATCGGGTCGAGGGCGTCGTGCGGCCGGGAGCCGTGGCCGCCGGCGCCGAGCACGCGCACGTGCAGGCCCGCCGAGGCCGCCATCAGCGGCCCGGGGCGGGAGGTGAAGACGCCCGTGGGGTACGAGGACGAGGTCACGTGCAGTCCGTACGCGGCGTCGGCCCGGCGGCCCGCCGCCTCCAGCACGCCCTCCTCGATCATGTGCCCGGCGCCGTCCCAGCCCTCCTCCCCCGGCTGGAACATGAACACCACGTCTCCGGCTAGGAGTTCGCGCCGGTCGGCGAGCAGCCGGGCCGCGCCGACGAGGCCGGCGGTGTGCAGGTCGTGGCCGCAGGCGTGCATGGCGCCGTCGATCCGGGAGCTGAACTCCACGCCGGTGCGCTCGGTGACCGGCAGGGCGTCCATGTCGCCGCGTAGTAGGACGACGGGGCCTGAAGTGGCCGCGCCGCCGCGCAGGACCGCGGTGACGGAGGACAGGGTCGTGCCCGTCGTGATCTCCAGCGGCAGTCCGTCCAGAGCCGCCAGCACCTTCTCCTGGGTGCGCGGCAGATGCAGGCCTATCTCCGGTTCCCGGTGCAACGCCCGGCGCAGCAGGGCCAGTTCGCCCTGTATCTCGCGTGCGTCGTCTCGCAGACTCATGCCGCTCCCCCTCGTACGTCCAACGCTCGGGCAGTGCCAGGAGACTGCCCAGCCGCGGGCGGGTTAGGACATTTCCTTCGCCGTCAGTTTGAGCGCCAGGACCGGGCAGTCGGCCGCTGCTCTGCGGGCTCGTTTGAAGGTGCGGGCGGGGACGGGGGTGTCGTCGACCAGGGGGTAGCCCCACTCGTCGAGGGTGATGTGCTCGGGGAGGAGTTCGGCGCACAGGCCGTGGCCCCGGCAGGACGTCCAGTCGATGTCGAGCTGCTGGATCGGCTTCTGGATCGGCTTCTGGTCCATGTCAGGGCTCCTGGGGGACGGGCAGCAGCGGCGTGGGGTCGGTCGCGGTGCACAAACCCCTTGCGTGGGCGTCCAGTTCGGTGGCGAAGGTGGTCAGGGCGCTGCGGACCAGGCGGACCGTGCCGTCGGGGTGGTGGCAGGCGCCGCGGCCCTCGACCAGGCCGGACCAACGGGCCAGGTCGGCGCGGGTGTTGGAGGACCGGGGAGTGCCGGGGGTGGCGAGCGCCTGGAAGGCGGCCGCCATGCGCGGGAGGCCGTTCAGGCAGGGGCCGCACTGGCCTGCCGACTGGAGCGCCAAGTAGCGGAGGACTCGGGCCGTTTCGGTCACTCCGCAGCGGGTGGTGGGGAGCGCGGCTATCACGCCGGCGCCCATCGTGGTTGCGTCCAGAGGGAGTTGGGCCGCTTCCGTCGCCGGGAGCCAGGTGCCGTGGTAGCCGCCGAGGAGGACCGCGGACATGCCGTTCAGCGGGACCAGGCGGTTCAGGGGCATGCCGAACGGGGCTTCCACGACTCGGGGTTGGTCCCCCGGCGTGTGCAGTGTGCACAGGGCGCTGCCGGGCTGGGACGGGGTGCCGGCCGTGCGGTACCAGTCGGGGCCGTAGCGGGCGACCAGAGCCAGGTGGGCCAGGGTCTCGACGTTCTGGACCAGGGTGGGGGCGCGGCCCACGCCGCGTTCGCGGACGGGCGGGTCCTGGTGGGCGGGCAGGGCCTCGGCGCCGCCCACGAAACGGGCCAGCGCGGAGGCCTGGCCGGACAGGAAGCGTTTGGGGAGTCGTACGACCTCGACGGCGATCGGGTCCGTGCGGTGGGCCGCGGCCGACTCCAGGTAGGACGCGCCCTCCTCGACCGCGAGGTACGCCTTCCCCGCGCCGACCGCCTGCGCGGCCACCTGGAGGCCGTCCAGAACGAGGTGTGGGGAGAGGGCCAGGAGGGTCTTGTCCTTGCGGCTCGCCGGTTCGCCCTCCGCGCCGTTCGCGATGACGACCGGGGTGCGGCCGGTGCGGTTGGCCGCCTCGGCGACCGCGGCGAGCTTGCGGTGCACCGGGAACGCCGCTCCGCCGCGGCCGGTCAGACCGGCCTCGGCCACGGATCTGAGCAGGGCGGCCGGATCGCCGTACCGCAGAGGGCCGTAACGCTGTTCGTGGGTGGGCAGGTCGGCCGGGGTGCCGCCGGGGGCCAGCAGGCGCGGGGACATGAACAGGTCGGGGAAGGTCGCGGTCATGAGCGGGCTCCTTGGGCGGGGCGGAGCAGGGTGGTGGCCGTGCGGATGCCTCCGGCGGTGATGACGGCTGCCACGCAGGTGATGGTCAGCCAGGTCATCCAGTCGGTGCCGGTGTCCGTGCCGATGCCTATGCCGTGGATCAGGGCGACCGGCCAGGAGGCGTAGGCGAGCCAGTGGAGGGCGCGCCAGGTGCGGTAGCCGATGCGTTCGCGCAGGAGGCTGGTGATCAGGACGGCGAGCATCAGGTCGAGGGCGACTGTGCCGAGGCCGAGCCAGAGGGGCTCGTAGTCGCCGATGAACGGGATGAGAACGTCGGTGAGGGTGATGTTGACGTAGCTGTCCATCACCGCGAAGGCGATGTGCAGGGCGAGGAAGGCGGTGGCTGAGAGGGAGAGGGTGCGGTGGAGGGAGAGGGTGCCGAAGCGGGGGAGGCCGGGGAGTTTGCCGCGGAGCTTCACTGCGATGCCGAGCAGTACGACGAGTGTGAAGAGGATGAGGGAGACGGCGCCCGTGGCTCGGTTGGCGTACCAGAGGGTTTCGCTTGTCATGCGGCTGTCCCTCGGTGGGGGCTGGTCGCGCCCCGCGGCGGAGCCGCTGATTGACACAGCCCCGCGCCCCTTAGGGGCGCGGGCCAGCCCGGGGTTGTTATGACCAGGCCATCCTGTGCGACCAGACGGGCCGGGAGGCCCAGGCGCGTCAGCCAGCGCTCTGCGCCCGGGCCCTTCACCAACGCCGCTGTCGTTGCCGCGTTGGCGTCTGCGCAGGTGGGGGCCGCTACCGTCACCGTGCGCCACGGGGTTTGGGCCGGCAGGCCCGTGTTCGGGTCGACGATGTGGTGGAGGGTGTGGTCGCCTCGGCGCCAGTTGCGGGCCGACGTGCCCGAGGTGGCGAGGCCTCCGCTGTGAAGGCCGACCGTGGTGTGCGGGCCCTCGGGCGGGGTCCGGTCGGCCGGGCCTGTGACGTCCTGGACCCGGATCTGCCAGCCGTCCGCCGGGGGTTCACCGGCGACCGCCGTGTCGCCGCCCAGGCTCACCAGGACTCCGCAGCCCGCGGCCTGCGCCAGCATCGTCGCGGCCTTGTCCGCGGCCCAGGCCTTCGCCGTGGCGCCGAGGTCGAGGCGGACGCCGTGCGGGACCGTGACCGTGCCGGTCGCGCGGTCGAGGTGGACCGTGCGCCAGCCCGGGGCCCGCTTCACCGTCAGGCGGACCGGGCGGTCGTCCTCCTGGACCAGCGTGAAGTCGCGGTCGTAGCCGATCGCCTCCATCGCCGAGCCGACCGTCGGGTCCACGGCGCCGTCGGTCGCCTCCGCCGCGCGCAGGGCGACCGCGAGGGCCTCCGCGAGCAGCGGGCTGACCCGGACCGGGCGGCCGGCGCTGTCGTCCAGGGCGGCCAGTTCGGAGTCGGGGCGGAAACGGCTGCAGGCCGCGTCGACCTCGGCGAGGTGCCGGGCCAGGAGCAGGTTGCAGGAGTCCAGCAGGGCCGGGTCGGTCACGACCAGGCGGACCGTGGTGCCGAGGGCGCGCCAGTCGGCGGCAGCGGTGGTACGGGGCGTCAGCAGCGCGCTCATCACGACGCCCCCGAGGTGGAGTCGGAGGAGCCGCTGCCGTTGGAGGACGTGAGCCCGCTGGAGGACGACGAGGAGTCGCTCGAGGAGGAGCTGCTGGACGAGGACGAGTCGCTCGACGACGAGGACGAACTCGTATCGCTGCTGCTGGTACTCGTGCTGCTCGAACCCGTGTCGCTGCTCGTCGTGGTCGACACGGCGCTGGTGTCCGTGTTCATCGTGCCGATCAGCGCGAACATCCCGGCCGCCGCCGCCAGCGTGACCGCCGCCGCGGTCGCCGCCGTGCGCCGGGCCCCTCTGCGGACCAGCGCCGCGGCGCCCCGCTCCCTGCCTCTGCCTTCCATGGCCGTACCCCTCCCGAACGTGGTGACGCTCTGTCACGCACTACGGTCGGGGACGGCCCTGAGAGAAGTCTGTGAGCTCTCTTTAGGCTCCCAGAGACGTTTCTGAGGAGTTCCTTTAGGCGGTGAGACGGGCGATCGCCTCGTCCACCGTGAGTTCCTCGCGCTCGCCGGACTTGCGGTCCTTGAGCTCCAGGACGCCCTCGCCGGAGCGGCGGCCCGCGACGAGGATCTTCGGTACGCCGATGAGCTCGGCGTCCGTGAACTTGACGCCCGGGGAGACGCCGGCGCGGTCGTCGACCAGGACGCGCAGGCCCGCCGCGCGCAGCTTGTCGGAGACCTCCAGGGCCAGCTCGATCTGGAGGGCCTTGCCCGCGGCGACGACGTGCACGTCGGCCGGGGCGACCTCGGCGGGCCAGCACAGGCCCTGCTCGTCGGCGGTCTGCTCGGCGAGGGCGGCGACGGCGCGGGAGACGCCGATGCCGTAGGAGCCCATGGTGACGCGGACCGGCTTGCCGTTCTGGCCGAGGACGTCGAGCTTGAGAGCGTCGGCGTACTTGCGGCCCAGCTGGAAGATGTGGCCGATCTCGATGGCGCGGTCCAGCTTGAGGCCGGTGCCGCAGTTGGGGCAGGGGTCGCCCTCCTGGACGACCACGACGTCGACGTACTCGTCGACCTCGAAGTCGCGGCCGGCGACGACGTGCTTGGCGTGCATGCCGTCCTTGTTGGCGCCGGTGATCCAGGCGGTGCCGGGGGCCACGCGCGGGTCGGCGATGTACTTGACCTTCTCGCCCAGGCCCTGCGGGCCGACGTAGCCGCGGACCAGGTCGGGGCGGCCCGCGAAGTCGGCCTCGGTGACCATCTCGACGACGCCCGGCGCGAAGTGCGCCTCGACCTTGTCCATGTCGACCTCGCGGTCGCCGGGCACGCCGACGGCGATGATCTCGCCGTCCACCTTCACGAGGAGGTTCTTGAGCGTCTCGGAGGCCTGGACGCCGAGGTGGGCGGCGAGGGTCTCGATGGTCGGGGTGTCGGGGGTCGGGATCTCTTCGAGGGCGGGGACGGCGGCCGCGTCCACCGGCTTGAGCTCGTACGTGATCGCCTCGGTGTTGGCCGCGAAGTCGCAGTTCGGGCAGTCGGCGAAGGTGTCCTCGCCGGCCTCGGCCGGGGCGAGGAACTCCTCGGACTTGGAGCCGCCCATGGCGCCGGCGGTGGCGGCGCAGATGCGGTAGTCGAGGCCGAGGCGCTCGAAGACGCGCTGGTAGGCCTCGCGGTGCAGGGCGTAGGACCGGGCGAGGCCCTCGTCCTCGGTGTCGAAGGAGTACGAGTCCTTCATCAGGAACTCGCGGCCGCGCAGGATGCCGGCGCGGGGGCGGGCCTCGTCACGGAACTTCGTCTGGATCTGGTAGAGGATGACCGGCAGGTCCTTGTAGGAGGAGGCCTGGTCCTTCACGATCAGCGTGAAGATCTCCTCGTGGGTGGGGCCGAGCAGGTAGTCGCCGCCCTTGCGGTCGTTCAGACGGAACAGCTCCGGGCCGTACTCGTCCCAGCGGCCGGTGGCGTCGTAGGGCTCGCGGGGCAGCAGCGCGGGGAGGCTGACCTCCTGGGCGCCGATCGCGTCCATCTCCTCACGGACGATCCGCTCGACGTTGGCCAGCACCTTCTTGCCGAGCGGCAGCCAGCTCCAGATGCCGGCGGCGGTACGACGGACGTAGCCGGCGCGGACGAGCAGCTTGTGGCTGAGGACCTCGGCGTCCGCCGGGTCGTCGCGCAGGGTCTTCGCCATCAACTGGGACATGCGCTGGACCGGTGCGTTGGCCATGGTTCTCGTACTCCTGCCGGGTAAGGGTGATGGCTAGGAGGTTAGCCGGGCGGGCTGTGGTGGTGGAAATCCGTCAGCGGTGGCGCAGTGGGAGCGGGGCGCCCATCACGGCGTACGGCTTGGGGGCGCTGGGGAAGAGGACCTGACGGGCCAGGTCCTGGTAGCCGAGGGAGCGGTACAGGCCGCGGGCGGGGCTGTCGACGTCGATCGCGGAGAGGATCGAGCGGGGTTCGGTGGCGCCGTCGGTGATCGTGGTGATCAGGGCGCGGCCGATGCCGAGGTTCTGGTGGCGGGGGTGCACGTGCAGCTCGGTGATCACGAAGGAGTCGTCGAGCCAGTGCTCGTGGCCCTGGGCGCGGAGATAGGGCTCCACGACCGTGGACCACCAGTGGGTGCGGTCGTTCGGCATGCCGTAGACGAACCCGACCAGGTCGCCGCCGACGGTCGCGCCGAGCGCGCGGGCCCCGGGGTAGGTCATGTGCCGCACCACGATCTGCCGGCGCACGGCGACCTCGTCGGCGCCGAGCCCGAAGGCGATCGCCTGCACCGCGAGCGCCTCGTCGACCCGGGCGGACAGATCGAGCGGACCGATCACGACGTCGTCGGGCCGGCGGCGATGTCCGTGACCGGGAAAGTGCAGCATGCGGGGGAGACTACAGGTCCCGTACGAGCCTCAGAACAGCACCGTGAACAGCGGCTAGAACAGAACGCTCATGAACGCGCCGACCTCCTGGAAGCCCACGCGCAGGTACGTCCTTCTCGCCGGGGTGTTGAAGTCGTTGACGTAGAGGCTGACCACCGGGGCCACGTCCGCCAGGGCGTAGCGCAGGACCGCCGCCATGCCGGGGGCCGCGATGCCCCTCCCCCGGTACTCGGGGGCCACCCACACGCCCTGGATCTGGCAGGCCTGCGGCGTCGCCGCGCCGATCTCCGCCTTGAAGACGACCTTGCCCCGGTCGTCCAGGCGGGCGAAGGAGCGGCCGGAGCCGACCAGTTCGGCGACCCTGGCCTGGTACAGCAGCCCGCCGTCCCCCGCGAGCGGCGAGACGCCGACCTCCTCGGTGAACATCGCCACGCACGCCGGCATGATCGTCTCCATCTCGTCCTTGCGGATGCGGCGGACGTACGGATCCGGGGCGATGTCGGCGGGCATGCGGTCGGTGACCATCAGCGGCTGGTGGGCGCGGACCTCGCGGGCCGGGCCCCAGCTGGATTCGAGCAGGCGCCAGAGCTGCGTGGTGGGCTCGGCCGGGCCGACGATCGAGGAGCAGCGGCGGCCGGCCCTGCGCGCGCGGTCGGCGAAGGCGCGCACGGCGCGCGGGGTGGCGCAGATCGGGACCAGGTTGGCGCCGGCGTAGCAGAGGGAGGTCAGCATGCCGTCCTCGTAGAAGCCCCACATCTCGCCGCCCAGCCGCCAGGGGTCGAGGCCCGCGACCTGCACCCGGGACGTCACGAAGGCGTTCGCGACCGGCTCGCGGTCGAGGACGGCGAGCGCGGCGTCCAGGTCGCTCGGTTCGAGCACCCGGGAGGTGGTCTGGGTCAACACGTGCGGGACCTCACCCTGAGGGTTCGCTGATCTCCGCACTGTACCTGCCGATTTTGTGCCGCGCCGCCCCGTGCGGCGACGCGGCAGAGCGGGTGCGTCAGCCGTGGCCCGTGGGGTGGCCGTAGCCGACCTGTATCTCGTCGATCCGCAGCTGTCGGTAGAAGGCGGGGACGGTCGCGGCGGACCAGGTCGTGGGCACGTCGAGGCGGAGGTAGCGGGTGCGCAGCCCGGCCGGGAGGTCGATGAAGCGGATGCCGCGCGCACTCTCCAGCACGCCCGCCTTCACCTCGCTCCAGGTCGTCCCGTCGTCACTCACGGACACCGTGTAGTCCTTGATCCGCGCCGAGTCCTCCTTCCGCCCGAAGGTCTCCCTGTTGTACGTGGGCGACCACTCGCGCTGGTTGATCCCGAGGTAGTCGGCCTTGCGGACCCGCCCCAGGTCGAGGGTGTAACCGGCGGGCAGGACGCCCTTGTTGTCGGTGTAGGTGCTGAAGTCGCCGTCGGTGAGGGCCGGTTCGGACGCCTGCACGGCACCCGTCGGGTACACGCCCTCGCGCTGCGGCGCCGTACGCACCTTGAAGACCGTGTCGTACGGGTCCCAGTCGGCGATGCCCTTGATGGTGAGCGTGCCGCCCTGCTGGTCGAAGTGGAGCCTCTTGCCGGTGCGCAGGTCGGTGATCTTCTCGACGCGGTAGCCGTTGTCGCGGATGCGGACCTGGTCGCCGGTGGTCGGCCGGGTGGTGACATGGACGTACTGCGTGCGATGCGGGTCGGCGCGGCTGACGGTGATGTAGCCGTACGAGCCGTCGTTCCAGGCGCCGGGCTGCATGCCGCCGTACATGAAGCCGCCGCCGTAGACGC
This sequence comes from Streptomyces sp. NPDC047081, assembly GCF_040643775.1. Taxonomy (NCBI): domain Bacteria; kingdom Bacillati; phylum Actinomycetota; class Actinomycetes; order Kitasatosporales; family Streptomycetaceae; genus Streptomyces; species Streptomyces sp. NPDC047081. Next base: position 166,502 of record NZ_JBEYUY010000022.1, on the reverse strand, counting down.
CGTGCAGGGACTGCCAGATGGGCGGGAGGTAGTCCTTCATCAGGTCGAGGAACTTCTCCTGCTGGGGCGGGAAGCGGCCGTCGACCATGGCGGTGAAGTCGGCGAGGGAGAGGATGGAGTTGCCCGCGTTGGCGATGTACCGGTCGACGTTGAGGCCCGTGGACACCGGGCGGTCCTGGCCGTCGTACCACCAACTGCCCGTGTCGGGGACCTTGTAGCAGGACTCGGTGAGGCGGGGCTGCGGGGTCCAGATCGCCGACGGCTGGTCGTACGGCGGGGTCATGCCGACCTTCTGCTCGTGGGACACCATGTCCATGATCGGGGTGTCCTCGTTGTTGTTGCTCAGGGTCATGTCGGGGCGCAGCTGCCGGATCTGCTCGTAGAGCTGGTGCTGTTCCCAGTACTCGTTGTCGTTGTCGATCCAGAAGCCGGACAGCTTCGGGTAGTTGCGCATGACCTCGAAGAAGTTGTCGTAGCTGAACTCACCGAAGCCCTCGCGGGTGGTGAGGTCGACGTCGTGGCCCTTGTAAGCGGAGTAGGCGGCGGAGTCGAGGGTCTCGACGCCCTGTTCGTCGTGCCACTTCGGGTCGTCGGTCATGTAGAGGACGACCTTGAGGCCCTTCTTGGCGGCCGCATTGATCAGTTCGCCGAGGATGTCGCGCTTTGTGGAGCAGGAGCCGGGGATCGCCGACGGCCAGGGGCGGGCGTAGCCGAGGCGGGAGTGGAAGGTGGCGAGCACGATGTAGCTCGCGCGGATCTTGCGGGCCTCGTCGACCCAGTAGTCCGGGTCCCAGCCGCCGTCGGTGACGTCCTTCTCCCAGCTCGCGCAGTCGAGGTGCTTGGGCGCGGTGAACATGCCCCAGTGCAGGAACATGCCGGCGGTCGCGTTGCGGAGGGTGGACTGGCGGGGCGGGTAGGCGGGGGCCGGCGCCGGGGTGTCCGTCCGTGCGTGGGCGGCGGGGGCGGTGGCGAGGAGCAGGGCGATCAGCGTGGTCCACAGGGCGAGGAGTCTGCGGCGTCTCATACAGTCAGCCACCTTGGTCATCCGACGTATATGGGCTACGTGCGTATCGTTCGGGACAGGAGAGCCGGTGCGGCCCACAACTTCCCGCCATACATCGGAGCTGTCAAGGTGATGGGACGTAATTGGAAACAACACTTACGCCCCGCCACAAGGAATGTGACGGGGCGTGGGAGTGCGTCGGAGTGAGCGGCGGGTCAGCCCGCGACGGAGACCTCGGGCTCGCCGGAGGCGACGCCGTCCGCCTCCATCTGCTCGGCCAGCTTCATGGCCTCCTCGATCAGGGTCTCCACGATCTTGGACTCGGGGACGGTCTTGATGACCTCGCCCTTGACGAAGATCTGCCCCTTGCCGTTGCCGGAGGCGACGCCGAGGTCGGCCTCGCGGGCCTCGCCGGGGCCGTTGACGACACAGCCCATGACGGCGACGCGGAGCGGGACCTCCATGCCGGTGAGTCCGGCCGTGACCTCTTCGGCGAGCTTGTAGACGTCGACCTGGGCGCGGCCGCAGGACGGGCAGGAGACGATCTCCAGACCGCGCTGCTTGAGGTTCAGCGACTCCAGGATCTGGTTGCCGACCTTGACCTCCTCGACCGGCGGGGCGCTCAGCGAGACCCGGATCGTGTCGCCGATGCCCTGCGAGAGCAGCGCCCCGAAGGCCACCGCCGACTTGATCGTGCCCTGGAAGGCGGGGCCCGCCTCGGTCACGCCGAGGTGCAGCGGGTAGTCGCACTGGGCGGCGAGCTGCTTGTACGCCTCGATCATCACGACCGGGTCGTTGTGCTTCACCGAGATCTTGATGTCCCGGAAGTCGTGCTCCTCGAAGAGCGACGCCTCCCAGAGGGCGGACTCGACAAGGGCCTCGGGGGTCGCCTTGCCGTACTTCTGCAGCAGCCGCCGGTCGAGGGAGCCGGCGTTGACGCCGATGCGGATCGGGGTGCCGTGGTCCTTGGCGGCCCGCGCGATCTCCTTGACCTTGTCGTCGAACTGCTTGATGTTGCCGGGGTTCACACGGACCGCGGCGCAGCCGGCCTCGATGGCGGCGAAGACGTACTTCGGCTGGAAGTGGATGTCGGCGATGACCGGGATCTGCGACTTCTTCGCGATGGTCGCGAGCGCGTCCGCGTCGTCCTGCGTCGGGCAGGCCACGCGCACGATCTGGCAGCCGGAGGCGGTGAGCTCGGCGATCTGCTGGAGGGTGGCGCCGATGTCGGACGTACGGGTCGTGGTCATCGACTGCACGGACACCGGGGCGTCGCCGCCGACCGCGACGGATCCGACCTGGATCTGCCGGCTCTTCCGACGCTCGGCAACCCTGGTCGGAACGGACGGCATGCCGAGAGAAATCGCAGTCATCTGCTGTGCAACCCCAAGTCGTGGATCAAGGTCCGGTCCCGGAACAACGGGCTCCAGGCTTCGAGATTACGGCACCCGCGCAGGCCCGAGCACATCCCGCCCTCAAACGCACTCAAAGGAAGGCGGCCCGGAACCGAGGGTCCCGGGCCGCCGCGAACTCCGGATGGCTAGGTGATTTTCACCGGGTTAACCACGTCCGCCACCAGCACGAGCAGCGTGAAGCAGACGAAGATTCCGGCCACCACGTACGCCACCGGCATCAGCTTCGCCACGTCGAACGGGCCGGGGTCCGGGCGCTTCAGGACCTTCGCCACGTTCCGGCGCAGGGACTCCCACAGCGCCCCCGCGATGTGCCCGCCGTCCAGCGGCAGCAGCGGGAGCATGTTGAACAGGAACAGGGAGAGGTTGAAGCCGGCGACCAGCATCACGAACATCGCCAGCTGCTGGGTGGCCGGGATGTCCAGGGTGAAGATCTCGCCGCCGACCCGGGCCGCGCCGACGACGCCCATCGGGGAGTCGGCCGCGCGCTGGCCGTCGCCGAAGGCCGCGTCCCACAGGCCCGGGATCTTGCCGGGCAGGCCCGCGATGGAGTCGACGGCGTCGCCGACGCGGTCGCCCATCCAGGTCAGGGACTCGCCGAAGTCCTGCTTGACGATGCCGGTGGCGGCGCTGAAGCCGAGGAAGCCCGCGCTGACGTACTTGCCCTCGACGATCTGACCGCTGGAGTCCTTCTTGGCGACCTGGTTGGTGGCGATCGTGGCGTGGAGGGTGACCTCCTGGCCCTTGCGGTCGACGACGATCGCGACGTTCTTGCCGGGGTCGGAGCGGATCAGGTCGGAGAGCTTGTTCCAGTCGTCCGTCCGGACCCCGTCGAAGGAGACGATCTTGTCGCCGGGCTTGAGGCCGGCCGCCGCGGCCGGGGAGGCCGCGTCGCCCTTCTTGCAGGTGTCGCGGTTCTCGCTCTGTGCGATGACGCACTGGGAGACCGAGCTGACGGTGGTGGTCTGCTGGGAGATGCCGAAGCCCATCAGGACCGTGAAGAACAGCGCCACGGCCAGGATGAGGTTCATGAAGGGGCCCGCGAACATCACGATGACCCGCTTCCACGGGGCGCGGGTGTAGAAGAGGCGGGTCTCGTCGCCGGGGCGCAGCTCCTCGAAGGCCGCCGAGCGGGCGTCCTCGATCATGCCGCGCCAGGGCGAGGTGGAGCGGGCGGTGAGCCGGCCGTCGGGGCCGGGCGGGAACATGCCGATCATGCGGATGTAGCCGCCGAACGGGACGGCCTTGATCCCGTACTCGGTCTCGCCCTTCTTGCGCGACCAGATGGTCGGGCCGAAGCCGACCATGTACTGGGGCACGCGGATGCCGAAGAGCTTGGCCGTGGACAGGTGCCCCAGCTCGTGCCACGCGATCGAGACCAGCAGGCCGAACGCGAAGACGACTATGCCGAGGATCATCATCAAGGTCGTCATGCACGCGCCTCCGCGATCGCCGTCAGTTCCCTGGCCCGGGCCCTTGCCCAGGTCTCCGCTTCGAGGACGTCCGACACGGTGAGTGAGGTTCCCGTACGCGGGGTGCCGTGCTCCTCGACCACCCGTGTCACCGTCTCCATGATCCCGTTGAAGGGCAGCGCGCCGGTGCGGAACGCCTCCACGCACTCCTCGTTGGCCGCATTGAACACCGCCGGGGCGGTGCCCGCGAGCTCACCCACGTGCCTCGCAAGGTTGACCGAAGGGAACGCGTCATTGTCGAGCGGGAAGAACTCCCACGTCGACGCCTTGCTCCAGTCGAAGGCCGGGGCCGCGTCCGGGACGCGCTCGGGCCAGCCGAGGCCGATGGCGATGGGCCCGCGCATGTCGGGGGGCGTCGCCTGGGCGATGGTCGATCCGTCCGTGAACTCAATCATCGAGTGGACATACGACTGGGGGTGCACGACCACCTCAATGCGGCTGAAGGGAATGTCGTAGAGGAGGTGTGCCTCGATCACTTCCAGCCCCTTGTTCACGAGGGTCGCGGAGTTGATCGTGATGACCGGGCCCATGGCCCAGGTGGGGTGCGCGAGCGCGTCCTCGACCGTGACGTCCGCCAGCTCGTCCTTCGTACGCCCGCGGAAAGGACCGCCGGAGGCGGTGACGACCAGCTTCCGCACATCCGCGCGCGTCCCCGCAGCCAGCGCCTGGAACAGCGCCGCGTGCTCGGAGTCGACCGGGATGATCTGCCCGGGCTTGGCGAGCGCCTTGACCAGCGGGCCGCCGACGATGAGCGACTCCTTGTTGGCGAGCGCGAGGGTGCGGCCCGCCTCCAGGGCGGCGAGGGTCGGGGCGAGGCCGATGGACCCGGTGATGCCGTTGAGCACGGTGTGGCAGTCGGAGGCGGCGAGCGCGGTGGCCGCGTCGGGCCCGGCGAGGATCTCGGGCAGCGCCTCCCCGGCGCCGTAAAGCCCGCTCAGGGCCTCCCTCAGCTCCGGTACGACGTCCTCGCGGGCGACCGCGACGGTCCGCACCCGCAGCCGGTGCGCCTGCTGGGCGAGGAGGCCGACCCGGCCGCCGTTGGCGGAGAGCGCGGTGACCCGGAACCGGTCGGGGTTGCGCAGCACGAGGTCGATGGCCTGGGTCCCGATCGAGCCCGTGGAACCGAGGATCACCACGTCCTTGGGGCCGCTGCCCGCCACCGGGTCATAGACGAGGTGTGGATCCGCGAGGGGTGCTGGACTGTCGCTCATCCCTCCATTGTTGCCGTAAGGACGGTGTGTGAGGACAGCGCGTCCCCCTCTCGGGGGCGTGGAGGGGAACACGCTGTCGGGACGGGTCAGCGGATCGGGCGGTGGACGTTCTCCATCTTCGAGGGGCCGGGGTCCGCCTCGGCGATCCACAGGCCCTCGCCGGAGGGGTCGACGATGCCCTCCTCCAGCCACTCGTAGGTGCCGGACATGACGCCCTTGACGACCTTGCGGTCCAGGTCGTCGGTGTTGTTCCACAGGCGGCCGAAGAGTTCCTCGACGCGCAGCCGGGACTGGCGGCAGAAGGCGTCGGCGAGCTGGTAGGCCTCGCGGCCGTGGTCGCCCTGGCTGCGCAGGAGCTCGGCGCGGACACAGGCCGCGCTCATCGCGAAGAGCTCCGCGCCGATGTCGACGATCCGGCCCAGGAAGCCCTGCTTGGTCTCCATCTTCCCCTGCCAGCGGGACATGGCGTAGAAGGTGGAGCGGGCCAGCTTGCGGGAGGTGCGCTCGACGTAGCGCAGGTGCGGGGAGAGGTCCACTCCGTGCTTGAACTCGCCGTAGGAGTAAGGGAGTTGCCCTTGGCCCGCGACCAGCTTCGGCAGCCATTTCGCGTAGAAGACGCCCGCGTTCGCGCCCGCCTTCGCCTTGTCCTGGAGGGACTTCTCCGGGTCGATCAGGTCACCGGCGACGGACAGGTGGGCGTCGACCGCCTCGCGGGCGATGAGGAGGTGCATGATCTCCGTCGAGCCCTCGAAGATCCGGTTGATACGGAGGTCGCGCAGGACCTGCTCGGCCGGAACCGCCCGCTCGCCGCGGGCCCGCAGCGACTCCGCCGTCTCGAAGCCGCGGCCGCCCCGGATCTGGACCAGCTCGTCGGCGATCAGCCAGGCCATCTCGGAGGCGTACAGCTTGGCGAGGGCGCCCTCGATCCGGATGTCGTTGCGGTCCTCGTCGGCCATCTGCGAGGACAGGTCGAGTACGGCCTCCAGCGCGAAGGTCGTCGCCGCGATGAAGGAGATCTTCTGGCCGACGGCCTCGTGGTGGGCGATCGGCTTGCCCCACTGCTCTCGCGCGGCCGACCACTCGCGGGCGATCTTCAGGCACCACTTGCCGGCCGCCACGCAGGAGGCGGGGAGGGAGAGCCGGCCCGTGTTGAGGGTGGTGAGGGCGATCTTCAGGCCCGCGCCCTCCGGGCCGATACGGTTCGCCGCCGGGACCCGGACCTGGTGGAAGCGGGTGACGCCGTTCTCGATGCCGCGCAGGCCCATGAAGGCGTTGCGGTTCTCGACGGTGACGCCGGGCGAGTTCGTCTCGACGACGAAGGCGGTGATGCCGCCCTTGTGGCCCTCTGACTTCGGCACGCGGGCCATGACGACCAGCAGGTCGGCGACCACGCCGTTCGTGGTCCACAGCTTCACGCCGTCCAGGACGTAGTCGTCGCCGTCCGGTACGGCCGAGGTCGCGAGGCGGGCCGGGTCGGAGCCGACGTCGGGCTCGGTGAGCAGGAAGGCGCTGATGTCGGTGCGGGCACAGCGCGGCAGGAACTGCTCCTTCTGCTCGGTCGTGCCGAACAGCTTGAGCGGTTGCGGTACGCCGATCGACTGGTGCGCCGACAGCAGCACGCCGATCGCCGGGGACGCCGAACCCGCCAGCGTCAGCGCCTTGTTGTAGTACACCTGGGTGAGGCCGAGCCCGCCGTACTTGGTGTCGATCTTCATGCCGAAGGCGCCGAGCTCCTTGAGGCCGTTGATCACCTCGTCGGGGATGCGGGCCTCGCGCTCGATGAGGGCGCCGTCGACCTTGGTCTCGCAGAAGTCGCGGAGCTTGGCGAGGAACTCCTCGCCGCGCTGGGCGGCCTCGTCGGTCGGCATGGGGTGCGGGTGGACCAGGTCGAGCCGGAAGCGGCCGAGGAACAGTTCCTTGGCGAAGCTGGGCTTGCGCCACTCCTGTTCCCGGGCCGCCTCGGCCACCTGGCGGGCCTCACGTTCGGAGACGGTGGGTTTGCTGGATGGTGCGGACATGAGGCTCACCTCGCCGCGAATCGGGACTCGGGCCGTAATTGGTTACCGACGGGTGCTACTCGATCGTATGTACCCGATCCGGGCCGACCCCACCACCCTTCGTGCAGCCGTTCAGCCGATGTCGACGGAGTACGACTTCGTGTCCAGGCGGCCGGTTCCCTTGAAAACCTCGGTGCCCGACTCGATGCCGGAGAGGTACTTGTCGTTGCCGAGCAGCTTGCGCCGGACGAGTGCCTGGGTGAAGTCGTCGAGGTTGAGGGTGGCCTTGGTGGTGTTGGTGCGGCGGACGAAGGAGTACACGTTCCAGCCGATGTTCCCCTGGTAGATGTCCCACATCGCCCCACCGAGACTGACGCTGCCGTACTTCGTGCCGAGCGGACCCGCACCGCCCTGCCGGTTGAGCCAGACCATGATCTCGTCGGTGGGCTGGTCCTGCCAGTCGGCGGTGTTCTTGGCGTGCAGCCACAGGTCGTAGGAGACGTTCATGGTGCCGGGATTCGAGCTGACCGAGAAGTCCCAGGTCGTCGTCACCTTCTTGCGGTCGCCGACCCGGATCGGCAGCCCGGTCGCCGCCTTGTCGACCTTCCAGCCCCAGTGCCAGCCGAGCACGGTGCTCGCGTACGACTTCACGTCGTAGTCCTTGCCGGTCCCGCTGTTGGCCAGGCTGTAGTCCGTGCCCCACGAGATCGTCGAGCCCGACTGGGAGTTGGCCCACACGCACTGGGTTCCGGTGTACTTCCCCTCGTTCCACAGGTTGTTGTTCACGTAGTACTTGCCGAGGGTGATCGTGTCGAAGGCGGTGCACTTCTTGTCGGTCTCGCCGGCCTGCGCCACGGTCACGCCGGCCGCCGCCGCGAGGGCGACCACGGAGGCGAGGAGGGTCTTCCTCTTCTTGGACAGGCGCGGTCTGCGGTGTTGCATCGGGGGTCCTTCCGGGGGACGGTTCGTCTACGACCTCTCAGTGGCCGCCGACCCCGCCGGAGGTTGCCCCCACGGCGCCGACACCGTCGTAGGAGAAATACTGTCGAAGCGCTTCGACAACCTATGGACACCCACGCCCGCCAGAGCTAGTGTCGAACCACCCTCACACCCACCCCTGTACCCAATGCGCACTGTCGAAGCGCTTCACACCGCTGGGAGAGCTGGATGGTCACCCTCGCCGAGGTCGCCCAGCACGCCGGAGTCTCGGCGAGCACGGTGAGCTATGTCCTCAGCGGCAAGCGGTCGATCTCCGCGACCACCCGGCTGCGGGTCGAGCAGAGCATCCGCGAACTGGGCTACCACCCGAACGCGGGCGCGCGGGCGCTGGCCAGCAGCCGTTCCAACATCATCGCCCTGATGGTCCCGCTGCGCACCGACATGTACGTACCGGTGATGATGGAGATCGCCATCGCGGTCGCCACGACGGCCCGGACCCATGGTTACGACGTCCTGCTGCTGACCGGCGAGGAGGGCCCGGACGCCGTGCGCCGGGTCACCGGCAGCGGGCTCGCCGACGCGATGATCCTGATGGACGTCGAACTCGACGACGAGCGGCTGCCGTTGCTGCGCGGCACCGACCAGCCGTCCGTGCTCATCGGGCTGCCCGCGGACACAACCGGCCTCACCTGTGTGGACCTTGACTTCAGGGCCACGGGCGCGCTGTGCGTGGAGCATCTGGCGATGCTGGGCCACCGCGACATCGCTGTCATCGGCGAGGCGCCGGCCGTCTACGAGCGGCACACCGGTTTCGCCGAGCGCACACTGGACGGACTCCGCTCGCGCGCCCAGGAGTTGGGGGTACGGCTGCTGCACCGGCCGTGCGAGGGCGGGTACGACGCGATGGCCGTGACGCTCGCCCGGATCCTCGACGAGCGTCCGGGGACGACCGGGTTCGTCGTGCAGAACGAGTCGGCCGTCGAACCGCTGCTCGCGCTGTTGCGACAGCAGGGCCGGGCCGTCCCCGAGGACGTGTCCGTGGTGGCGGTCTGCCCGGACCAGGTGGCCGTGCAGGCCTCGGTGCGGCTGACGTCCGTGGCCATCCCCGCGCAGGAGATGGGCCGTTACGCCGTGGAGCACCTGGTCGCCAAGCTCGACGAGCGAGGAACCGACGAAGTCGTGCTGATCGCACCGGAGTTGACGGTGCGGGCGAGCACGGGTCCTGCGCCCTCCCGTACTTCCTGACCACGCACTGCCTCGAACCGCTCTTTCCGACCCCGCTCTTCGTGTGCCCGTCGGGGCACCCTCATGTCTTCGGGAGCACTCCTCGTGAACCAGCCTGCCGAAAACCGGACTCAGGTCAGCCTCGCGCAGTCGTCGCCCACCGTCGGGACGTTCCGTGAGCGGGACGGGGCGCTGGAGTGGAGCGGCCGTCAGGAGACGCTCCGGATCGAGCCGTGGGGTCCGGACGCGGTCCGGGTCCGGGCGCGGCTCGGCGGTCCGGTCCTGGAGGGGCTGCCGGGCGCACTGCTCGACACGGCCCCGGCCACCGAGAGCAGCGTCAAGGTGAGTGACGGGGAAGGGCAGTTGACCGTCGGGGCGCTGACGGTGGTGGTCAGCGCCGAGGGGCTGATCCGTTTCCTGCGCACCGACGACCTCACCGAGCTGCTGGCCGAGGAGCGGGCCCACTTCTGGTGGCCGGGGTCGCGGCTCTACACGGCCGTCGGCAACGGTCACCACCGGCTGGAGCAGCGGTTCGCCGCGTACGAGGGCGAGCGGCTGTACGGGCTGGGGCAGCACCAGCACGGGCGGTTCGACCAGAAGGGGCTGGTGCTCGATCTGGTGCAGCGCAATGCCGAGGTCGGCATTCCGGTGCTGTCGTCGAGCCGCGGCTACACGCTGCTGTGGAACAACCCGGCCATCGGGCGGGTGGAGTTGGCGGGCAACGGCACCCGGTGGGTCGCCGACTCGGCCCGGCAGATCGACTACTGGATCACGGCGGGCACTCCGGCCGACGGCCAGCGGCGCTACAGCGCGGTGACCGGGCGGACGCCGATGCTGCCGGAGTGGGCTGCGGGGTTCTGGCAGTGCAAGCTGCGGTACCGGACGCAGGACGAACTCCTCGGTGTGGCACGGGAGTACAAGCGGCGGGGGCTGCCGATCTCGGCGATCGTCTGCGACTTCTTCCACTGGACGCATCTGGGCGAGTGGAAGTTCGACCCGTCCGAGTGGCCGGACCCGGCCGCGATGGTCCGTGAACTCGACGAGCTGGGCATCAAGTTGGTGGTCAGCGTCTGGCCGTCGGTGTCCCCGCTGAGCGAGAACCATCCGGTGATGGAGCAGCGCGGGTACTTCATCGGCACGCAGTACGGGCCCATGGCGCACGCGGACTGGCCGGACAAGGAGGTCGCGTCGACCGTCCAGGTGGCGTTCTACGACGCGACCAACCCGGACGCGCGGGAGTTCGTGTGGTCGAAGGTGCGGGACAACTACCTGGTGCCGTACGGATTACAGCCTTCTGGCTGGACGCGTGCGAGCCGGAGCTGAAGCCGGGGTTCCAGGAGAACCTGCGGTACTGGGCGGGGCCGGGGCTGGAGGTCGGGAACAGCTATCCGGCCGAGAACTCCCGTACGTTCTATGAGGGATTGAGGGCCGAGGGAGAAGAGGTCATCACCCTCAACCGGTCGGCCTGGGCGGGCAGTCAGCGGTACGGCGCCGCGTTGTGGTCCGGCGACATCGGGACGGACTTCGCCACCCTGCGGCGGCAGATCGCGGCCGGGCTCAACACCGCGATGTCCGGGATCCCCTGGTGGAACACGGACATCGGCGGCTTCCACGGCGGGGATCCGGACGATCCGGCGTACCGCGAGGTCATGGTCCGGTGGTTCCAGTTCGGGGCGCTGTCACCGCTGATGCGGCTGCACGGCTTCCGGGATCCGGGGATGCCGCTCGGCCCGGACATGACCGGCGGTCCGAACGAGGTGTGGTCGTACGGCGAGGAGGCCGGGGCGATCCTGGAGCGGTACCTGCGGCTGCGGGAGCGGCTGAAGCCGTACGTCCTGGAGGTCATGCGGGAGGCGCACGCGGAGGGGCTGCCGGTGATGCGGCCGCTGTTCCTGGAGTTCCCGGAGGACCAGGGGACTTGGGGGGTCGACGACTCGTACCTCTTCGGACGGGACCTGCTGGTCGCGCCGGTGCTGGTGGCCGGCGCGACGGCCCGCACGGCCTATCTTCCGGCGGGGGCGACCTGGACGGACGCGTGGACGGGGAGGACGTACGCAGGAGGTGCGGCGGTGACGGTCGATGCGCCGTTGGACCGTATTCCGTTGTTCCTGCGGGACGAGGCGCGACTGCCTGTCGCCGAGTAGTTCAGTCCTGGCAGACGGAGGCCAGGGAGCGGACCAGCGCTCGGGTGTGGAGCAGGTCCGGGTGCTTCTGGTGGTGGACCTCGATCACCGCCACGGCCAGTTCCGGCCGGCAGGTCAGGGCCGTGCGCTGCGGGGTCGTGTCGGCCAGGGACTGGACCAGGTCCGTGTTGATGCGGTTGATGGTCTGGCGGACGACGTTCAGGTCGGGCTTGGTCGTCGGGGCCTGGTCGGGGTGGGCTGTCCACTCGGCGTAGAGGCCTCGCTGGACCAGCTTGTTCGCCTCGATCTGGTCTCGGAAGATACGGCGGATCTCTTCCGGATCGGCACCGATCTGCTGGGCCTGGGCGGCGACCGTGTCCAGGACCACCTGTTCGCGTGCGGGGTCGTCGATGGGACTGTCCGTGCCGAATTTCGCCGCGGCGACGAGGTCGGCGGTGGCCAGCCGTTCGGCGGCGAGGGCGGCCACCGGCTGAAGGGCGTCGGCCGGCGCCGTGGACGCCGTCGCCGTCGCCGCGTTGCTCGGTATCGCGAGCAGCGCGACGGCGGCGATCAGGGCTGTGCGGGATGCGGTGCGGTGGGGGGTGGGGATACGCATGGGGTCCATGTAACCCCACCCCGGCCACCTTCTGGTCAACTGCTGGTGACGCTCTCGCTGTTGACGGTGAAGTCCAGGCCTCCGGACGACGAGGTGATCTCGAAGCCGAACTGGAGGTCGCCGATGGTCACGTTGCCGAACCAGCCCTTGGTGTCCTTGATCCACTTCAGGATCGGGAGGATGTTGACGGTGCCGGAGGACGAGTTCGAGGTGCGGACGAAGGAGAACACGTCGTTGGAGCCGTTGTTGCCCTTGTAGACGGTCCAGGTGTGGCCGCCGAGCGTGAGGGTGCCCTGCGAGGTGCCTAGCGGGCCGACGGCTCCGGTCTTGTTGACCCAGAGCATGATCTCGTAGTCGTAGTTGGTGTCCCAGATGTCGTACGACGTGTTGTACGCGCCGGACGACGGCACGGTCACGTTGTAGCTGCTGGAGAGCGAACCGAGCGAGGTGATCGACTTGTTGATCACCTTCTTGGCGTTGGGGTAGGACTTGATGCCGCCGGTGCCCGGGTGGTTGGCGTTGACACCCCAGTTGGTGCCGGAGTTGGCCCAGATGCACTGGCTGCCGGCGCCGGAGCCCCAGATGTTGTTGTAGAGCGTGTAGCCGTTCAGGGTGGTGCTGCCCCACTGGTCGCAGGAGCTCCAGACGGCGGCCGAGGCGGGGGCGGAGGCGAGTCCGACGGTGGCGCCCAGCGCGAGGGCGGGGGCGACGATCGCCATGGTGATCCGCTTCTTCAGCGTGCTTGTTGCCATGGTGTCCCTTCCATGGGTGGGGGGAATTGCGCGGGTTACCACGCCCCCAGGGCGAGGACGTGGTCTTCTCCGGCGACGAGGTCGAGCGGTCGCGCGCCGGAGGAAGTCCGGAGTTCGACGCGGTGGGTCCGGGTGGGGCGGATCACCGCGGTCGCTTCGTGCGGGCTCCAGGTGAGGTCGAGTTCGGCCCCGAACCGGGTGCGGATACCGAGGAGTCGGCCTTCCCGATACACGGCCGGCACCGCGGGCAGCAGGACCAGCCGGTCCGGGGTGGACTGGACGAGGGCCTCGACGATCACGGCCGGCAGGGTGTGCGCGGCATCCGCGTTGTAGACGTCGAGGTGCGGGTAGTGGGCGCTCATCAGCGAGGCGTGGAAGAAGTCGCCCCCGAGGACCTGGCCGAGGGCGTGCGCGACCCGTTCGCCGTCGCGGAGGCGGGCGGCGACCAGGGCGTGGTGCAGATGGCCGTGGGCGGAGTCGTTCTCGGCGCCGCGCAGTTCGAGGGCGCGGTGGGCGGCGGCCGCGAGCTCCGGGGTGTCGTACGGGTTGATCTCGTCGAGCGGCCAGACCCCGTAGAGGTGGCTGAGATGGCGGTGGTCGTAGGTGTCGTCGAGGCCCGGCCAGGCCCATTCGGCCAGCGCGCCGTCGGCGTTGATCCGGTGCGGGGGCAGCCGCTCGGCGAGGGCGCGCCAGCGGTCGGCCTCCGGGGTACCCGGATGGTATTCGGCGGCGGTGAGCAGCGCGTGCCGGGCGGCCGAGAGGTCCATGGCCGCGTTGACGGCACCCCAGCTCGCGTTCGCCGGCCGGTTCTCGGGCGAGTAGGAGGGGACGACGATCAGGTTGCCTTCCTTGTCCACGCGGGTGAGGAAGTCCTCGTAGAACAGGGCGACTTGTCCCAGGGCGTAGCCCGTACGGGGATTCTTCGTCCCCTCGGTCTCGTCGTGGTCGACGAGCGGCTTGAGCAGCCAGTCGGCGCCGGCCGTCCACAGGTGCAGCGGGTATTCACGGCTGAAGTGGTACGACAGCCCGGACTCGCCGTCGGTGTGGGCGGGGGCGACGACACCGCGGCAGCCGAAGACCGTGCGGGCGTTCTCGGCCCAGTCGTCGAGCTGACGGTTGATCAGAGAGGCCAGGGCGGCGGTCACTTCGGGCAGGGCGGCGGCTGCGGCGGACGCGGTCTGGAGGTTGACGTTGGCGTCGTTGGTGAAGGCGCCGGACCAGGCGGTGTCCCAGTCGCCGGTCCACAGGCCGGTGAGACGGGGCGGGTTGAGGCCGCTCGCGGAGAGCAGGTGGTAGCGGCCGGCGGCGAAGAGGCGCTCCAGGAGAGCCGGGCTGTCGGGGCGGGTGAGCAACTCCGAGCCGGGGAGGGCGCGTTCGGCGGGGCCGGCGGCCAGGTCGAGGGTGACGCGTTCGTAGGCGGTGCGGTGGAGGGGGGTGTGGCGGGCGAGGAGGGCGGTGTACGGGTCGGGGGCGGGCGGCGCTGTCGGGTCGGCCGGGGGTTCCGTCGCCGTTGCCGCCCGTGTCTGCGTCGCCATGGCGTCCGCCAGCAGGTCGTGCAGGGTGCGTGCGTGAGGGGCGGTGTCCAGCTCGCCCGTGTGGCGCAGGACGCGGGTCAGCAGGAGGACCGACCGCGCGCCGGTGACCCGTACACCCGGAGGTGTGACCGCCGTACGACCGCCGCTGACCGCGACCAGCGTCAGGCCGGTGTACGCCGTCTCGCTGCCGGGGTAGCGCACGCGCAGGGTGAGCAGGGCGCCCTCGGGCGTGAGCACGGCGCCGTCGCCGATGGCGAGGCCGGCGGGCGCGCCCGGGAGGCGGGGGGCCAGGGCGATGTCCAGGTCGCCGCCGGTGATGTGCTGGACGATCACGTCGTCCGCCCGCGAGACGAAGACGCGGCTGTTCCAGCCCTCGCACTCGGCCTCCACCACGCCCGTGGTGAAGTCGACGGAACGGCGGTACCCGCCCGGCTCCCCCTGGGCCGCCCTGCGCAGTCGTACCTGGAAAGCCGGATGGAAGGGCTGCACCCACTGGAGGTCGCGGCCGTCGGTGAAGGTCTCGGCGGCCTGCAGTTCGCCCGCGAGCAACTCGTCCTGGAGGAGCGGGAGTTGGGCAGCGAGCCGCGGCGGACGGGCGTTCTCGGCGCCGTTGGGGCGGACGAGGGTGTGGTGGGTGACGACGACGCGCTCGTCGTTCCGATCGCCGAACACGAGGGCGCCGTGGTGGCCGTTGCCGCTCAGGAAGCCGTCCTCCCAGCGGGCGGCGGGGCGGGGCTCCCAGGTGCCGTGGATGTGGTTCATGGGCGCAACACCATCACGCCGTACCGGCCGAGCGTGGCCTCGCCCTCGACGGTCGCCCCCGTCAGCAGGTCCTGGTGGCTGCCCGGCACCTCGACGGTCACCGACTCGCGCGCGTGGTTGAGCACGAAGAGCAGGCCACCGCGGCGGACGGCCTCGACCTGGTCGGGCAGCCCGTGCAGCACGGGCCGGACCCCGGCCCCGTCGGCGACCTGGGCGAGCAGGGTGCGCAGGGCGTGCGGCTCGGGGAGCGTGGAGACATACCAGGCGCGCCCCTTGCGCAGCACGGCGGGCAGTCCGTCCAACTCCCCGCCTTTGTAAGCGACTTCGACCGAGCCGCCGTCCTCCTTCTCGATCTCCTCCGACCACAGGGTCCCGCGGAAGCCGTCGGTCTCGACGGTCTCCCCCTCGTCCAGCGGCCACCACTCGTGCAGCGTGCGGATGCCGAACAGCTCGCGCAGCCGGGCGTCCATGCCACCGGCCCGCACCCGGTCGTCCTGGTCCGCGATGCCGGTCAGGAAGCCGGAGACGAGGGTGCCGCCGCCGCGGACGTAGGCCAGTAGGTTGTCGATCGCCGCGTCCGTGAAGGCGTAGAGCTGGGGAATGACGACCAACTTGTAGGCGCTCAGGTCGTGTTCGGGGTGGGCGAAGTCGGCGGTGAGGTGGGCCTGCCAGAGGGCGCGGTGCCAGGTGGTGAGGACGTCGGCGTAGTCGACGCGAGAGGAGAGGCGGCCTTTGTGGACGCCGGCCCACCAGGAGTGCCAGTCGTGGAGGATCGCGATGTCGTTGGCGGTGTGACTATCCGTCACATGCCCGCCGATCTGTTGGAGTTCGGCGCCGAGCCGCTTGACCTCCTGGAAGGTGCGCCCCTCCTCGCCCGCGTGGCCGACCATCCCGGAGTGGAACTTCTCGGCGCCCTGCCGGGACTGCCGCCACTGGAAGTAGCAGACGGCGTCCGCGCCGCGGGCGACGGCCTGGAGGGACCAGAGGCGGTTGAGGCCGCGGGGCTTGGGGTGGTTGACGCCCCGCCAGTTGACGGGGCCCGCCGCCTGCTCCATCAGCATCCAGGGGCCGCGGGCCTGGGAGCGGGTCATGTCCTGGACGAGGGCGCCGTGTTGGGCGCCGAAGGGGTCGCGCGGGTCGGGGTAGAGGTCGACGGAGACGACGTCCTCCTCCGCCGCCCAACGCCAGGCGTCCTGACCGGCCCACAGCGGCATGAAGTTGGTGGTGACGGGGATGTGGTCCGGGCTGTGCCGCCGCACGATGTCGCGCTCGGCGACGTAGCACTCCAGGAGCATGTCGGAGGTGAACCGTTTGAAGTCCAGTACCTGGCCGGGGTTCTTCAGGTAGTGGGCGCGGCGGGGTGTGTGGACCTCCGCCCAGTCGCCGTAGCCCTGGCTCCAGAAGGCCGTCCCCCAGGCGGAGTTGAGGGCGTCGAGGGTGCCGTATCTGTCCCGCAGCCACTGCCTGAAGCGGGCCGCGGCCTCGTCGCCCCAGTCGTAGGTGCAGTACTCGTTGTTGATGTGCCACATGAGGAGGGCGGGGTGGCTGCCGTAGCGGACGGCGAGGTCCTCCGTGATGGCGGCGGCGTACCTGCGGTACACGGCGCTGGAGTGCGAGAAGTGCTGCCGGCCGCCCCACCACTCGGTGCGGCCGTCCTCGTCGACGGGGAGGGTCTCGGGGTGGAGCCGGCCCAGCCAGGGCGGGGGCGAGGAGGTGGGGGTGGCGAGGACGACGCCGATGCCGTTGGCGTGCATCAGATCCATGAGCCGGTCCAGCCAGCCGAACTCCCGCTCCCCCGGCCGGGGTTCGAGCTTGGCCCAGGAGAAGACGCCGAGGGTGACGGAGTTGACGCCGGCGTCCTTCATCAGCCGTACGTCCTCGTGCCAGGTCTCCTCGGGCCACTGCTCGGGGTTGTAGTCACCGCCGAAGAGGATGCGCCCGCGGGTGGCGTCGGCGAGGCCGGCCGCCTTGCCGGGGCCCATCAGACGGGCTCCCCGTACTGGATCCCGCGCCCGTTGGTGGCGAGATAGACCCGCCCGTAGACCCGCGGATCCCCGACGATGGTCTCCCCGATCCACCCCCACTGATGCCGGTCGTCGTTGATCCGCACCCAGCTCTTCGCGCCGTCGTCGGAGCGGTAGACGGCCGTGCCGGCTTCCGTGGAGCCGACCTGGTAGATCGCCGGACAGTCCGCCCCGTCGGCCGCCTTGCCGAAGCCGAGGGTGTACGAGGCCCAGCAGCTGTCGACCTTGGAGAAGGTGGCCCCGCCGTCGGTGGACCGGTACAACCCGTTCCACTTGGCGCTCAGCCACAGATCGCCGGACCTCCCCGGCGCCGCGACCAGCTTGAACTGGCTGTCACCGGAGGGCAGCCCGGACGCACGCTCGGTGAAGGTGAGGCCACTGTCAGTGCTGGCGAGTACTTTTCCCGTATCGGTGTCGTACGCGTAGAAGAGCGTCGGGTCGGCCGGGTCGGCGACCGGCGTGGCGCCCTTCGGGAAGGAGGAGATCTCGGTCCAGGTGGCGCCGTTGTCGTCCGACCGGTGGGCGGGGTACTTGGTCCCGTCCCAGTGCACGAAGGACCACAGCAGCGCGCTGCCGTCGGCGTTGGCGGCGATCGGCCCCGGTGCGTCGTGGGCGATGGAGGGCTGGGCGGCGAAGGGCGCCCAGGTCCGGCCACCGTCGTTCGAGTACGCCCCGTTGCCGTGGTCGCCCCACCCGGTGCGTACGACGTACGCCGGCCTGCCCGCGGCCTGCGCGAGCCCCGTCGCCGACCCGAACACGGGGTTCGTGGCCATGCCGCGGGCCGGCGAGGCCGTGAGCCGCTCGTGGTACATGACCCCGATGTCCCTGGACCCGCTCAGCAGGTGCGCCTCCCCGACCGGGGGCGACACCAGCTGGACCACGGAGGCCTCTTCCAGGCCGCGGATCCGGGGGGCCCAGTGGGTCAGGTCCCGGGTGCCGTAGAGGGTGGCCCCGGTGCCGTACACGACGTGCAGCGAGTCGTACGGATCGACGGCGACGGCCTGGATCCACCAGCCGAACTTCGGCTGGTCGTCCCCCCACTTGAGATAAGGAGTCTCGGACACGTCGAAGACAGCCGCGTCCTTGAGGGACATCCAGGAGCGACCACCGTCGGTGGTCCGGAACAGGGTGTCGACATCGGCCCACCGGTTGTTGGTGGAGACGACGACGGTGCCGGGACGACGGGCGTCGACGGCGACCCCGCCGTACCCGAAGGCGTCACTGCCACCCGGCACGACGGGAGTGACGTCCGTCCAGGTGCCGGCGGCCGTGGCGAGCTTGTGCACGCTGCCGTCGGACTGCCCGTTGGGCCCGGGGGCGTTGGCGTAGCTGACGTACAGCTCACGGGCGTGACAGTCGTAGGCGGCCCGGATTGGCACCTTGGCGGAGACGCCGGAGGGCTGCCCGGGAACGGCCTCCCATGTCTCCCCGTCAGGAGTACGGAAGAGATTGGCGGAGCTCCCGTCCCCGTCACCCCACCCGGCGTACAGGGCGCGCCCGGCGGCGACGAGGAGGGTGACGCCCTGCCCGGAAGCGGACGGCACGCCAGGAAACCCGCTGACGGCTGCCCAAGTGGCACCCCGGTCCGTCGACTTGAGCAGCCCGTCGTGTCTGGTCCCCAGCCACAGCACGTCACTGTCCCGAGGATCGACGAGCAGCCGCTCGCCCATGCCCCGCCCGTCCTCGTTGGCCCCGAGCTTGACGCTCAGATCGGTACGGGTCCAGGTCGCGCCGCGATCGTCGGACCGCAGCACGGCCCCGTTGCCGGCCCAGGACTGGGCGTAGGTGCCGAGGGCGAGGTAGAGCCGGTCGGGGTGGGCGGGGTCCACGGCCATGGCCTCGCCCCCGAGGAGGTTCCAGTCGTCCCAGCCGAGGTGGTCGATGAGGGGGGTCCAGCGGGCGGCACGGTCGTCCCAGCGGTAGGCGCCGCCGATGTCGGTACGGGCGTAGGCGAGTCCGCGTACGGAGGGGTGGAAGAGGACACCGGTGACGAATCCGGTACCGCCGATGACGGCGTTGCGCCAGCGGTAGGAGGGGGCGGTGGTGTTCTCGTCCGCATGGGCGCGCCCGGGGAGGACCGGAAGCGCGGCGATCGCGGCAGCGGCCGCGGTCCCCGAGAGAACGGCACGACGACTCAGCCCGGACGCGAACATAGAAATACCTCGCATTTTAGGATGGGGCGGGCATACCTACCTAGGGGCGCGGGGAACTGCGCGACCAGCCACGTACGACCCGCAGCCGCCGTCAGACCACAGCCCCCACTTCAGCGGGCGTCGGTCACCCCTTGACCGCGCCGGTCAACATGCCCTTCTTGAAATGCCGCTGCACGAACGGCGACAACACAGCCACCGGCAGCAAAGCCATCACCATGACCGCCATCTGCACGGCCAGCCCCGACAACTCCCCCGTCTTGATGGCCTGCCCGAGCCCCACCGGCGCCTGCTGCTTCTGCACCAGCTGGATCATGACGTTCTGCAGCGGCATCATGTTCTGGTCGTTGAGATAAAGGGACGCGTTGAACCAGGCACTCCAGTACCCGACGGCGTAGAACAGCGTGATAACCGCGAGCACCGCCCGGGACAGCGGCATCACGATCTGCCACAGGATCCGGAAATCCCCCGCACCGTCGATCCGCGCGCTGTCGATCAGTTCCTGCGAGATCCCCATGAAGAACCCGCGCAGGACAAGGATGTTGAAGACGCTCACCGCACTCGGCAGGATCAGCGCGAGGTAACTGTCGGTCAGACCGAGGGACTGCACCAGCAGATACGTCGGAATCAGCCCCGCGCTGAAGAACATCGTCGCCAGCAGCAGCATCAGGAACCACCGGTGCCCGAGGGACCCGATACGCGACAGGCCGTACGCGCACAGCACCGACACGGTCATCGAGAAGAGCGTGCCGACGAGGGTGACCAGGACGCTGATGACGGAGGCCCGGGTGACCTGGCCACCGCTCAGCAGCTCCTGGTAGGCGACGAAGGTGATGCCCTTGGGGACCATCACCAGGCCGCCCGCCTGGTCGATGGTCTTCCGGGAGGACAGGCTGGTGACGACCACGATCCAGAGCGGGAAGAGGATGCCGAGGCAGGCCAGGGTCAGCACCAGGCCCTTGCCGGCGGCGCCGACCGGGCCCGGCTCCTCCTCCCACACCGGCCGGGGCGGGGCGGCCCACCGGGACGGCTCCCGTACGGGCGGCTTGTCGACGACGGCGGTCATTTCTTGTACACCCCCTGCTCGCCCATGAGATGGGCCACCTTGTTCGCGGCGAGGACCAGCCCGAGGCTGACCACGCCCTTGATCAGGCCGGCGGCCGCCGCGTAGCCGAAGTCCTGGTTGCGCACGCCGTTCCACCACACGAAGGTGTCGAGGACCTCCGCCGCTCCTGGACCCACGGCGTCGCGTTGGAGCAGGATCTGCTCGAAGCCGACGGTCAGCGCGTCGCCCACCCGCAGCACCAGCAGCAGGGCGATCACCGGCCGCAGCGCGGGCAGCGTGACGTGCCACATGCGGCGCCAGCGGCCGGCGCCGTCCATCGCCGCCGCCTCGTACAGGTCCGGGCTCACCGAGGCCAGCGCGGCGAGAAAGACGATGATGCCCCAGCCGGCGTCCTTCCAGACGCTCTCCGCCGTGACCAGGAACTTGAAGGTCGACGGGTCGGTCATGATGTCGAGGCCGTCGTAGCCGTGCTGCCGCAGCAGCTGTGACAGCAGGCCCGCGCCGCCGAAGATCTGCTGGAAGACGGAGATGACCAGCACCCACGAGAAGAAGTGCGGGAGGTAGAGGATCGCCTGCGACAGCGCCCGTACCCGGGGCCGGACCACGCTGTTGATGAGCAGCGCGAGGGCGATCGGGATCGGGAAGAACAGCACGAGTTGCAGGGAGAACAACACCAGGGTGTTCTTCACCGCGTTCCAGAACGCCGAGTCGGCGAAGATCTGCTGGAAGTTCTCCAGGCCGACCCAGGAACTGTGCAGCATGGACACGATGCCGTTGTCGCTGACGTAGGGGTCGTAGTCCTGGAAGGCGACGATGTTGCCGAGGATCGGCAGGTAGTTGAAGACCAGGAGCAGGACGACCGCCGGCAGGGTCATCAGGATCAGGACGCGGTCGCGCCTGAATCTGAGGCGCAGGCTCAGCTTCCCGGTCATCGTCTTCCCGCGGGTACCGGTGGCGCCGCCGGACGCCACCGGAGTCCTGCCCGTGCTCTCGTCTGCCTCGGCCCTGCTGCGAGGCACCGTGCTGTGGGACACGGCCGTTCTCCTTGCCTCAGTGCCCGGTCAGCTCGCCGAGGATCCGTTGTCGTCGAGCAGCTTCTGGTACCAGTCGCGCAGCTTGTCGCCGCCCTTGCTCTTCCAGTCGGAGACCGCCTGCTGCATGTCGCTGATCTTCTTGCGACCGCGGGTGATGTCGTCCTCCAACTGCTCGAAGTTGTCCATGAGGTTGGTGTAGCGGGACGGCTCGGTGATCATCTGGCCGAAGAAGCTGGACTTCTTGGTGAAGGAGCCCATCCGCTGCTGCCACTCCACCTGCGCCTTGGCGACCTCGGGGAAGTCCGGGTGGGCGATGGTGGAGGCGGGGCTCGCGATCATCACGTAGGCGTTGAGGACCTCGTTGTTGCCCTGGGTGGTCTTGGCGGGCACGCCGTCCTTGACGGTGTAGTCGGTGCCCTCGACGCCGTAATTGGTGAGCATGTACTCCTTGGTGCCGTACGGCGCGGCGGTGACGTTGGCGACGGCCAGCGCGTCGCGGATCACGGACTCCGAGGCCTTCTTGTTGATGAAGGCGAAGATGCCGGCGGGCTGTTCGGCCCAGACCTGCGGGTCGCCGCCGTCGTGGGCGTAGACGTCCATGCCCCAGATCTTGTAGTCCGGGTTCTGGGTGGCCTGTTCGGCGGTGCGGCTCCACCACTGGCTGATGTCCTGGGCGTAGATCAGGAACTCGCCGGCGGCGAACTTGGGGCCGGGGTCGGGGGCGTTCTTGCCCAGCTTGGCGTCGGGGTGCACGACCCCGGCGGCGAAGAGCTTGCGGGTCCACTCCAGCGCTTCGAGGTACTCGTCGGTCTCGATGCGGTTGACCAGTTTGCCGTCGACGAGGTTCCAGCCGAGCGGCTTCTCGCTGCCGGACAGGACGCTGAACATCTGCCAGGCCGTCCACTTCATGTCCATGCACGCCCAGCGCTTGGCCTTGGCGTTGGTGATCTCCTTCGCCAGGGACAGGAACTCGTCGGCCGAGCGCGGGACTTGGTACCCCTCCTTGTCGAAGATGTCCTTGCGGTAGAGGGGCACGATGTTGGTGACGTACGAGGCCGGCATCGGCAGGCCGCGCAGCTTGCCGCCGAAGATGCAGCGCCGCCAGGCGTCGGTCGGGATGGCGGCGAGGTTCGGGTAGTCCTTGACCTTGTCGCCGGACAGATACGGGCCGAGGTCGGCGAACTTGCCGATGATGGCGGTGGGTATCTTGCCGCCCATGTTCCAGTTCGGGATGACCACCACGTCCGGCACCTCGCTGGAGGCGAGGACCGCGCCGAGCTTCTGGTCGTAGGTGTTGCCGTCCTGGTTCTGCCACTGGACGTCGACGCCGATCAGGTCGTTCATCGCCTTGTAGTAGGCGTTGTCCTGCTTGGGCGGGGAGCCCCAGAACGGCGACATGACGGTGACCTTGCCGCCCTTGCCGAGCTTCTTCGGCACCGAGGTCTTCAGGCTCGCCAGGTCGAGCTTGCTGGTGAAGCCCATCGACGAGCCGTACTTGGACGGGATGTCCGGCGTCACCACGTTGCTCGCGACGAAGGTCGGCAGCAGCTTCGCCGCGCCCTTGCCCCCTGAGGAGCCGCCGCCCGACCCGCTGTCCGACCCCCCGCACGCGGCGAGCAGCGGCATCCCGCCCGCCACCGCTGCGGTGACGGCCGCCGTGGAGGCGAGGAAGCTTCTCCGGCTCGGTCCGGAGGGAGCGGAAGCGGCGTTCGGCGTCATTGCGTCAACCCTTCATGGCGCACCAGGACACCCGGCGGTGGCCGTCGGCTGCGGTGTCTCGAGTGGAACTGGCTGAGCTGAAGCGATCCTCCGACCAATGCGGCTGCGTTCGACAGTCGAAGCGCTTCGATGTTGCTGCGAGGTTAAGTGAAGCCCAGAGGGTGCACAAGGGTCGATCCCAAGATTGCTCCGAGGTATCCACGAACCGGCCGCACTCATATGCCGCTTGAAATGTCGGCACGGCTTCGGACTTGTTGCCCCGGGGTGTCTTGACACCCGGTGGTCAATCGAATGAGCATCGAAGCGCTTCGAAAGCGCATGGCCGCTCCATCGCAAGGGGATCCCCACGTGACCGAACAGACGCCGCCCACGCCGCCGTTCCGCGATCCGCAACTGCCCTTCGCGAAGCGCATCGACGACCTGCTGGAGCGGCTGACCCTGGAGGAGAAGATCTCCTTCCTGCACCAGTACGCGCCCGCCGTCGAGCGCCTCGGCGTCGACGCCTGGCGCACCGGTCAGGAGGCCCTGCACGGCGTGGCCTGGATGGGCCCGGCGACCGTCTTCCCGCAGGCCGTGGGCCTCGGCGCGACCTGGAACACGGATCTCGTACGCCGTGTCGGCGAGGCCGTCTCCAAGGAGGCGCGGGCGATGCATGCCCGCGACGACCGTGTCGGTCTCAACGTCTGGTCGCCGACGGTCAACCTGCTGCGCCACCCGCTGTGGGGCCGTAACGAGGAGGGCTACTCCGAGGACCCGAAGCTGACCTCGGCCATCGCGACGGCGTACACCCGCGGCCTGCGCGGCGACCACCCGACGTACTGGCGCACAGCACCCGTGCTCAAGCACTGGCTGGCCCACAACAACGAGACGGACAGGGCGACTTCGTCGTCCTCGGTCCGCCCGCGGGTGCTGCACGAGTACGACCTGCGCGCCTTCCGCGAGACGGTGGAGGCGGGCGCGGTGGCCGGTGTGATGCCGGCGTACAACCTGGTCAACGGCCGCCCCAACCACGTATCGCCGTATCTGCGCGAGGAGTTGCGCACCTGGACCGACGAGGAGCTGCTGGTCTGCTCGGACGCGGGCGCGCCCTCCAACCTCGTCGACCACGAGCACTACTACGACACCCACGAGGAGGCGACGGCGGCCGCCCTCCTCGCCGGCGTCGACAGCTTCACCGACCACGGGACGGAGAGCGCGCAGATCGTCGGGCGCGTCCAAAAGGCGTACGAGAAAGGCCTGTTGACGGAGGCGGACATCGACACCGCCGTCCGCCGCCAGCTCTCCGTGCGCTTCCGGCTCGGCGAGTTCGACCCGCGCTACGACCCGTGCGCCGGCACGCACGACTTCGACACCCCGGCGCACCGCGTGCTCGCGCTGGAGGCGGCCGAGCAGGCGATCGTCCTGCTCAAGAACGACGGCCTGCTCCCGCTCGCCCCCGACACCCGCGTGGCGGTCGTGGGCCTGCTGGCCGACGAGTGCAAACTCGACTGGTACAGCGGCACGTTGATCCACCGCTCGACTCCGCTGGAGGGCCTGTACGAGCGGTTCGGCGCGGAGCGCGTCGAGTTCGCGGAGGGTGTGGACCGTATCCGCCTGAAGACCTCGGCGGGCGCCTTCCTCCAGGTCCCGGCCGTGGACGCCGACGACGAAGTGCGCGGCGCCGAGGGCGCGTTGGACCCGGCCCTGCTCTCCGGCCGCACCGACCTCCCGCCGCTGACCACGGACCCGGCCGGCAGCGAACTCGCCCTGATCGACTGGGGCGAGGGCGTCCTCACGCTGCGCGCGCCCGACGGCCGCTACCTCTCGGTCGCCGACGACGGCTACGTACGCGCCTCCGCGGACCAGCCCGGCGGCTGGGTCGTCCAGGAGACGTTCCGCCTGGAACCCCATGCGAACGGTCACCTCCTCCGGCACATCGGCACGGGTCGCCATGTGTCCGTCGCCACGGACGGAGTGAAGGTTGCCGACGAGAATCCGGAAATCTTCGAGCTGATCATCGTCGAGCGCGGTGAGGAGGCGGTGCGCCGGGTCGCCGAGCAGGCGGACGTGGTCGTGGTCGTGGCGGGCAACGACCCGCACATCAACGGCCGCGAGACCGAGGACCGTACGACCCTGCGCCTGCCCGAGCACCAGGAGCGCCTGCTGCGCGCGGCCCGCACCGCGAACCCGCGCACCGTCCTGACCTTGGTCTCGGCGTATCCGTACACGGTCCGCACGACGTCCCTCTCCGCGGTCCTGTGGACGGCGCACGGCGGCCAGGCGGCCGGCACCGCCCTCGCCCGCGTCCTCTCCGGCGACGTCTCCCCGGCCGGCCGCCTCCCGCAGACCTGGTACGAGGACGACGGCGATCTGCCCGGCCTGCTCGACTACGACGTGATCGGCAGCCGCCAGACGTACCTGTACTTCGAGGGCACGCCACTGTTCCCGTTCGGACACGGCCTGTCGTACGCGAGCTTCTCCTACGCCGACCTGGCGACGACGGTGACCGGCCATGCGGTGCGCGTCTCCTTCACGGTCACGAACACCGGGGACGTGTCGGCCGACGAGGTGGCCCAGCTCTACACCCGCGCCGTCGAGCCGACGGTGCCCCGCCCGCGCCGCGAGCTGGTCGCCCACCGCCGTATCACCCTGGCCCCCGGCGAGAAGGCCGGCCTGACCTTCGAAGTCCCGCTCTCCGCCTTCGAGTTCTGGGACGTGGCGAGCGGCGGATGGCGCCTTGAACCAGGCCCGTACGACCTCCTGGCCGGCGCCTCCAGCGAGGACGTCCGCCTGCGTACGACCGTGCTCCTGGACGGCGAGCCCGGCACCCCGCGCCCGGTCCTCCAACGCGGCCTGGAAGCCGCCGACTTCGACGAGCAGAGCGGCGCGGCGATCGTCGACCGGACAAAGGTGGCGGGCGACGCGGTGACGCCGGAACCGAACCGGACGGCCGAACTGGTCTACCGGGACTGCGACTTGGGCGACGGCGTCACGGAGGTGAGCGTGACGGTGGCGGGCGAGGGGGTCCTCGAACTCTCCCTGGACGGCGGCCCGATACTGGCCGCGCTCAGCCCGGAGACGGCCACGCCCGGCCCGTACGACTACACCACCCTCACCGCCGGCATAGTCGCCGAGGGCGTGCACGACGTACACATCAGACTGCGCGGCCCACTGCGGCTCGCGCACCTCGGCTTCTCCGGTTGAGGGTCCGGACCAGGCCGACGAGTCGAGGGGGCCCGGCACCGGAAGGCATCGGTGCCGGGCCTCTTTGAAGAGGTTACCTGAAAACGATTGTCGTTTACTAGAGGGCGAGGCCCGTCAGCACCAGCACGCGCTCGTACGTGTAGTCGTCCATCGCGAACTTCACGCCCTCGCGGCCGACTCCGGACTGCTTGGCGCCGCCGTACGGCATCTGGTCCGCGCGGTAGGAGGGGACGTCGCCGATGATCACGCCGCCGACCTCAAGGGCGCGGTGGGCGCGGAAGGCGGCCTGGAGGTCGTGGGTGAACACGCCCGCCTGGAGGCCGTACTTGGAGGAGTTGACGGCGGCGAAGGCCTCCGCCTCCCCGTCCACCTTCCGCACGGTGAGAACGGGTCCGAAGACCTCCTCGCAGGAGATCGTCGTGTCGGCCGGTACGTCGACGAGGACGGTCGGCGCGTACGAGGCACCGTCGCGGTCACCACCGGTGAGCAGCTTGGCCCCGGCCTCGACGGCTTCCGTCACCCACGCCTCGACGCGCCTTGCGGCGTCCTCACTCACCAGCGGCCCGACGTCGGTCTTGTCGTCGGCCGGGTCGCCGGTGACCTGGGCCTCGACGGCGGCGACGATGCGGGGCAGCAGCCGGTCGTACACGGACGCGTCGGCGATGACCCGCTGCACGGAGATGCAGGACTGGCCGCCCTGGTAGTTGGAGAACGTGGCGATGCGGGTGGCGGCCCAGTCGAGGTCGGCGTCGGAGGCGTAGTCGCCGAGGACGACCGCGGCGCCGTTGCCGCCCAGCTCCAGGGTGCAGTGCTTGCGCGGCACCGAGTCCATGATCGCGTAACCGACCTTCTCGGAACCGGTGAAGGAGATGACCGGGAGGCGCTCGTCCTGGACGAGGGCGGGCATTTTGTCGTTGGCGACCGGGAGGATGCTCCAGGAGCCGGCCGGCAACTCGGTCTCGGCCAGCAGGTCGCCGATGATCAGGCCGGAGAGCGGGGTGGCGGGCGCCGGCTTGAGGATGATCGGCGCACCGGCCGCGATCGCCGGAGCGACCTTGTGGGCGCAGAGGTTGAGCGGGAAGTTGAAGGGCGCGATGCCGAGGACGACGCCCTTCGGGAAGCGGCGGGTGAGCGCGAGCCGGCCCTGGCCGCCGAGGTCGGTGTCGAGGCGCTGGGCCTCACCGCCGTTGAACCGCCGGGCCTCCTCGGCGGCGAACCGGAACACGGAGACGGCGCGACCGACCTCCCCGCGCGCCCACTTGATGGGCTTGCCGTTCTCGGCGGAGATCAGCTGGGCGATCTCCTCGGTGCGCTCGACGAGACGCCGGCTGACGTGGTCGAGGGCGGCGGCACGCACGTGGGCGGGCGTGGCGGCGAACTCGTCCCGCACGGCGTACGCGGCGGCGACGGCCTCCTCGACCTGCGCGTCCGTCGGCACGCTCACCTTGCCGACGAGCCGCCCGTCCCAGGGCGAGGTGACGTCGAAGGTGTCCTCGCCGGTGACCTGGCGGCCGGCGAGCCAGAAGGCGGTGGTGGAAGTCATGTGGGGTCCCGGCCCTTCCCTGTTGGGGGCGATGTTGCTGGCGTTCGGGTCCACGGTAGGACGGGGTGGGGGTGGGGGTGTTTGGCCGGGGTGTAGTGATGGGGGACATCTACACGCCGGTTTGGCGATTTCAGCCCGTCCGGCGCTTGAGGACGAGGCCGTTCAGGCCGAAGCGGGGGTCTGGGGGCGGCAGCCCCCAGGGACGACAACGCCGAGCACCCCGCAAGCAAGGGGCACCCCCACCAACGCCGCGCGCTACTCCGCCGACGTCGCCTTCAGCGCCAGCCACAACTCCATCCGTACATCCGGATCGTCGAGCGACCGCCCGAGGATCTCCTCCACCCGCCGCATCCGGTACCGCAGCGTATGCCGGTGCACCCCCAGGTCCGCGGCCGCCGCGTCCCACTGCCCGTGCCGGGACAGCCAGGCCCGCAGCGAGGCCACCAGATCCCCCCGCCCGGTCGCGTCGTGCTCGTACAGCGGCCGCAGCAGCCCGTCCGCGAACGCCTTCACCGCGTCGTCGGCCAGCAACGGCACCACCGACCCCGCCGCCAGCTGCTCGTGCTCCACGAACACCCGCCCCCGCCGCCGGGCCACCGACAACGCCTGCTCGGCCTGCTTGTACCCGGCCGCCGCGGCGATCGGCCCGACCGGCGCGGACACCCCGATCACCAGCTCGTCCTCGTCGGCACCGGTCTGCTCCCGCACGGCACCGCCCCGCGCGGCCTCTATCGCGGTCGCGTAGTCCGCGCAGGCGGCCACCGCCGCTCCCCCGTCCGCGGCCAGCACCACCAGCCGCGCCCCTTCCCCGTCTCCCTCGGGTACGACGAGCACGGCCTCCCCCGCCCGCGCGGCCGCCGCCTCCACGGCCTCGGTGAGCCCGGCGAGCGGATCCGCCTCCGCTCTGTCCGCCGCGTTCGTCTTCCCGGCGACCTCCAGATGCGCGTGCGAGTCGACGGACATCCGCACCGCCGAGGCCGACTCGGCGACGATCATCCGGAAGGGCGCGTCCAGCAGCCCGCCGTACAGGTCCCCCGCCACGGCCCGCGCGTGGTCCGGCTCCCCGGCGAGCAGCATCCGCAGCACCGCCGCCCCGATCCGCTGCTCGGCCGCGTGCAGGGAGCGGGACCGCTCGGTCGTGAGCGTGAGCAGCGCGATCGCCGAGTGGACGGCGTACCGCTCCGCCGTACCCGGCGCCGAAGCCGTGCCGACCGCCAGCGCGGCCCGCGGCCGACGTCCGGTGCCGATGGAGTGGAGTTCGACGCGGTCCTCGTTCTCCGGCCCGCCGACCACCGAGGAGGCCGGTGCGGGCCGATCGCGCAGCCGCTCGACGTCCGGGGTGAGCCGTGCGGCCCGCCGTCCCGCCCACTCCGGGGCGGTCGCGACGACGGCACCCGAGGCGTCGTACAGCGCCGCCCAGCCGTCGACCTGCGAGGCGAGCGCGGTGAGCAGCCCTTCCGGCCCCTCGGCCAGCGCCTGCCTGGTCAGCTCGCGCTGCGCGGCGAAGCCGGCCGTCACCGCGCGGTACTGGTCCGCCGCGATCGCCGCGGACACGGCCTTGCTGATGGCGAGGAAGGGGGTGCGCCGCGGGACTTCCAGCAGCGGCAGCCCCTCCTCTTCCGCCGCGTCGACGAGCGCCTTGGGGATCTCCTCGTAGTTCACCCCGACCGCGAATCCGAGCCCGACGACTCCGGCCCCCACCAGCCGCTTCACGTACCGCCGCATCGCCTCCGGGTCCTCCGCGTCCAGTTTCAGCGCGGTGACCAGCAGCAGCTCGCCGCCCTCCATGTACGGCACGGGGTCGGCGAGTTCGCTGACGTGCGCCCAGCGGACGGGTACGTCCAGGCGGTCCTCGCCCGCCCGCACGGTCAGCTTGAGCGCGGAATGGTGGACGAGCGAGGCGAGCGTGGGTGGCATGAGGCCTTCAGGTCTGCGGGGATCGGGCGAACCTTGTGATCATTTGGCCGCCGTGTATGAACGGCTGATGCAGATTCTGCCTCACCGTACGACGCCCCGCCGCGCCGAAGTCCAGACCCGTCCAGGCCTAGGCCCTCAGATCCACCAGCAACGGCGGCGCGTGCTCTCCCTTCACGTTGGTCAGCGAGAGCACGGCGTGCCCTGGCGGGACCTCGTGCGCCAATTCGGAGGCCGACCACCTCTCCCGTTCGACCTGGCGCACAGTCACGGCATCCGTCGTGACTGCCTTGCCGGTGACGAGCTTGCGCAGGGCATGGATGGCACGGGTCATCGGCTGGTCGGCGAAGACCGTGTGCTTGGCGACGTCCCGCGTCTCCACCCACTCGGTGCCCCAGGCCTGGGCGAACCGGCTGCCGTCCCAGGTGGTCACGCCGGAGAAGGCCATGCTGCAGCCGACGGCCCCGTACAGCGGACCGTGCAGGGCTTCGGGGACGTCGCCGACGGTCCGCAGGGCCAGTACCACCCCCGCGTTCTGGGAACGCAGCCGCTGGATCCGCCCTACCGACCCGGTGGTGATCGCCCCGGTGGCGTCGTCGAGGACCAGACAGGCGAAGTGAGGCCGCCGCCTGTCTCGTACGACCGCCCCGAACTGGGCGAGGACGAGCCGCGTGATCAGCCGGCCGGCTTCCTCGTGGCCCTGTTCGGGCAAGTCGATGCGGACTCGCAGCGGGTGGTGGGCGATGGCCCGCAGGGAGAAGGGGCGCGTCGCGCCACCGCCGAAAAAGTCGGCGAAGGCTGGCCGACTGAGCAGCGCGAGCCGGTCTGCCAGGGCACGGCCCACGTCGCCGGCACCGCCCGTCTGCCGGACACGCGCTTCCAGCTCCCGGCGCATGACGGCGTTCTCGTCCGCCGCCAGGGCATCCCGCAGGGCGGTCAGCGCCGTCGGCTCGCCCTCCAGGAGCTCCCGCAGCACGGGCAGGGTCGGGAAACGGCCGTGCACCGCTCGGTAGGGTCCGAGCAGTTGGGCGAGTGCGGTGGCGGCGCCGTGCGTGCCCACGGCGTCAAGGTCGCCGACCAGGCCCTCGGCAAGGACGGCGGCCGCCTCGTCGGGGTCGTCGGACTCGGCGTACGGGTCCAAGTCGTAGGCGGACGCCCGGTCCCCGATCCGTACGATCACGTCGAACGCCGAGTCCGCCGCGAGCGACGCCCCGTCCGAGGAGACCGCGACGAAGGCGCACCGCCCGGTGAGCGCCTGCAGGGCCAGCGACTCGGTCAGGGGTTCGATCAGGTTCCGTGTCTTGCCCGAGCCGGAGGGGCCGACCGCGAGCAGCGAGTTGCCCAGGACGTCGGGGCCGAGCGCGGCACCGGCACCGTGATACGCGCGCGGGGCCCGGTCCGCGGCCACCCAGCGCCCGATCCGCACCTGCCCCTCGAGCAGGTCGTGCTGTGCCGAACGACGGGGCAGGTCCCGGGCGCCGGACGGGTGGGTCCAGGAGGCCGCACCCTGCCGCAGCACGGTGTCCCGGAAGGACGCGAGCCCCGCCTCCTGCCGGGCCACCGTCCAGGCGTGCGCCACCCGGGCACAGTCCACGTCGTTCATCCGGCCGCCGGCCACCTCGGCAGTGAGCAGGTCCGCCGCCTCGTACTGGCCGGCCTCCCGCAACTCGGGCCAATGGGCGCGGGGGCGGTCTGCCGGCGGAGGTGCGGTGCGCTCCGCCGCGGCCCTGCGCGCGGCAAGGCGTTCCTTCGCGTAGGCCCACCAGCCACCGATCCGGGCGAAAGGCCACACCACCAGCAGGGTGATGAGCGCGTAGACGCTGTCGGTGAACAGTTGGGACTGGAACAGGTCATAGCTGCCCGAGATCAAGGCGACGAGGGAGAAGAGCGGGGCGACAACCGGCACGGCGTCCCAGCCGACGCCCGGGAAAGCCTTCGGAAACACCAGGCTGAGCACGACGAGAGCGGCCAGGGCGGCGAACAGGGCGCGAGTGGGCTGGGGCCTGCGGCCGATGAGGTGACGGACGACGCCGGGCCAACTGCCCAGCCGACCTACTGCATAGACGAGCACGGCGAAGAAGACGCCGTTGTAGACCACGAGGGCCTCCGCCCCCTCCAGGACCACATGCCCCTCGTGCTCCTTGGGAGCGACTGTGCCGGCCCACCACCAGTCCTCCGGCGTGAACAGCTTCAGTAGCACCCACTGGTACGGAATGCTGCCCTGCCGCCAAAGTGACCACAGAACCACCGCCACCACGAACGGCACCAGCAGGCCGACAATCGTGGCCGGGGAAAGCCGTTCCCCTTCCTGCTCGGCCTTCGGCGGTCGGTATCCGTAGCGCCAGATGCCGGGTTTCGCGGTTGGGCGGGGCTCGTTGAGCCACTCGGCGACGGGCGCCTGCTTCTGCTCCACACCCGGCGCCCGTGGCGGCCGCGGGGGCATCGCCGGCATGTCCGGCGGACCTGCCGGACGCGGCACAGGATTCGCATGCGTACCCCGCGCGTCCTGCGTCCCGTCGCTGTCCATCGCGTTCGCTCCCTGACCAGCCGTTCCGTCCACCTTCAGCGGTCAATCTAACGCCCCCGCAAGGGGAGTTCACCGATTGCGCGGCCGAGAAGCGCGGACCGTGGTCCATCGGCCGGTCATCGCCGCGGTGTCCACGACGCACCAGCGCTATGTCCACGGCGGACAAGCCCACATCCCGACACCGCCCACATGGAGCATGCCCACCCCCCCTCTCCCCGTCCTAACCTGCGAGAAAAGAAGGCAAGAGTCCGTAAGGCCCGCAACACCCCAGGAGCCCCTCATGAGCGCAATTCCGCAGGAGCGCCGCGTCGTCACCGCCATCCCCGGTCCGAAGTCGCAGGAGCTGCAGGCCCGCCGTACCGCCGCGGTCGCCCAGGGCGTGGGCTCCGTGCTGCCCGTGTTCACCGCGCGCGCGGGCGGCGGGATCATCGAGGACGTGGACGGGAACCGTCTGATCGACTTCGGTTCCGGCATCGCCGTGACCAGCGTCGGCGCCTCCGCCGAGGCCGTCGTACGCCGCGCGAGCGCCCAGCTCGCCGACTTCACCCACACCTGTTTCATGGTCACCCCGTACGAGGGCTACGTGGAGGTCGCGGAGGCGCTCTCCGAGCTCACCCCGGGTGACCACGCCAAGAAGTCCGCCCTGTTCAACTCCGGCGCCGAGGCCGTCGAGAACGCCGTCAAGATCGCGCGTGCGTACACCAAGCGCCAGGCGGTGGTCGTGTTCGACCACGGGTACCACGGGCGGACCAACCTCACCATGGCGCTGACGGCGAAGAACATGCCGTACAAGCACGGCTTCGGGCCCTTCGCGCCCGAGGTCTACCGCGTCCCCGTCGCCTACGGCTACCGCTGGCCCACCGGCCCGGAGAACGCCGGCCCCGAGGCCGCCGCGCAGGCCATCGACCAGATCACCAAGCAGGTCGGCCCGGACAACGTCGCCGCGATCATCATCGAGCCCGTGCTCGGCGAGGGCGGCTTCATCGAGCCCGCAAAGGGCTTCCTGCCCGCGATCAGCGAGTTCGCCAAGGCCAACGGCATCGTCTTCGTCGCCGACGAGATCCAGTCCGGTTTCTGCCGTACCGGGCAGTGGTTCGCCTGTGAGGACGAGGGGATCGTCCCGGACCTCATCACCACCGCCAAGGGCATCGCCGGCGGGCTTCCGCTCGCCGCCGTCACCGGGCGCGCCGAGATCATGGACGCCGCGCACGCCGGCGGCCTCGGCGGCACCTACGGCGGCAACCCGGTCGCCTGCGCCGGCGCGCTCGGCTCCATCGAGACGATGAAGGAGCTGGACCTCAACGCCAGGGCCAAGAACATCGAGGCGATCATGAAGGCCCGCCTCGGCGCCATGGCCGAGAAGTTCGATGTGATCGGTGATGTGCGTGGCCGCGGCGCGATGATCGCGATCGAGCTGGTGAAGGACCGTACGACCAAGGAGCCCAACCCGGAGGCGACCGCCACGCTGGCCAAGGCCTGCCACCAGGAGGGGCTGCTGGTCCTGACCTGTGGCACCTACGGAAACGTCCTCCGCTTCCTGCCCCCGCTGGTCATCGGCGAGGACCTGCTCAACGAGGGCCTCGACATCATCGAGCAGGCCTTCGCGCGGATCTGAGTCAAACGGAATCCGCAGCTCACACACAGGATGCCGGCCTCCTGCGCCTCATCCGTCCCAGCCCTTGCGATCGCTGTGATTCCGGGGCTGGGGCGGTCGGCGTCAGGCCGTGTGAAGAACGTGTGCGAGGTGCATGACGGGACGCGATTCCGCCTGTCTTCCGGCCACCCCCTGCCGTAGGTTCTACCCAGATGAGAGATACACCCCGCCCACAGGGGACTGTGGGCGATTTCAGGCCGTGGCCTCCCCAGCTACGACCTGGTCGTGCCCTCGCGCACACACCCGGAGCTTCCGGCTCCGGATCTCCTCACCGATCGGACAGTCGCCCGCCCCAAACCCCCCGGGACGGGCGTCGATCCGATCTGATCGGCCGCCTCGGAACTACCCCCCCTGTTCCGGGGCGGCCGGCCTCCTTCCTCCTCCTCGGGCTTCCCGCCCTCCTCTTCGCGCTGATCACCTGGCAGGTCGTCTCCGACGGCCTGCTTCTGCGTGTCGACGAGCGGGTCAGCCGGGCCCTCGTCCACCCGGACCGCTTCTCCGAACTCCTCGCCGACCTCGGCAACGTCCAGATCGCGGTACCGGTGCTCGTCCTCGTCCTCCTGTACGTCGCCTGGCGCGGCCGTGGCGCCGGGAGGCCCCGCTGGTGGCTGCCGCCGCTCGCGGCCGCCGTCCTGATGGCGCTGGTCCCGGCGCTGATCGTGCCGCTCAAGATCCTGGTCGACCGCCCGGGCACCCCGGCCGTACCACCGGGCACCGGCTACTACCCCTCCGGCCACACCGCGACGGCCTCCATCGCGTACGGCGCGGCGACCATGCTCCTCCTCCCCTGGCTGAGCAGCACGTACGCCCGCCGCGAGCTCCTCATCACCTGCGCCGTCGTCAACTTCGCCGTCGGCTTCGGTCTGGTCCGCCGCGGCTACCACTGGCCCCTGGACGTGGTGGCCAGCTGGTGTCTGTGCACGGTGCTGCTCACCCTCCTCTGGATGTTCCTCAGCCGAAGTAGCCGTCGAACGTCCGCTGGAACTCCCAGTTCGAGTAGCGGTCCCAGTTGACCGACCAGGTCATCAGGCCGCGCAGGGCGGGCCAGGTGCCATGGGTGCCGTACGAGCCGCAGTTCGACTTCTTCGTCAGGCAGTCCAGGGTTTTCACGACCTCGGCCGGGGCCACGTAACCGTTCCCCGCGTTCGTCGAGGCCGGCATGCCGATCGCCACCTGGTCCGGGCGCAGTGGCGGGAAGACGTTGTTCGCGTCGCCCGCGACCGGGAAGCCGGTGAGCAGCATGTCGGTCATGGCGATGTGGAAGTCGGCGCCGCCCATGGAGTGGTACTGGTTGTCGAGGCCCATGATCGGGCCCGAGTTGTAGTCCTGGACGTGGAGCAGGGTGAGGTCGTCGCGGAGGGCGTAGATCACCGGGAGGTAGGCGCCGCAGCGCGGGTCCTGGCCGCCCCACTTGCCGGTGCCGTAGTACTGGTAGCCCATCTGCACGAAGAAGGTCTCCGGCGCCATGGAGAGCACGAACTTGCTGCCGTACCGGGCCTTCAGGGTCTTCAGCGCCGAGATCAGGTTCACGATCACCGGGGTCTTCGGGTTCTTGAAGTCCGTGTCGTCGGCGTTCAGGGAGAGCGAGTGGCCCTCGAAGTCGATGTCCAGGCCATCGAGGCCGTAGGTGTCGATGATGGACGAGACCGACGACACGAAGGTGTCCCGGGCCGCGGTCGTGGTCAGCTGGACCTGGCCATTGGCGCCGCCGATGGAGATCAGCACCTTCTTGCCGGCCGCC
Organism: Streptomyces sp. NPDC047081; assembly: GCF_040643775.1. Lineage (NCBI taxonomy): Bacteria > Bacillati > Actinomycetota > Actinomycetes > Kitasatosporales > Streptomycetaceae > Streptomyces > Streptomyces sp. NPDC047081. The sequence goes on along the minus strand of NZ_JBEYUY010000022.1, from coordinate 130,901 downwards.
TGCCTGGCCTTGACCGCCGCCTTGAAGTCGGCGTCGGACTCGACGTTCGGGCACTCCGACACCGGGCAGCGGTTGAAGCGGATGTCCCCCGAGGTGGTGGAGGTCGGCTCGCCGAAGGCCAGGTCGATGACGTCCCAGCTGTCGGGGACGTCGGCCAGGCGCGTGTACCCGGAGCCGTTGGCGAAGCTCGCGTGGAGGTAGCCGACCAGGGCGTGCGTGGGCAGGTCCGACGACCCGGTGGACCCGGCGGTCGTGGTGGCCGTCACCGCGGCCGACTTCGCGGACTCACCGGCGTCGTTCACCGCGGTGACCTGGAAGCCGTACGCCGTCGACGGGGACAGGCCGCTCACGGTGGCCGAAGTGCCGCTCGCCGTCTGGACCTTGGTGCCGTCGCGGTAGACGGCGTAGCTCGTCGCGCCCGGTACGGCCGTCCAGGACAGGGCGACGCTGGACGAGGTGACCGTGCCGGTCTTGAGGCCGGTGGGGGCGGCCGGTGGCTGGCCCGGGTCGACGCCGGGGCCGGTCAGGGAGACGTCGTCGGCGTAGTAGGCGCCGGTGCCGTACCAGCCGTGGGTGTAGATGGTGACCTTGGTCGTGGACGCGCCGGTGCGGAAAGTGGTCGTCAACTGCTGCCAGTCCGGGGCCGACTGGGTCCAGGTCGACACATCCGTGGTGCCGGTGCCGCTCGCCCCGAGGTAGACGTACGAGCCGCGGACATAGCCGGACAGTGTGTACTGCGCGTCCGGTTTCACGGTCACCGTCTGCGCGCACTGGGCGTTGTCGCTGCCGGCCGGGGTCGCCTGCAGCGCCGAACTGCCGCTGTGCACAGGTGAGTTGACGGTCGTACCGGCTGTGCAGCTCCAGCCGTCGAGGCCGGACTCGAAGCCTCCGTTCCGCGCCAGGTCCGCGTCGGCCGCACGGGCGGCCGACGAGAGCGCGGTGATGCCGGGCACGGCCAGGAGTACGGCCGTGAGCGCGGCGAGGACGGGTCTGGTGCGTCTTGGGCGGTCCACAAGTACCTCCGGGCATGGGGGAATTGGAGGGGTGGAGCGCACTCAACTTGGTCCAGACCAATCCGGGTTGTCAAGACCTCTCGTCCCCCTCCTCCATGGCCAGGCCCGCCGCCGCCTCGTGCATGGCCAGTTCGAGGAGCGCCGGGTCGGTGAGGGTGCCGGAGCCGTCCGGCGGGACCAGCCAGCGGACCCCGCCGGTGGAGCGGCCCGGGTACGGCACGACGATCCAGGTGCCGGCCCCGGCCGTGCGGATGCCCGTGCCGAGCCAGCGCGCGGCCGTGCCGGGCGGCACGAAGAAGCCCATCCGCGCGTCCCCGAAGTCGACCAGCACCGGGCCGGGTTGGTCGATCACCCGGGTGAGCACGTCGAGCGTCGGATAGCCGAGGTCGGCGGGCAGGATGAGCACGTCCCAGGCCTTGCCCGCGGGCAGCAGCGCGACCCCCAGGGGATTGCGTTCCCACTCCCAGCGACAGGCCTCGGGATCGGGAGCTACCGATGCCAGCCACTCGACTGCCGTCCTCGCCCCAGTCATGTGAAGTCCTCCCTCTCTCTCGTCGACGCGAGTCGCGTCACGAGGGAGAGGGAGGTCTCCGGCGGGCATTACGCGGGTTTGCAGAACCAATTGCGAGTGAACTGGATCACATCCGACTCGTGCGCCGGTCTCAGCTGTCGAAGCCGAGGCCCAGCTTGTCCATGGTCCGCAGCCACAGGTTGCGCCGGCCGCCGTGCGCGTCGGCGCGGGCCAGTGACCACTTGGTGAGCGCGATGCCGGTCCAGGCGAAGGGCTCCGGCGGGAACGGCAGCGGCTTCTTGCGGACCATTTCGAGCGCGGTGCGCTCGGTCTCCTCGCCGGACAGCAGGTCGAGCATGACGTCGGCTCCGAAGCGGGTGGCGCCGACGCCGAGGCCCGTGTACCCGGCGGCGTACGCCACCCTGCCCTGGTGGGCGGTGCCGAAGAACGCCGAGAAGCGCGAGCAGGTGTCGATCGCGCCGCCCCACGCGTGCGTGAAGCGGACGCCCTCCAGCTGCGGGAAGCAGCCGAAGAAGTGCCCGGCGAGCTTGGCGTACGTCTCCGGCCGGTCGTCGTACTCACGGCGCACCCGGCCGCCGTACGGGTAGATGGCGTCGTAACCGCCCCACAGGATCCGGTTGTCGGCGGACAGCCGGAAGTAGTGGAACTGGTTCGCCGAGTCCCCGAGGCCCTGGCGGTTCTTCCAGCCGATCGAGGAGAGCTGGTCCGCGCTCAGCGGCTCGGTCATCAGGGCGTAGTCGTAGACCGGGACGGTGTACGCGCGCACCCGCTTGACCAGGTTGGGGAAGATGTTGGTGCCGAGCGCGACCTTGCGGGCGCGGACCGAGCCGTACGGGGTGCGTACGGCCATGCCTGCGCCGTAGGTCTTCAGGGTGAGGGCGGGGGTGTGCTCGTAGACGCGGACGCCGAGCCTGAGGCAGGCGCGCTTGAGGCCCCAGGCGAGCTTGGCGGGGTTGAGCATGGCGACGCCCCTGCGGTCCCACAGACCCGCCTGGAACGTCGGTGAGTCGACTTGTTCCCGTACCGCTTCGGCGTCCAGGAACTCCACGCCCTCGGCGAGGCCCTCGCGCTCCATCTCCTCGTACCAGTCCCGCAGTTCCCAGGCCTGGTACGTCTCGGTGGCCACGTCGATCTCGCCGGTGCGCTCGAAGTCGCAGTCGAGGTCGTGCCGGGCGACCGCCTTCTCGATCTCGTCGAGGTTGCGGGCGCCCAGCTCCTCGAGCTTGTGGATCTCGTCCGGCCAGCGGGTCAGGCCGTTGGGCAGGCCGTGGGTGAGGGAGGCGGCGCAGAAGCCGCCGTTGCGGCCGGAGGCGGCCCAGCCCACCTCATGGCCTTCCAGCAGGACGACATCCCGCTGCGGATCGCGCTCCTTGGCGATGAGCGCGGTCCACAGTCCGCTGTAGCCGCCGCCGACGACCAGCAGGTCGCAGGTCTCGGCGCCGGTGAGCGCGGGCTCGGGGTGGGGCTTGCCGGGGTCTTCGAGCCAGTACGGGACCGGCTGCGCTTCGGAAAGGGACTTCGTCCAGTTGTTGCCACGACTCATGGCGCTTGGGGCCATGATTTCAACTCCCTACCAGGGCTGTGCGGTTATGCCTTCTGCCGGTTGCGGCGATTGCTGATGACCATCGAGGAAAGCACCAACAGTACGGCGACCAGGAACATGGCCGTACCGATGACATTGATCTGAACGGGTGTTCCGCGCTGTGCCGAACCCCAGACGAACATGGGGAAGGTGACGGTCGAGCCCGCGTTGAAATTGGTGATGATGAAATCGTCGAAGGAGAGCGCGAAGGAGAGCAGCGCGCCCGCGGCGATTCCGGGGGCCGCGATGGGCAGGGTGACCCGCAGGAAGGTCTGCACGGGGCCGGCGTAGAGGTCCTGGGCGGCCTGCTCCAGGCGGGGGTCCATCGACATCACGCGCGCCTTGACGGCGACGACGACGAAGCTGAGGCAGAACATGATGTGCGCGATCAGGATCGTCCAGAAACCCAACTGAGCACCCAGGTTGAGGAACAGGGTGAGCAGCGAGGCCGCCATGACCACCTCGGGCATGGCCATCGGCAGGAAGATCAGCGAGTTCACGGAGCCGCGGGCGCGGAAGCGGTAGCGCACCAGGGCGAAGGCGATCATCGTGCCGAGGACGGTCGCGCCGACCGTCGCCCAGAAGGCGATCTGGAGGCTGATCGACAGCGAGCCGCACATGTCGGCGACCCCGCACGGGTCCTTCCAGGCGTCCGTGGAGAACTGCTGCCATTCGTAGTTGAAGCGCCCCTTCGGTTTGTTGAAGGAGAACACCGTGACGACGACGTTCGGCAGCAGCAGATATCCGAGTGTGATCAGTCCCGCGATCACGACGAGATGGCGCTTGAGCCAGTTGACGAAAGGCATTTAGACCAGATCCTCCGTCCCGGCCCGGCGGATGTAGATGGTGACCATGAGCAGAATCGCGGCCATGAGGATGAAGGACAGAGCCGCGGCCGTCGGATAGTCCAGGATTCGCAGGAACTGCGTCTGGATGACGTTTCCGATCATGCGGGTGTCGGTCGAGCCGAGGAGTTCCGCGTTGACGTAGTCACCGGCCGCCGGGATGAAGGTGAGCAGCGTGCCGGAGACGACGCCCGGCATCGACAGCGGGAAGGTGACCTTGCGGAAGGTCGTGAAGGGCTTCGCGTACAGATCGCCCGCCGCCTCGTGCAGCCGCCCGTCGATGCGCTCCAGCGAGGTGTAGAGCGGCAGGATCATGAACGGCAGGAAGTTGTACGTCAGACCGCACACGACGGCCAGTGGCGTGGCCAGCACACGGTCGCCGGAGGTCCAGCCCAGGGCGTTGGTGAGGTCCAGGATGTGCAGCGAGTTGAGGGCGCCGACCACCGGGCCGCTGTCCGCGAGGATCGTCTTCCAGGCGAGCGTGCGGATCAGGAAGCTGGTGAAGAACGGCGCGATCACCAGGATCATGATCAGGTTCCGCCAGCGTCCCGCGCGGAAGGCGATCAGGTACGCCAGCGGGTAGCCGAGCAGCAGGCACAGGATCGTGGCGGCACCGGCGTACAGGATCGAGCGCAGGAACTGCGGCCAGTACTCGGACAGCGCGTCCCAGTAGGTGGCGAAGTGCCAGGTGACCTTGTAGCCCTCCTCCAGGGAGCCCGTCTGCACGGACGTGGAGGCCTGGTAGATCATCGGCAGCGCGAAGAAGACGATCAGCCAGAGCAGACCGGGCAGCAGGAGCAGGTACGGCGTCCAGCGGCCCCTTTTCCGCGGGGGCTTCTTCTCGGGCACCGGCGCCAGGGGTGGCGCCTCGCTGAGCGTGGCCATCAGGCGGCGTCCTCCTCGACCTCGGCGACGCCGGCGTCGATGTCCTGCGCCGCGTCCAGGCCGAAGGTGTGCGCCGGGTTCCAGTGCAGGACGACCTCGGCGCCGGGCACCAGACGGGCGTCCCGGTCGATGTTCTGGGCGTAGACCTCGAACTCGGGGCAGACGGGGCTGTCGATGACGTACTGGGTGGAGACGCCGATGAAGGAGGAGTCGGCGATCTTGCCGGTGATGCGGTTGCGGCTCTCGGGGATCTCGCCCGCGTCGTCGGCGTGGGTGAGGGAGATCTTCTCGGGGCGCACGCCGACCAGCACCTTGCCGCCGGTCGTCGTCGGCGCGGAACATCGGGACTCGGGCAGCACCAGCTTGCCGCCGCCCGCCTTGAGGACGATGTCGTCGCCGCTCTTGGTGTCGACCTCGGCCTCGATCAGGTTGGAGGTGCCGAGGAAGTTGGCGACGAAGGTGGTGTTCGGGTTCTCGTAGAGGTCGGTGGGCGAGCCGAGCTGCTCGACGCGGCCCGCGTTCATCACGGCGACCGTGTCGGCCATGGTCATGGCCTCTTCCTGGTCGTGCGTGACGTGGATGAAGGTGATGCCGACCTCGGTCTGGATGCGCTTGAGCTCCAGCTGCATCTGACGGCGCAGCTTGAGGTCGAGGGCGCCGAGCGGCTCGTCGAGGAGCAACACCTTGGGGTGGTTGATGAGGGCGCGGGCCACGGCCACCCGCTGCTGCTGGCCGCCGGAGAGCTGGTGCGGCTTCTTGCGCGCCTGCTCGCCGAGCTGGACCAGCTCCAGCATGTCCTCGACCTGCTTCTTCACCGACTTGATGCCGCGCCGGCGCAGACCGAAGGCGACGTTCTCGAAGATGTCGAGGTGCGGGAAGAGGGCGTACGACTGGAAGACGGTGTTCACCGGCCGCTTGTACGGCGGCAGATGGGTGACCTCCTGGTCGCCGAGGAACACCGTGCCGCTGGTGGGCTCCTCCAGGCCCGCGATCATCCGCAGGGTGGTGGTCTTGCCGCAGCCGGACGCGCCGAGCAGGGCGAAGAAGGAGCCCTGCGGGACGGTCAGGTCCAGCGGGTGTACGGCGGTGAAGGAGCCGTAGGTCTTGCCGATACCGGAGAGGCGGACGTCGCCGCTGCTGTCTGTGGTCTTCATCCTCGTCACGCCCCTGTGAGCTTTGCGAACTTCTGCTGGTAGGCCGTCTCTTCCTTCGAGCTCAGCGAGCGGAAGGCGTGCGACTTCGCCTGCATGGCCTTGTCGGGAAGGATCAGCGGATTGGTCGCCGCCGACTTGTCGATCTTGGCTAGGTAGGGCTCCACGTCCGCGACCGGACTCACGTAGTTGATGTAGACGGCGAGTTCGGCGGCCGGCTCGGGCTCGTAGTAGTAGTCGATGAGCCGTTCGGCGTTCGTCTTGTGACGGGCCTTGTTGGGGATCAGCATGTTGTCGGTCGACGTCAGGTAGCCGCTGTCCGGAATGACGTAGCCGACGTCCGGGTTGTCGGCCTGCAGCTGGATGATGTCGCCGCCCCAGGCGACGCACGCGGCGAAGTCGCCCTTGGTGAGGTCGGACGTGTAGTCGTTGCCGGTGAAGCGGCGGATCTGGCCCTTGTCGACGGCCTTCTGGAGGCGGGCGATGACGGCGTCGAAGTCGTCGTCGGTGAATTTCGCCGGGTCCTTGCCCATGTCGAGCATGGTCATGCCGACGGTGTCGCGCATCTCGGTGAGGAAACCGACCCGGCCCTTGAGCTTGGGGTTGTCGAGGAGGTCGGAGACCGACTTCACCTCGACTCCGTCGAGCGCCTTCTTGTTGTAGGCGACGACCGTGGAGATGCCCTGCCAGACGTACGAGTAGGCACGGCCCGGGTCCCAGTCGGGACTGCGGAACTGGTCCGAGAGGTTGGCGTAGGCGTGCGGCAGGTTGGACGCGTCCAGTTTCTGGACGTACCCGAGCCGGATCATCCGGGCGGCCAGCCAGTCGGTGAGGACGATGATGTCCCGGCCGGTGTCCTGGCCGGCGGCGAGCTGCGGCTGGATCTTGCCGAAGAACTCGTCGTTGTCGTTGATGTCCTCGGTGTACTTGACCGTGATGCCGGTCCGTTTGCGGAACTCGTCCAGCGTCGGGTGGTGCTTCTCGCTGTCGTCCACGTCGATGTACTCGGGCCAGTTGGAGAAGTTGACGACCTTCTCCTTGGCCGAGTGGTCGTCGGCGGAGACTCCGCCGCTGGTCTTGCCGGCCGCGGGGATGCCGCAGCCGCTCAGCGTCGCGAGACCGCCGAGGGCGAGTGCGCCGCCCGCGGAGGCGCGCAACAACGACCGGCGGGATGTCGCCGCCGCCCGGCTCTTCTGCAGGCTGCGCCGCATCGCGGCCGCCACGACCGGGGAGAGGCGGTCGGGCTCGTACTGCTCCATGCGCTGATGCCCTTTCGGGAGTGGCGGCCGCGGGTCGGGCGGCCTGCACTGCTTCTATCGGTCCCCGAAAACGGTGCGGTGCCAGTCCTTGCGGGCCACCGCGGTGTTGTCGAACATGACGTGCTTGATCTGGGTGTACTCCTCGAACGAGTACGCGGACATGTCCTTGCCGAAGCCGGACGCCTTGTACCCGCCGTGGGGCATCTCGCTGATGATCGGGATGTGATCGTTGATCCACACGCAGCCCGCCTTGATCTCGCGGGTGGCGCGGTTCGCCCGGAAGACGTCGCGGCTCCAGGCGGAGGCGGCGAGGCCGTACGGGGTGTCGTTGGCGAGCCGGATGCCCTCGTCGTCGGTGTCGAAGGGAAGGACCACCAGCACGGGCCCGAAGATCTCGGACTGCACGATCTCGCTGTCCTGGGCGGCGTCCGCGACCAGGGTGGGGCGATAGTACGCGCCGTTCTTGAGATCTCCCTGAGGAGCCTCGCCGCCGGTCACCACGCGCGCGTAGGAGCGCGCCCGCTCGACGAAACCGGCGACGCGGTCGCGCTGGACGTGCGAGATCAGCGGGCCGAGGTCGGTGCCCGCGGCGAAGGGGTCGCCGAGCCGGACGGTGTCCATGAGGGCGGCGGTCTTCTCTACGAACGCGTCATAGAGGGGCCGCTGTACGTACGCGCGCGTGGCGGCCGTGCAGTCCTGGCCGGTGTTGATGAGCGCGCCGGCGACCGCGCCGTTGACGGCGGCCTCCAGGTCGGCGTCGTCGAAGACGACGAAGGGGGCCTTGCCGCCCAGCTCCAGGTGGAGGCGCTTGACGGTCGCGGTGGCGACCTCGGCGACGCGCTTGCCGACGGCGGTGGAGCCGGTGAAGGAGGTCATGGCGACGTCGGGATGCCCGACGAGATGCTCACCGGCCTCCTTGCCCGTGCCCGTGACGATGTTGATGACACCGTCCGGGATGCCCGCGTCCGTCGCGGCCTGCGCGAACAGCAGTGAGGTGAGCGGGGTGAGCTCGGCGGGCTTGAGCACGATGGTGTTGCCCGCGGCGATCGCCGGGAGGATCTTCCAGGCGGCCATCTGGAGGGGGTAGTTCCAGGGCGCGATCGACCCGACGACACCGATGGGCTCACGGCGGACGTACGACGTGTGGTCGCCCGAGTACTCCCCCGCCGACTGCCCCTGCAGATGCCGGGCGGCACCCGCGAAGAAGGCGGTGTTGTCGATGGTCCCCGGCACGTCGAACTCGCGCGTCAGCTTCAGCGGCTTGCCGCACTGAAGGGACTCGGCGCGGGCGAAGTCCTCGGCACGGTCGGCGAGCACGGCGGCGAACCGGTGCAGCGCGTCCGAGCGCTCGCCCGGAGTGGCGCCCGCCCAGCCGGGAAAGGCCGCACGGGCGGCGGCGACGGCCGCGTCCACGTCATCCGGGCCGGCCAGCTCGTACGTGTAGACGTCCTCGCCGGTCGCGGGGTCGACGACCGCGAAGCCGCGGCCCGAGGTGCCCTTCGTCGGGCGGCCCGCGATGAACTGCGCGCCGTCCGCGAAGCGGTCCTGCGCCGGGAATCGTTCCGGGGTGGCGGTGCCCGGGTTCTGCATGTCGCTCTCCTCCGCCTTCGCCCCGCGGCTCCATGGGGGCGGGTGGCGTAGCTCCAGCTCGATTTGAGTGCCGATCCTGACAGAGCAAAGGGACTCCTACAAGTGATTCCGTTGTTGCCTTTCGGTTACGCGACGGAATCTGTCGACCAGGTGTCGAGTGAGCGTGGAAAAGGGGGGACGGAGTGTCAGTGGTGCCTGCCAGACTCGCGTGCATGGAGAGGATCACGGGGAAGATCGACTCGCGGGAAGCGCTGGTCAGCGCGGTCCGCGAAGGGGCACGGATCAAGTATCTGCACTTCTGGGGACACCGCGCGCGACCGGACGGGCAAGTCGGTCCGAGCTGTCTGAGCCAGTGGTGGCCGTCACCGTTCGTGGTGGACGGGGTGACCTATGGGACGGCCGAGCACTGGATGATGGCACGGAAAGCGCGGCTCTTCGGCGACGCGGAGGCGGAGACGCGCGCGCTGGCCGCGGGGCATCCCTCCCAGGCCAAGAAGGCGGGGCGGCTGGTGCGCGGCTTCGACGAGGCGATATGGGAGCGGGAGCGGTTCGGGATCGTCGTCGAGGGCAGCGTGCACAAGTTCGCGGCGCACCCGGACCTGAAGGCGTTTCTGCTGAACACCGGGGACCGGGTGCTGGTGGAGGCGAGCCCCGTGGACCGGGTGTGGGGCATCGGCCTCGCCGCGGACGACGAGGCCGCGGCGGATCCGGAGCGCTGGCGGGGGCCGAACCTGCTGGGGTTCGCGCTGATGGAGGCGCGGGCTCAGCTCTCGGCGAGCAGCGGGGCCGAGACGCTGGGCGCGGAGTTGTAGTAGGGGTCGTAGTCCGAGCTGTCGTCGTTGTCGTTGATCGCGAGCACGATCCCGACGATCACCAGGGCGATCATGGCGAGGCTCAGGATGATCCCGATGATGCCGGTGATGAAGCCGGCCTGCGCCTGGCCGCGGTTGGTGGCCTCGCCGCGGTCGGCCCGCCGCTTGCCCTTGATCCCGAAGATCACGGCGAGGATGCCGAGGACGAGACCGAAGACGCCGTAGAAGCAGAAGAGACAGCAGGAGACGATGCCGAGCACCATCGCCGAGGTGCCCATGCCGTTCTGCGGGGGCGGCTGCATACCGGGCCAGCCGTAGCCCTGCGGGTAGGCGGGGTAGCCGTATCCGCCGGGCGGCGGGGGCCCCTGGGGAGCGGGCCCACCGGGAGCCATCGGCGGGGGCGGCACGGCGGACTCGGCCCAGCCGCCCTGGGGACCGCCGCCCTGGGGGCCGGGGGCGCCGTAAGGAGGGGTGCCGTGGCCGGGAGCGGCGGCGCCGGGATAGCCGTAGCCGGGGGTGGGCGGGGCGAACCCGTCGGACGGTACGGAGGTGACGGTGGCCTGGTCGTGCATGGACGGCGGCTGCCCGGCGGGCTGCTGCGAGGCGGGCGACTGGGCTTGCGAGTAGGGCTGCTGATCCTGCGAAGCAGGCTGGGCCCCCTTGTCCAACGAGGTCTTCCGCTCCGGCGGCGCCCACGGATCCTGCTCACCCGGCTGTGTCTGCTCCGCCACGTCCCAGTCCCCCTCAATCGTCAGTCACGCCATGGTAAATCCTCGATCAGACGCAACCACGGCCGGTATCCGCACGGTGCCCAATGAACCAGCGCCATGGTCAGCGCCCTTTCTTTAGGGGCGCGGGGCTGTATCTGATTTGCGGCTCCGCCGCGTGGGCGCGACCAGCCCACCACGCACCCGCACCCGCCAACCACCAAGCCCCCCCCCACCCCCGTAGGCGATCTGCCTACCATGACCCAGATTCACCGATCAGCCGATCACCCGGGGAGACACCTTGACCGACCACCGCGCACACGACCCGCACGCCTTCATCGCCGGCCTGCCCAAAGCCGAGCTCCACGTCCACCACGTCGGCTCCGCCTCCCCCCGCATCGTCTCGGAACTGGCCGCCCGCCACCCCGACTCCAAGGTCCCCACCGACCCCGAGGCCCTGGTCGACTACTTCACCTTCACGGACTTCGCCCACTTCATCGAGGTGTACCTGTCCGTCGTCGACCTGATCCGCACCCCGGAGGACGTACGGCTGCTGACGTACGAGGTCGCGAGGGACCTGGCCCGCCAGCAGGTGCGCTACGCCGAGCTGACCATCACGCCGTGGTCCTCGACCCGCCGCAACATCGACGAGCTCGCCTTCATGGCCGCGATCGAGGACGCCCGCAAGGCGGCCGAGGCCGAGTTCGGGACGGTGCTGCGCTGGTGCTTCGACATTCCGGGCGAGGCCGGCCTGGAGGCCGCCGAGGGGACGGCACGGCTGGCGACCGACGACAAGGTCCGGCCCGAAGGACTCGTCTCGTTCGGGCTCGGCGGCCCGGAGATCGGCGTACCGCGGCCGCAGTTCAAGCCGTACTTCGACCGGGCGATCGCGGCCGGCCTGCGCTCGGTGCCGCACGCCGGGGAGACCACCGGCCCGGAGACGGTGTGGGACGCGCTGACGCATCTGCGCGCCGAGCGCATCGGGCACGGCACGAACTCCTTCCAGGACCCGAGGCTCCTTGAGCACCTGGCCGAGCGGCGGATCCCGCTGGAGGTCTGCCCGACCTCCAACATCGCCACCCGCGCGGTCCGCACCCTCGACGAGCACCCGGTCAAGGAGTTCGTGAAGGCCGGGATCGTGGTGACGATCAACTCCGACGACCCGCCGATGTTCGGCACCGACCTGAACAACGAGTACGCGGTCGCCGCGCGTCTGCTGGACCTCGACGAACAGGGCTTGGCTGCGTTGGCCAAGAACGCGGTCGACGCCTCCTTCCTCGACGAGGCCGGCAAGGCCAGGATCCGGGACGAGATCGACACGTACACCGCGGGTTGGCTCGCCCCCTGACACCAGCACAATGGGCGCCATGCAGAACGTGACCGCCGTGGCCCACCGCGGCGACCCCTACCGCGTCCGCGAGAACACGATCGGCTCGCTGCGGTCCGCGCTCGAACGGGGCGCGGACGCAGTCGAGATCGATGTACGGCTCACCCGGGACGGCGTCCCGGTGCTGCTGCACGACGAGACGCTGGAGCGGCTGTGGGGGCACGAACGCCCCCTGGCCTCCCTGTCGGCGGCCGAGGTGCGCGGCCTCACGGACGGCGGGGTGCCGACGCTGGCCGAGGCGCTGGCCGCGACCGAGGGCAGCCGCCTGATGATCGACCTGCCTGGCACGGCGGACGTGAAGGCGGCTCGCCGGGTGGTGGAAGCCGTGCGCGAGGCGGGCGCGCAGGACCGCGTCTACTACTGCGCGGGCGCCACGGAGATGCTCGCGGTCCGGGGCGCCGACCCCGCCGCCGAGATCGCCCTGACCCGCACCACCCTGGCCCCCGCCCGCCCCGCACTCCTCGAAGCGGTCCGCCCCCGCTGGCTCAACTTCCGCTTCTCCCTCCTCGACCACGACCTCACGGCCCACGTCCACCGCTCCGGCTACCTGGTCTCGGCCTGGACCCCCGACACCCGCCGCTCGCTGCGCCGCCTCCTCGACCTGGGAGTCGACTCGATCACCACGAACCGCGTCGACCTGCTGTGCGCCCTGCGCAAGGCCGGTTAGACGCGGGAGCGTCGGGGCACGGTCGCCGGATCGGACGGCGTCCCCCGCGTCACGTACTGCGGTACCGGGGTGTCGTCCTTGCCCGTGTCGCGGACAAGGCCGTAGCGGATGACGCCCTGGGCCGGGCCGGTGGTGATGTCCTTCTCCGCCGCGGCCCAGGTGCTCGGGAAGACGCCGAGGCCGTAGTCGGCGCCGCGTTCGTTCACGGTGAGGGTGACCGTGCCGTCGAGGTAGAAGTACTCGTTCTGCCACATCTGCTGGGTGCCGGCGGGCAGGACGTCGTAACCCGTGGTCCTGCTGCCCATGCCCGTGGCGGTCGTGTCGGTCGTGCTGACCGGGTCGTCCATGCGGCGGCCGCCGCCCGAGGCCACGTGGAAGAGCTTGCCCTTCAGGCCGGTCCAGGAGGGCGGGACCAGGCTGCCGGAGCGGTACTGCGGGGAGATCTGCCAGCGGACCAGGACATAGCCCTGCCCGGTGAGGGTCACGCTGTCGCCGCGGTGGTTCAGGACGGCGTGCGCGCCGCCGGTGCTGGTGACGCCGGACTCCGGGCGGTGCGGCAGCGCGGCGGGCGGGGTGTCCGGGTCCGGTGCCGTGTCCACGGCGTCGACGACACTGCCGTACAGCTCGGTCTTCCGCGTCTGTGACGGGGAGGGGGACGGGGAGGGCGGTGAGGTCGTGGGGGTCGCGGCCTCCCGGCTGTGGGTGGTGGTCGCGGGGCGTGGCGGCGGGGTGTCGGCGGGGCGGGTGACGACGTACGCGCCGCCCGCGACGATCGTCGCGCCCGCCGTGACGGCGACGGCGGGCTTGGTCAGGGCGCCGAGCAGCTTCGCGGACCAGCCGACGGAGGTGGCGGCCGCGGCCGTCTTGGAGCCGAGGGCCAGCGAGAGGGTGAAGCCGGCGGGGAGCGGGACCAGTGCGATGCCGACGAGCAGGCGCTCCGCCGGTACGACGGACTCGCGCGCGTCGCCGCAGTAGGCGCAGCCCCTGATGTGCCGGGCCAGGCGCTTGCGCCAGACCGAGTCGGGGCGGCCGTCCCAGCGGCCGGTCAGCTCCCGCAGCCCGGGACAGGCACCGTCCAGCGCTCGCACGATCCCGCGCGAGGTCTCCAGGCGCTCCTTCATCCGCTGGACGCGGACCGCCGCGTGCTGCCTGCTGATGCCGACCGCGTCGGCCAGCTCGCGCCGGGTCAGCTCCCCCGCGACCTCCAGCCACCACAGCGACAGCAGCTGCCGGTCCTCGTCGTCCAGCCAGCGCACCGCCTCCGCGACCTCGCGCCGCTGGCCCTCCAACTGGAGCCGCAGCACGGTCAGTTCGGCGAAGTCGGCGGCCTCGCGGGCCGCGCTCTCGTCCAGCTGCTGCGGGGACCTGCGGCGCGCCCGGTCCCGTATCTGCCGCATCGCGATCGCCATCAGCCAGGACCGGAAGCTGTCCGGGTCGCGCAGCGAACCGAGGTTGTCGACCGCGCGCAGCATGGTCTCCTGGACGACGTCGTCTACGTCCGCGTGCCCGTTCAGGGCGCGGCCGACGACGTTGTAGACCAGCGGCAGCCAGCCGGCGACCAGCTCGTCCAACGCCTGCCGGTCACCGGCCTGCGCGGCGGTGATGGTGGCACGCCAGTGCCGGCCGGCCTCGGCATACGTCCTCATGCCCGCACCCTCTCAGCCGGGCCCCCGCGGTTGGCAATGTCGGAGATCACACCTCCGGTGACGGCCGGGCGACCTCGCGATAACACTTTTTCGACACGCGGCCCGCCCCGTAGGGGTGAACGAACCCTCACAACTCCCTTTCCTGGCCAGGGATTTACTCGGGGTTCGGCCAGGGTTCCGCGTCCCGCGCGACGCCCCCAGGAGCAGCCCCCCATGCGCCCCCGCACCCCGACCGTCCTCGCCGCCACCCTCGCCCTCGCCCTGACCGCCGGCCCCCTGGCCACCCCCGCCCTCGCCGCACCCGCACCGGCCTCGGCCCGCGCCACCATCACCGCCCCCGACGCCCGTTTCCGCGCCGGTTCGTCGACGAAGGTGGTGACCGCGGCGGCCGTACTGAAGCTCGCGGCACAAGGCCGGATCGACCTCGGCGCACCGGTCCAGCGCTACCTCCCCGGCCTGCTCACCCGCGCCTTCGAGGCGCAGTACGCGAACCTGAGTTCCAACCCGGTACACAGCAGGACTACCTCAACATCAACTACATGATCCTCGGCCTGCTGATCAAGAAGGTGACGGGACGCCCGTACGCCGACGAGGCCGCCCGGCTCGTGCTGCGCCCGGCCGGCATGAACAAGGTGGCCGAGCGGATCGTGCTCGCGGCGCTCAAGTAGCGAGCGCCGGGGCGGGGTTGGGGCCGGTGAGGGTCTCCAGGCGCTTGATCTTCCGGCGGACGACGTACAGCGGGATCACGCCGAACACCCCGAACGACATGTCGATCACCGACCACCAGAAGGGGATCCCGCGGATCGGTCCGCAGATCAGCGCGAGCGGGATGATGCCGGCGCAGGCGATCATCGCGAACTCGACGACCCAGATGTTGCGGACCGGGTCGCGGTAGGGGCCGTAGAACGCGACCGCGATGACGAGGTGGGCGAAGGCGAGCCAGTCCGTGCCGTAGAGCAGGAAGGGGTAGTCCGCGTCGGCGGTGTCGAGGCCGTGCCGGACGCGCTCGATCCACTCCATGAGCGCGGGCAGGTGCTCCGGCGCGGACAGCCACCGGAGCAGGTCCTCGGTCCAGCGCAGTTCGTGCACCAGCGGGAAGGCCGTGGCGCCGCTGAGCACCAGGCAGACGACGAACAGGACCAGCCAGGCGCGGATGCCCTTCAGCAGGGCGGCTCTGTCGCTCATGGCGGCAGCGTACGCCTGTTTCTGAACGTGTTCAAAACTCCTTTCAGGAGCGGCTCGCGCTGACCGAGACCTGGGCGGAGGGCACTTGGCTCGGCTCCGTCGACGGCCGCGTGGTCCGGCTGGTCGGAGTCGGCGTCGGCGTCAGGGAACGCCCTTCGCCCGGGACCGCGGTGGCGGACCTGCCGGGGGCGGCGCTCTCGCGCGGCGCCTTCGTGGGCGTCGAGTCCTCGGGCGAGGCCGAGGGGCTGGGCACCCGCGAAGGTCCGGGCACCGTCGAAGGGCTGCTCGCGGGGGGCGGGGCGAGCGGGACCGTCGGGGCGCCGGGGGTGTCGGTGGCCGTAAGGCGGAGGGGCAGGATGACGAGGGCTGCGACGCCGCAGGTCAGGGCCGCGCCGGCGGCGGCACGCAGGAGGCGGCGGCGGGCGGCGCCGCGGCGGATCGCCTCGTAGCGGCCGGCGGGCGGGCCGAGGTACTGCGTCGGCGGGCGCAGGATGACGGTGAGCGGGTCCTCGGGGTCGTGGTCGTGGTCCGGGCCCTCGTCAGAGTGTGTGATCAAGGCTTCTCCTCAGGTGGGCGCGGAGCAGTTCGCGGGCCGTGTGGAGGTCGGCCTTGACGGTTCCTTCCTTGCGTCCGGTCAGCACGGACACCTCCCGGATCGGCATGTCAGCGTAGTAGTGCAGCAGGATCGGGACACGCAGGCGTTCGGGCAGGGACTGCACGAGGAGTCGTACCGAAGGATCCGTCGGTTCGGCGTGCGGGGCCACCGCCGCCTCCGTCGTCGCGCGGCGCACGGCCCGGCGCTCGCGCTCCAGCTTGCGCCAGTGGTCCCGGACGAGGTTGGCCGCGGTGACGTACAGGAAGCCACGCGGTTCCGCGACGGACGTCCAGCGGGCCCAGAGCCGGGTGAACGCCTCGGAGGCGATCTCGTGGGCCGTCTCGTCGTCGTCGACGAGCCGGCGGCACCAGCCGGCGAGGCGCGGGTAGAGGGCGGCGAACAGTTCGGACGCTGCCTTCTCGCGGGACCGTTTCAAGGTTCTCCAGGTGGGGGGTATGGCGCTCGTAGGGGTAGACCCCGGACCGACGGCGTACGTTCCGTCGGCCCGGGATCCAGGCGGCTGTTCAGTGCTTCGCGGCCGCCGATCCGAGCGTCGCGAAGACGATCACGTTGTCCTGGTAGCCGTCACCGGTGCGCGGGCCGCCGCAGGTGATCAGCCGCAGCTCCGGCCGGTCGACGTTCCCGTACACCTCGTCGGACGGGAACTCGGCCTTGGCCACCGTCTCCACCTTCGTCACGGCGAACTCCGCAGCCGTGCCGTCGGCCCGGCTCACCTCGATCTTCGCGCCCTGCTTCAGGTCGGCCAGGTGCCGGAAGACTCCGTCCCCGTAGGCGCCGACCGTGACATGGCCGAGGATCACCGACGGTCCGGACTGCCCCGGCGTCGGGGAGTGCTCGTACCAGCCCGCCCGGTCGTGCGCCGCGATCGGCGGTACCTGCACGGTGCCGTCGGCCGCCAGCCCCAGCTTCATCACCGGGGTGTCCACCCCGATCGCCGGGATCCGCAGCCCGACCGGGACCGATCGCCCCAGCGCCGGCACCGACTTGGCGGCCGGTGGTGCGGAGGACGCCGAGGATGCCGAGGACTCGGGGTCCGACGGCCGGCTCGCGGACCTGTCGGTCGTGGCGCCGGGGCCGCCGCAGCCGGCGAGCAGGGCGGCCAGGGCCACCGCGGCGAGGGCGCGCCCGGGCAGCCGGCTCACGCCCCGTTCGCCTGCCGGCGGCGCACGAGGAAGACGGCGCCGCCACCGAGGACGAGGGCCGTGGCGGCACCCCCGCCCACCAGGGCACCGGTGCTGGAGGAGTCCGAAGAGGTGGGCGCCACACCGGTGTCGGGCGCTCCGCTCGGTACGACGGAGACCTGATCGCGCGGCACGCGGCTCGGCACGGTGGTGGGCGTGCGCGCTTCGCTGGGGACGGGGCTGGGTGCCTTGGTGGCGACCTGGCTCGGGACGGCGCTCGGGGACGTGGACGTCCCGTCGGCGAACGCGGGCAGCGCGCCCGCCAGTACGGCCGTGCAGGCGAGGGCCAGGGCACTGAAGCCGGTTCGGCGCATGAATCGCTCTCTTTCGTCGGCCCGCCGGTGGTCGGCCGGCGGGCTGGATGACTGATCGAGCGAAGAGACGAGACAGCCGGTACACAGGTTGTAAAGAGCCGGCAAAGTCGCGCGCCGAAGGATGCAGGTGAGCGGCGTGGAAACAATGTGTGCCGACCGTGTGTGCGGGTCCTGAAGGTGTCTTGCGGCGCTTGTTGTCATGACGTAGTTACGTGAATCATGAACCTGTTCACCCGTGCTGCGTCCCTGCGCCGCCCGGCTCCCCCCACCGCCCCCGCCCCCACGACCCCCGCCGCTCCCCAACACCGCCCCGGACAGCAGCAGTTCGCGCCGACCGGCGTGCTGGATCCGGCTCTGGCGGCACTGACCGGAGAGTGGATCGTCGACCCTGCGCACAGCCGGATCGGCTTCTCCGTACGGCATGCCCTGGTGACGACCGTGCGCGGAGCGTTCACGGAGTTCGAGAGCCGTCTCTACTTCGACGGCCGCGACCCCTCGCGCTCGCGCGCCGAGATCGTCCTGTCCACCGCGTCCGTCGACACCGGCGTGGAACAGCGCGACGCGCACCTGGTCGGCCGCGACTTCCTGGACGCCCGCGCCTATCCGCAGATGCGTTTCACGAGTACGGCCGTACGCCTGGCGGGCAACGACGTCTACCGCATGACCGGCGACCTCACCATCAAGAACGTCACGCGCCCGGTCGACCTGGAGCTCACCTACATCGGCCATGTCACCGACGCGTTCGGCGACGAGCGGGTGGGCTTCGACGGCACGACCACCATCAACCGCTCGGAATGGGGCCTGAGTTACAACCAGCGCCTGGCGGAGGGCGGCGCGATGGTGAGCGAGAAGGTCCGCCTCCAGTTCGACATCGCGGCCATCCGCACGACACGGGCCTGACGGGGACCGCCGTCCGCCTCCCGCCCCGCCCTCACAACCCCACGATCTTGTTCCACCGCTTGGCGAACTCCACCCGTTCCGTCGAGGTGATGTCCCGGGCGATGGCGAGCCGCTTGCGCATCGCCGCGTCCGGGAAGATCAGCGGGTTCTCGGCGAGGGCCGCTGTGTCCTTGTCCTTGTCGGCGGCGAGGATCTCCTGGGCCTCGGGGACGGGGCAGACGTAGTTCACCCAGGCGGCGAGCTCCGCGGCCACCTCGGGCTCGTAGTAGTAGTCGACTAGCTTCTCCGCGTTGCTCTTGTGCAGCGCGCGGTCCGGGATCATCAGCGAGTCGGCCCACAGCTCCGCGCCCTCCTCGGGGACGACGAAGCGGATGTCCGGGTTGTCGGCCTGGAGTTGGATGACGTCTCCGGAGTACGCCTGACAGGCCAGGACGTCACCGCTGACCAGGTCCTTGGTGTAGTCGTTGCCGGTGAAGCGCCGGATCTGGCCGTTGGCCACGTACTTCTCGACCTGGTCGCAGACCTTGTCGAAGTCGGCGGCCTTCCACTTGGTGATGTCGACGCCGTTGCCCTGCATCAGCAGCGCGAACGCCTCGTCGAGGCCGGAGAGCAGGGTGACGCGGCCCTTGAGGTCGCTCGCCCACAGCTCGGAGACATGGCGGATCTCGCGGCCCAGCTTCTTCCGGTTGTACGCGATGCCGGTGATGCCCGACTGCCACGGCACCGAGTACTTGCGGCCCGGGTCGAAGGCGGGCGAACGCAGCTGCGGGTCAAGGTACTTGGCCACGTTCGGCTGCTGCGACCGGTCCATCTCCTGGACCCACCCGAGCCGCACGAACCGCGCGCACATCCAGTCGCTCATGACGATGAGGTCGCGGCCGGTCTGCTGGTGGTTCATCAGCGCGGGGCTGATCTTGCCGAAGAACTCGTCGTTGTCGTTGATCTCCTCGGTGTACTTGACGGAGATCCCCGTGCGCTTCTCGAACGCCTCAAGGGTCGGCCGGCTGTTCGGGTTTTCGTCGTCCGTGTCGATGTACAGCGGCCAGTTCGCCCAGGTCAGCCGCTTGTCGCTGGCCGACATGTCCGCGACGGCCCGCTGACCGGGCTTCACGTACGCGGCCGGCACCCCGCAGCCGGCCAGACCGCCGAGCACGGCGCCCCCGCCCAGCGCACGCAGCAGGGACCGGCGGGAGAGCGGGGAAGTCTTCGAAGTCAGGGGCATTGACGCAGCATGCCGCCCCCACCTGTGGACGGACAATCGACGCTGCGTCAAGCGGATCGCCGGGTGCAGCGGACACCTTGTCGATCGGTATCACCAGGTCAAGGCAATGGGGCAGGTTTTCGGCGGGTTTACGGGCTTCGGGGCGCGGGCCGCGGGGTGGCGAGGGGGGCCGCAGCGGGCGGTGAGGGTGTATCGGCGGGCGGCGAACCCGTGGCAGCGGGCGGCACGGGCACACCGACGAGCCCCGATGCCGGCGCGGCGGGCGACGTGGGCGACGCGGCAGGCGACGCGGGCCGCGAAGAGGTCGCCACAGGCGACGCGGGCGCGCCAACGGGCCCCGAGGATGTCACGGCAGCCGACGCACGCGACGCCGCGGACGGCGCCGGTGGCGTCCGCTCGCGGCCTGGTAGGCACACCTCCACGGTCAGTCCGCCCGCCGCCCGTGTCCTGGCCAGCACCCGCCCGCCGTGCGCGGCGACGACGGCCGCGACGATCGACATGCCGAGCCCCAGCCCGTCCCGCTTCCGCACCCGGTCCGGGCCGAGCCGGCGGAACGGCTGGAACAACCCCGCCGCCTGGTCCGCCGGAATCACCGGCCCGCTGTTCTCGATCCGCAGCCCGGCCGCCCCCGCCGCGTCCACCCCCGTCCACACGCTCACCCAACCCCCCTCCCCCACAGGGAGGTTGTGCCGTACGGCGTTGTCGGTGAGGTTGACGACGAGCCGCTCGATGAGCTGCGGATCCCCGTACACGACCGCGGGTTCCAGCCGCGCCGCCACCTTCACGCCCCCTTCCGGCAAGCGGGCCCGCACGACCTCCGCGAGGTCCACCGACTCCCGCCGCTCCAGCCCGCGTTGGCTGCGGGCCAGGGTCAACAGGGCGTCGATGAGCCGCTCCTGCTCCTGCCCGGCCGAACGGACGCGGGCCAGAGCGGCTCGCAGCTCGTCCGCGGAGGCGTCGGGGTCCGCCAGGGTGACGTCGACGACGGCCTGCTGGAGCGTGAGCGGGGTGCGCAGTTCGTGCGAGGCGTTGGCGACGAACCGCTGCTGTGCCTCGAACGCGCCCTCCAGCCGGGCGAGTACGGCGTCGAAGGTGTCGGCCATCGCCTTGAGTTCGTCCTCCGGTCCGGTCACCGCGAGCCGCTCGTGCAGGTTGTCGGCGGAGATCCGGCGGGCGGCCGCGGTCATGGTGCGCAGCGGCGCCAGCACCCGCCCCGACATCAGCCAGCCGAGGGCGACCGACAGCACGACCATCACGGCGAGCGCGATCCCGGCCTCGATGAGCAGCGACCGCAACTGGTCCTCGCGAACGGCCTCTACGACGGCATGCAGGGTCGGCGGGTCGAGCCCGGCCGGGGCACTGGTGCCGTCCTCCGGCGCGGGAGCGCTGCCGGAGCCCTCGGTCGACGCGGCGTGTCCGCCCTGGGAGCTGGCGGCGAGGAAGTACGTGAAGCCGAGCAGCATCGCACCGGCCACGACGAACAGGGCCGTGTAGATGAGGGTGAGACGCCAGCGGATGCTCCGCGGGCGCCGGGGCAGGAACCTGCGGACCCGGTCGTTCATCGGATCCGGTACCCCGCCCGCTCCACCGTCTCGATCAACTGCGGTTCCCCCAGCTTCCGTCGCAGCCTGCTGACCGTCACCTTCACGGTCTGGCTGAACGGATCGGCGGCCTCGTCCCAGGCCCGCTCCAGGAGTTCCTCGGTCGATACGACGGTCCCCTGCGCGCCCAGCAGCAGTTCGAGCACGGCGAACTCCTTGGGGCTGAGCGCCAGCCGGAGCCCGCCCCGGGTCGCCTCCCGCCGCGCCGGGTCGAGCCGCAGCTCGCCGCGGACCAGGACCGGCGGCAGCGCGGGCTGCGCACGCCGCGCCAACGCCCGTATGCGGGCGACGAGTTCGGTGAACGCGAACGGCTTGGGCAGATAGTCGTCGGCGCCGAGCCCCAGCCCCGCGACCCGGTCGGCCACCGTGCCGGACGCCGTCAGCATCAGCACCCGTGCCCGCCTGCCGCCCTCGGCGAGCGTCCGGCACACCTGGTCACCGTGCAACCCGGGCAGATCACGGTCCAGTACGACGACGTCGTAACCGTTGATCCCGGCGCGCTCCAGCGCGGTCGGGCCGTCGAAGGCCAGATCGACCGCCATGCCCTCGCGGCGCAGCCCGCCGGCCACGGTCTCGGCGAGCTCCTCATGGTCCTCGACCACCAGCACACGCATGCGGCTCAGTGTGGCGGGGCGGGGGTTACAGCGCGATAAGCGCGGCCGTTCCCGTGCCGTAACCGCTCGGGCTGTTGCCTGGATGCCGTCAACAGCCGTACCACATCGGGAGGAACACATGTCCGTACTGGCGACGCGGCCGCGGCGGATCGCCCTGGCCATCGCGGCGATCACCGCCGCCACTCTCGGCACGGTCAGCGCGTCGGCCGCGCAGTCCACCGAGACACCGCCCGCGGGCGGTCACCAGGCGCACCATTCCACAAAGCCGGTCCCGCGGGGCGGCGAGAAGGGCCACAAGGCCAGGGGCGAGGGGGGAGCCGGGATCGCCATCTCCTACCGGCCCACCGCGAACGCCCCCGGCGACGTCAACGCGGTCAACGACGACTTCGCCGCGTGCATGCGTGCGCACGGCGAGCCGACGGTCCCCGTCTTCCACGCCACGAAGGACGCCGACGGCAAGGTGACGCTGCGGGTGCAGGGGGGCGCCGCCGCGCACGGGGCCACCCCGACGCCGAAGAAGTTCCAGAAGGCCCTCAAGTCGTGCGCCCCGATCCTCAAGGAGGTAGGCATCACGATCTCGACCGACGTGGACCAGCTGCCGCCGCTGCCGGAGCCGGGGACTCCGGGTGCCGGGGCGCCGGGCCTGGACAGCAAGAAGAGCGACGACGGTACGCCGTCGCTGAGCTCGCACGCGTAACGAGGCCACCGAGGAGGGGGGAACGGAGCGGCCCCGGACGGGAGTTGATCCGTCCGGGGCCGCTGCGCACACCCTGGGAACTATGCGTCCAGGGACGTCATCACGTGCTTGATCCGCGTGTAGTCCTCGAAGCCGTACCCCGAAAGATCCTTGCCGTAGCCGGACTTCTTGAAGCCGCCGTGCGGCATCTCCGCGACCAGCGGGATGTGCGTGTTGATCCACACGCAGCCGAAGTCGAGCTTCTTGGACATCCGCATCGCACGCCCGTGGTCCTTGGTCCACACCGAGGAGGCCAGCGCGTAGTCGACGCCGTTGGCCCACTCCACCGCCTGGTCCTCGTCCGTGAAGGACTGGACGGTGATGACGGGACCGAAGACCTCGTTCTGGATGATCTCGTCGTCCTGCTTGAGCCCGGAGACGACGGTCGGCGCGTAGAAGTACCCCTTGTCACCGACCCGCTGGCCGCCCGCCTCGACCTTGGCGTGCGCGGGCAGCCGCTCGATGAACCCGGAGACCTGCTTGAGCTGGTTCGGGTTGTTGAGCGGGCCGAACAGCACGTCCTCGTCGTCCGGCTGCCCGGTCTTCGTCTCGGCCGCGGCCTTCGCGAGCGCGGCCACGAACTCGTCGTGGATGCCCTCCTGGACGAGCACGCGCGTGGCGGCCGTACAGTCCTGGCCGGCGTTGAAGAAGCCCGCCACCGAGATGTCCTCGACGGCCTTGGCGATGTCGGTGTCCTCGAAGACGACGACCGGCGCCTTGCCGCCGAGCTCCAGGTGGACCCGCTTGAGGTCCTTGGACGCGGACTCGGCGACCGACATGCCGGCCCGTACGGAGCCGGTGATGGAGGCCATCGCCGGGGTCGGGTGCTCGACCATCAGCCGGCCGGTGTCACGGTCGCCGGTGACGACGTTGAAGACGCCCTTGGGCAGGATCGAGCCGATGATGTCGGCGATCAGGACGGTCGAGGCCGGGGTGGTGTCCGAGGGCTTCAGGACGACCGTGTTGCCCGCCGCGACGGCCGGCGCGAACTTCCACACGGCCATCATCATCGGGTAGTTCCACGGCGCGACCTGCGCGCAGACGCCGACCGGCTCACGGCGGATGATCGAGGTCATCCCGTCCATGTACTCGCCGGCCGAGCGGCCCTCCAGCATCCGGGCCGCGCCCGCGAAGAAGCGGATCTGGTCGACCATCGGCGGGATCTCCTCGGACCGCGTGAGCCCGATCGGCTTGCCGGTGTTCTCCACCTCGGCCGCGATGAGCTCCTCGGCCCGCTCCTCGAACGCGTCCGCGATCTTGAGGAGGGCCTTCTGACGCTCGGCCGGGGTGGTGTCGCGCCAGGCCGGGAAGGCCGCGGCGGCGGCCGCCATGGCGGCGTCCACGTCCGCCGCTCCGGACAGCGGCGCGGTCGCGTACGCCTCGCCCGTCGCGGGGTTGACCACCTCGGTGGTCCGTCCGTCGGCGGCGTCCCGGAACTCACCGTCGATGTAGTTGCGCAGACGACGCAGCTCGGTGCTCACTGCCGGCCTCCTGTGTCAGGTCGAACTGTCCATTGGCTGAGACACCCACCCTAATCCGCGAGCCCACGTTTTCAACACCCCTGGTCGCGCCAAGACTGCGGAATCCGCAGATCTCACTGACGTAAACAACGAATTTCATCGGTCCGCCCTTGCGGAACCGTCGAGACGTCGTGCACAGTGAGGTCGTGGCCAGTCGAAGCGCAGAGCAGCGGGACTCGCGGGAGTCCAGGAACGGCACTCCCCATCTGGATGCCGTCTCCCTCGCCATCATCGAACAGCTCCAGGAGGACGGCAGGCGTCCGTACGCCGCGATCGGCAAGGCCGTGGGCCTGTCCGAGGCGGCCGTGCGCCAGCGCGTACAGAAGCTGCTCGACCAGGGCGTGATGCAGATCGTCGCCGTCACGGACCCGCTCACCGTGGGCTTCCGCCGGCAGGCGATGGTCGGCGTCAACGTCGAGGGCGATGTGGAGAAGATCGCCGAAGCGCTGACTGACATGTCGGAAGTCGAGTACGTGGTGATGACCGCGGGCTCGTTCGACATCCTCGCCGAGATCGTCTGCGAGGACGACGACCATCTGCTGGACGTCATCAACAAACGCATCCGGGCGCTGCCCGGCGTGCGCTCCACCGAAAGCTTCGTCTACTTGAAGCTGAAGAAGCAGACCTACATGTGGGGAACCCGATAACCGTGAGCCAGAAGGACCTCAGCAAGACCGCGTACGACCACCTGTGGATGCACTTCACCCGCATGTCCTCGTACGAGAACTCCCCCGTCCCGACCATCGTCCGGGGCGAGGGCACCTACATCTACGACGACAAGGGCAAGCGCTACCTCGACGGTCTCGCGGGCCTGTTCGTGGTCCAGGCCGGCCACGGCCGCACGGAGCTCGCCGAGACCGCCTTCAAGCAGGCGCAGGAGCTGGCGTTCTTCCCGGTGTGGTCCTACGCCCACCCGAAGGCCGTGGAGCTCGCGGAGCGCCTCGCGGACCACGCGCCCGGCGACCTGAACAAGGTCTTCTTCACCACCGGCGGCGGCGAGGCGGTCGAGACCGCCTGGAAGCTCGCCAAGCAGTACTTCAAGCTGGTCGGCAAGCCCACCAAGTACAAGGTCATCTCCCGCGCGGTCGCCTACCACGGCACCCCGCAGGGCGCCCTGTCCATCACGGGCCTCCCGGGCCTGAAGGCCCCCTTCGAGCCGCTGGTCCCCGGCGCGCACAAGGTCCCGAACACCAACATCTACCGCGCGCCGATCTTCGGCGACGACCCGGAGGCCTTCGGTCGCTGGGCCGCCGACCAGATCGAGCAGCAGATCCTCTTCGAGGGCCCGGACACGGTCGCCGCGGTCTTCCTGGAGCCGGTCCAGAACGCGGGCGGCTGCTTCCCGCCCCCGCCCGGCTACTTCCAGCGCGTGCGCGAGATCTGCGACCAGTACGACGTACTGCTCGTCTCCGACGAGGTCATCTGCGCCTTCGGCCGCCTGGGCACGATGTTCGCCTGCGACAAGTTCGGCTACGTCCCGGACATGATCACCTGCGCCAAGGGCATGACGTCCGGCTACTCCCCCATCGGCGCGTGCATCGTCAGCGACCGCCTGGCGGAGCCGTTCTACAAGGGCGACAACACCTTCCTTCACGGCTACACCTTCGGCGGCCACCCGGTGTCGGCGGCGGTGGGCCTCGCCAACCTCGACCTGTTCGAGCGCGAGGGCCTGAACCAGCACGTCCTGGACAACGAGGGCGCGTTCCTCTCCACCCTCCAGAAGCTGCACGACCTGCCGATCGTCGGCGACGTCCGCGGCAACGGCTTCTTCTACGGCATCGAGCTGGTGAAGGACAAGGCCACGAAGGAGTCCTTCAACGACGAGGAGACGGAGCGGGTCCTGTACGGCTTCCTCTCCAAGGCCCTGTTCGACAACGGCCTGTACTGCCGCGCCGACGACCGGGGCGACCCGGTGATCCAGCTCGCCCCGCCGCTGATCTCCAACCAGGAGACCTTCGACGAGATCGAGCAGATCCTGCGCGCGACGCTGACGGAGGCATGGACGAAGCTCTAGCCTTCGGCGGTTAGACCGCTAATACGGCCCGGGGTGCGCCCGTTCGAGTGAGAACGGTGCACCCCGGGCCGCGTGCTGTCCGGCCTCGGCGCCCCCGCTCCATAGCGTGCCTGGTAACCGATCGGCCCTGCTTTCGTTCCCCCGCACGGGGGATTGCAAGGCACTACGGACCAGAACGAGGTGTACGCCGATGGAGGCACCGCCGGACAACGACGTGCTGTGGGCTCGCGCCCTGCACTTCACCCACCAGGACGGCTCACCAGGGCTGACCGGTGTCTCGCTCGGCGTCCAGGAGGGCGAGATCCTCGCCGTCGGCGGCCCGCGCGGCAGCGGCAAGACGACGCTGTTGCGCTGCCTGTCCGGGCTGGTCCCGGCCCAGCGCGGCGAGGTCTGGTTCAACAGCGTGCCGGTCCACACGATGGGCCCGCTCACCCGCGAACGCCTGCGCCGCGACCGCTTCGGCTGGATCGACCCGGCGCCGGTCCTGGTGCCCGAGCTGAACTCCTGGGAGAACGCCGCGCTCCCCCTGATGCTCCGCGGCACGAGCCGCCGCCGCGCCAAGACGGCCGCGCTGGAGTGGCTGGAGCGCCTGGACATCGGCGACAGTTCCCGCAACCGCCCCCACGAACTCACCCAGGCGGAACGCCAGCGGGTCTCGATCGCCCGGGCCCTGGCCGCGTCCCCGACGATCCTGTTCGCGGACGAACCGACAGCGCCCCTGCATCGCGCCGACAGAGCCCACGTACTGCGTACGCTCACCACCGCTGCCCGCTCCCACGGCATCACGGTCGTCCTGGCCACCCACGACGCGGAAACAGCAGCCCTGGCCGACCGCACGGTGACCCTCCTGGACGGCCGCCGCGTCAACACGGTCCATCTGCCACCGCTGCCGGAGCCGGGGGACCGGGGGGCGGCGCAGGGTGCCCGAGCGGCATCGCGGAATGGTCGGGAGACCGCACAAGAGGGCCAGGGAGCCACACTAGAAGCTCGCGGAGAGACTCAAAAAGCTCCGGAGGCCGGGCAGGGCGGCCCCGGTACCGGGCAGGAAGGCCGGGGGGCCGCGTGCTCGCTCTCCGTCTGACCCGCGCGGCCCGCCCCGCCGTACACCTGCGCCGCCTCCTGGTGGCCACGGCCGCGGCAGGCACCGGCTTCCTCCTCCTGTGCACCCTCGGCTACGCCATGACCCACCCCGACTCCCCCTCGGCCTCCGTCCTCCGCCTCGCCTGGTGCCTCACCCCGCTCGCCGCCACGGTCCACTTCGCGGTCGCGGTGGCCCGTACGGACCCGGCCACCAAACCCCGCCCGGGCCTCTCGGCGATCGGCCTCGGCCCGGCCCGCCTCATGGCCATCTCGGCCACGACGACGGCCCTCTCCTGCACCCTGGGCTCGATGGTGGCCCTCCTCTTCTTCCTCCACCTCCGAGGCGACCTGACAGGCATGCCCTTCGACGGCGCGGCCTCAGAATTCCTCGCCGCGGACAAGCCGCTCCCTCTACCGGCAGCCCTCACGCTGCTGGCCCTGGTACCGGCGATCGCGTCACTGGCGGTGGGCGTGGTCCTACGCCCCCGGGACACCCACCCGACCCCGACACGCCCGCCGGGCCGCTCGTACGGCCGCTTCGGAGCGTACGGCCGGTCGACGCGCAGAGAGACGTTCGGCGCATACGGCCGCTTCGGCGCCCGCAGACGCGACGGCGCCGCGCCGTCTGCGCGGGCAAGCGAAACGCCCCCCACAGCAACCCCCACCGAGCCGGCTGACTCGCACAACCCGGACCCCACCGCTCCCCCACCCCCCCGCACAGCCCCCTCCGGCCTCCCCTGGGGCACCGCGATCCTCGCCGCCGGTCTCGCCGTAGAGGCCTACGCCAGCCGCACCACAGCCACCTCCACCTCCCACTCCACCCCCGCTCTCACCCTCCCCGGCGGCCTCACCAGCACCACCCCCGCCATCCTCATCGGCTTCCTCCTCACCGCAGTCGGCCTCGCCCTCGCCGCCCCCGGTCTCACCCACCTCACCGGCCGTCTCCTCCAGTCCGCCCGCCCCGGCGCCCTCCGCCTCCTCGCCGGCCGCGTGCTCATGGAGGAAGCCACCCGCATCGGCCGCCCCCTCGGCATCGTCTGCGCCGTGGCCTCCGCCGCGTACGCCATGACCGCCCTCTACGACCCCGCCGAACCCTCCTTCGGCCCCCTCACCACCCTCGGCACACTCCTCGTCGCGGGCTGCACGGTCGCCACCCTCCTCACCGCCGCCGTGGAGGCCAGACAGGCCAGGGCCGACACCACCGCCGCCCTGCTCCGCCTCGGCGCCCCCGCCACGATGCTCCGCAGCGCCGCCGCCCTCCGGGCCGCCGCCCTGCTCGCCCTCTTCGGCCCCCTGACCCTCCTCGTCGCCGAACTGGCCGCCCTCCCCCTGACGCCCTGAAAATTCCCGGGACCGAAATCCCCGGTCGCCGATGAGTTCCGCACGACCCCCGGGTCTACCCACCGAACAGCACGCACCGGACACGCTGCACTCGACGGGAGAACCCCCATGTACCAGCAGATGATCTTCGTGAACCTCGCCACCAACGACATCGTCGCCTCGAAGAAGTTCTTCACGGAGCTCGGCTACTCGATCAACCCGCAGTTCTCCACGGACGACTGCACCTGCGTCGTGATCAGCGACACGATCATCGCGATGCTGCTCAGCAAGCAGCGCTACGCCGACTTCACGAAGAAGGAGATCGCCGACTCGACGAAGACCAGCGAGGTGCTGATCTGTCTGAGCGCGGAGAGCCGCGAGAAGGTCGACGAGCTGGTGGACAAGGCGATCGCGGCGGGCGGCACGGACAACAACGACACCAACGACCAGGGCTTCATGTACGGCCGCTCCTTCGACGACCTCGACGGCCACTCCTGGGAGGTCGTGTGGATGGACCCGGCGGCGGTCCAGGGCTGATCCAAGGCTGATCCGGGACTGGTCCAGGGCGACCCGTCGCAGCCGAACGCCGTGCCTAGCATGGGCCCGTGCAGACGAGCCCGGCCCATGCGGCCCACCACGACGACCGCGAGATCGAGACGCTCGAGGACTTCGACGCGACCGTCTCGGCTCGCGGAACGCTGTCCGGACACCGAGTGCAGGCCGTCGATCTGACGGACCGCACAAGGGAGTTGCTCACCACCGGCACCGCAGGTGCCATATTCCTCGGCTGCCCGATGCGGCCGGACGCGGAGGCGAAGGTCCGCGCCGAGGGAGCCCTGGTCTTCCCGCCGGTGCCGGGCCTGCCCTTCGACCCGTACCGCGGGCATCTCTACCGGCCCGAGGACCTGTTCGCCGACCTCGACCAGGGGTACGAGCGGACCCCGGACGCCCTCGCCTACGCGTGGTTCCAGACGACCAAGGCCGACGGCGACATCTGGGCGTCGATGCTGCGCGCCGTGCACGACGACTCCATCTCCGACGCCCTCGACGAACTCCTGCGCGGGGCAAGGGTGGTGGGCGTCATGGGCGGACACGCGATGGCGCGCGGGACGCAGGCGTACGCCGGTGCGGCGCGGCTCGGGCGGGAGCTGAGCCGGTCCGGCCTGACCGTCGCGACGGGCGGCGGGCCGGGCGCGATGGAGGCGGCGAACCTGGGCGCGTACACGGCGCCGTACGAGGACGAGGTGCTGGAGGAGGCCTGCCAACTGCTGGGCAGGGCACCGTCGTTCACGCCGTCGATCACCGAGTGGGCGCGGGCCGCCTTCGAGGTGCGCACGCGGTGGCCGAAGGGCAACCACTCGATCGGCATCCCGACGTGGTTCTACGGCCACGAGCCGCCGAACGCCTTCGCCTCGCACATCGCCAAGTACTTCGCCAACGCCACCCGCGAGGACGGTCTGCTGGCCCGCTCCAACGCGGGTGTGGTCTTCCTGCCGGGCGCGGCAGGGACCGTACAGGAGATCTTCGACAACGCGACGCCCAACTACTACGAGTCCCGTGGGGAACCGACCCCCATGGTCCTGGTCGACCGGGCACACTGGACCGAGCGGCTGCCGGCGTGGCCCCTCTTGCAGGCTCTCGCCCGGGAACGGTCGATGGAGTCCCGTATCGCCCTCGTTGACCGGATCGAGGAGGCTCCCGAGGCATTGAAACGTCTCGGTGGTTAATAACGAGGTAAAGCCAACCGTCAAGGTGCGTCTACGGATTGACACTCCTTATGGAACGCTTATAGACCTGTGAGACTCCTGGGGAACGTGAAGCCTCACCTCATCGTCGCCTCACTTCCCCTTCAAACCCCCCGCAGTTGTGCCATCCCGTGAAGGGCAAAAGTGTCCATAACTCGCCGCACCGCGCGTCGTTCCGTGCAGATCCTGGGCGTCGCCGCCGCCTCCTCCGCGCTCGCGCTGAGCGCCGCGGGCTCCGCGCTCGCGTGCAACATCAATGAGTTCTCCGCCACTGCCAAGTGCGACGGCAGCAAGGGCGTCATCGTCGTCACCGACAAGGACGGCTCCGGTACCCCGGCCACGATCACCGTGTTCCTGGAGAACAACGGTGCCGACGCCAAGACCGTCGGTTCGCAGGACGTCACCGGTACCAAGGAAGGTGTCGACGTCACCTTCGAAGAGGACTGGTCGCCCAACGCCGAGTACCGCATCCACGTCACGGCCGGGAAGGACAAGGACCACCCGATCGTCGACAAGGACATCACGCCGAACCTGACCACCCCGTCCGAGGGCTGCTCGAAGGACGAGTCGACCCCGCCGACCACCCCGGCGCCGTCGGACTCGACCACGCCTCCGGCCGAGGAGTCCGCGACCCCGACCCCGTCGGCCTCGGAGAGCAGCACCGCCCCGGCCGACACCTCGTCCAACGCGCCGTCCCCCGCGGCCGGTGACTCCAACCTCGCCGAGACCGGTGCGAGCTCCAACACCGGCATGATCGCCGGTATCGCGGGCGCGCTCGTCGTCGTCGGCGGCGGCGCCGTGTTCTTCGGCATGCGCCGTCGTGGGGCGAGCAGCAGCCGCTGACGCTCCTTTTGCACCACGCCGTGGCCCGTCCCCGTATCCCCGGGGGACGGGCCATCGTCGTTCAGCCGAAGGTCGCCCGCTCCAGCCAGAACTCCAGCAGCTCCCGCTCGCCGACGATCTCCAACTCCGGGCTGTCCAGCGGGAGTCGGCGGTAGAAGGCGAGCAGTACGGAGGTGAGCGGGCCGCGCAGGGCGACCGTCGCCTTCTCGTGGCCGCGGCGCCAGGCGATCCCGTCCTCGGTGAGTTCGATCAGCCACTCGGCGTTCAGCTCGGGCGGGGCGTCGGTGGCGTGCAGATGGATGCTGCGGCCGGACCCGCGCAGCTCCTGCTCGGCCTGGTGCGGGTCGGTCAGCTGGACGTACCGCACGATCTCCAGCCACTCGTCGATGGCGTCGGCGGCGATCCCGTGCGCCACCTCGTACGGCAGCCCCGCGGCGAGCGTGGCGTCGGCGCGGTGGATGATGATCTCGTGGGTCATCCGGCGGGCCCAGAACCCGGAGGTCTGCAGTCCGCCCCAGCTCCACACCTTCGCGTCGGGCCCGGCCTCGCGGAGTGCGTCCACGACCAGTTCGCCGGCCTCCGCCAGCCAGGCGTCGAGGGCCGCGGCGTCGCCCGTGACCTCGGGGCCGTCGCCGCGCGGCACCTGTTCGTCGGGGATGTTCTCCTGCGCCCGGGTGCGCACCAGCGTGCCCGACCAGCGCAGGGCGCCGCCCATGTGCAGCACGAGCTGCTCCAGCGTCCAGTCCGGGCAGGTCGGCACGGTCGCGGCCAGATCCGCGCCGCTCGTCACCACCGCCCTCAACTGCTGTACCTGGTGGACGATTTCGTCGACGTACCGATCGTGTGCGAGAAGCGTCATGCCCCTCAGCCTAGGGACGGACCTCCGGTTCGAGCACCACGATTTCGGCGGCGTCGAACTCCACCCCGACCGCGTCCCCGACCCCCGGCGCCTCCCGCAGCGCACAGGCCGCTTCCAGCCTCGGCGCGTCCTCCGGCTGCAGGTGTACGGCGACATGGGTGCCCTTGAAGGTGCGTGCGGCGACCGTGCAGCGCAGGCCCTCGTCGGCGGGGACGAGCCGTACGCCGGCGGGGCGGACGAGGATGGTGCGGGGGCCCTGGGGGGCGTACTCGGGGACCGGGACCTTGCCCCAGGGGGTGTCGGCGGCCTCTCCGGTCACCGTGCCCGCCACGACGTTGTCGAAGCCGAGGAAGCGGGCGACGAACTCGTCCGCCGGGCGCTGCCACACCTCAAGTGGCGTGCCCGACTGGGCGATTCGCCCGTCCCGCATCACCACGACCCGGTCGGCGAGCGCGAAGGCCTCGCCCTGGTCGTGTGTGACGGCGAGGACGGTCGTGCCCAACTGACCGAACAGCTCCCGGAGTTCGACCACGAGCCGCTCCCGCAGCGAACGGTCGAGCTGGCCGAGCGGTTCGTCGAGCATCAGCAGCCGGGGGCGGGGTGCGAGGGCGCGGGCGAGCGCCACCCGCTGCTGCTCGCCGCCGGAGAGCGAGGCGACGGCCCGGCGGGCGGCACCCGGAAGGCCGACGAGGTCCAGCAACTCCCGTACCCGCTCGTCCTGTTGGGGCCTGGACGCGCCGTGCATCCGCAGCCCGAAGGCGACGTTGCCGCCCACGTCCCGCTGCGGGAACAGCTGATGGTCCTGGAACATCAGGCCCACCTCGCGCTTGTGCGCGGGCACCCCGGCCTGGTCCCCGCCGTCGAGCAACACCCGCCCCGCGGACAGGGGTTGGAGCCCCGCCACCGCCCGCAGCAGCGTCGACTTGCCGCTGCCGCTCGGCCCGAGCACGCACACCACCTCGTGCTCGGCGACATCGAGGCCGACGGCGTCGAGCACGGCCCGCCCGCCGAAGCGGACGGTGGCGTCCTCAAGGCTCAGCAGCATCTAGAACTCCCCGGTCCGGTCGGTACGGAGCCGCTCAAGGACCAGCAGCGCCACCGCGCACACCACCATCAGAATCGTCGAAAGGGCCATCGCCTGGCCGTAGTTGAGGTCACCGGGCCGGCCGAGCAGCCGGGCCACGGCGACCGGCAGCGTCGGGTTGTCGGGCCGCGCGATGAACACGGTCGCCCCGAACTCCCCCAGCGACACCGCGAACGCGAACCCCGCCGCGACCAGCAGCGCCCGCCGCACCATCGGCAGATCGACCTCCCGCCACACCCGCCACGGCGAGGCCCCGAGGACGGCCGCGGCCTCCCTCAGCCGTCCGTCCACGGCCCGCAGCACGGGCAGCATGGTCCGTACGACGAAGGGGACGCCCACCAGCGCCTGCGCGAGCGGCACCAGGATCCAGGAGGACCTCAGGTCCAGCGGCGGCTCGTCGAGGGCGATCAGGAACCCGAAGCCGACGGTCACCGCGGAGACGCCCAGCGGCAGCATCAGCAGCGCGTCGAAGCCACGCACCAGCCGCCCGGCGTCCCGGCGCGCGAGGGCCGCGGCGGCGAGAGCGCCGATCAGCACGGCGATGGCGGTGGCGGCGAGGGCGTACTGGAGCGAGTTGCCGATCGCCTGGATCGGCGGGACGAGGAAGGTGCCGCCGTCCTCGTGGGTCAGCGCGCGGTAGTAGCCGAAGTCGGGGGCGTCCAGGGAGCGTTGGACGAGCACGGCGAGCGGCAGCAGGAGCAGTACGGCGACGGTGGCCAGGACTCCGGCGAGCAGCGCCCACTGCCCGGTCCCGCGCGGCCGTCGGGCCGTCGTGCCCGCGTCCACCAGGCGCAGGGCGGTCTCCCGCCGCCGTACCGTCCACGCGTGCACGGCGAGGATCGCGCCCACCGCCGCGAACTGGACGATGGTGAGGACGGCGGCCGTGGAGAGGTCGAAGATCTCGGAGGTCTGCCGGTAGATCTCGACTTCGAGCGTGGAGAAGGTCGGCCCGCCGAGGATCTGGACCACGCCGAAGGAGGTGAAGGTGAAGAGGAAGACCATGAGCGCGGCGGCGGCCACGGCGGGCGCGAGGGCCGGGAGCGTGACCTTGCGCCAGGCCTTCAGGGGCGAGGCTCCCAGCATCCGCGCGGCTTCCTCCTGCCGCGGGTCGAGCTGGGCCCACAGGCCGCCGACGGTCCGTACGACGACCGCGTAGTTGAAGAAGACGTGCGCCAGCAGGATGGCCCAGACGGTGGTGTCCAGCCGTACGCCCCACAGCTCGTCGAGCAGTCCCCCGCGCCCGAGGAGCGCCAGGAACGCCGTACCGACGACGACGGTCGGCAGCACGAACGGGACGGTGACGACGGCCCGCAGCACCTGCTTGCCCGGGAAGTCGAAGCGCGCGAAGACGTATGCGCCGGGGAGCGCGATCAGCAGCGTGAGCGCGGTGGAGGCGAGCGCCTGCCAGGTGGTGAACCAGAGCACGTGCCGGATGTCGTCCTGGGCGACGACATCGAGGATCCGCCCGAACTGCCAGGCCCCGTCGACCTTCAGCCCGCGCGCCACGATGGCCGCGACGGGCCAGGCGAAGAAGACGGCGAAGAACGCGACGGGCAGGGCCATGAGCCCGAGCCGTGCCGCGCTCCCGCCGTTCGCCTTCGGCGGTCGTGCTACTTCAGTACGAGTGACGTCCACGACTTGACCCACTGGTCACGGTTGTCGGCGATCTTGTCGGGCGCCATCGTCTCGGGGTCGGTGGCCGGCTTGCCGTACTTCTCGAACTCCGCCGGGACCGTCGCGCCCTCCCGCACCGGGTAGACGAACATGTTCAGCGGCATGTCCTCCTGGAACTCCTTGCCGACCAGGAAGTCGATGAAGGCCTTGCCGCCCTTGGTGTTCTGGGCGTTGCTGAGCAGTCCCGCGTACTCGATCTGCCGGAAGCAGGTCCCGTACGACACCCCGGTCGGCGCGGTCTTCGGTTTCGGGTCGCCGTAGATGACCTCGGCGGGCGGGGAGGAGGCGTAGGAGACGACGAGCGGCCGGTCGGCCTTGGCCTTCTTGCCGCCGGCGGACCCGGAGAACTCCTCGTTGTAGGCCTGCTCCCAGCCGTCGACGACCTTCACGCCGTTGGCCTTGAGCTTCTTCCAGTAGTCCTGCCAGCCGTCGTCCCCGTACTTCGCGGCGGTGCCGAGCAGGAAGCCGAGGCCGGGCGAGGAGGTGGAGGCGTTCTCGGTGACGAGGAGGTTCTTGTACTCGGGCTTGACGAGATCGTCGAACGACTGGGGCGGGGTCAGCTTGTGCGCGCTGAAGTACGCCTTGTCGTAGTTGACGCAGATGTCGCCGGAGTCGATGGGCGTGACCCGGTGCTTGTCCTGGTCGACGCGGAACTCGGACTTGATCTCGCCCGCGCCCTTCGCCTCGTACGACTGGAAGAGCCCGTTGTCGAGTGCCCGGGAGAGCAGGGTGTTGTCGACGCCGAAGAAGACGTCGCCCTGCGGGTTGTCCTTGGTGAGGATGGCCTTGTTGACGGCCTGTCCGGCGTCGCCGTCCTTGAGGACCCGGACCTTGTAGCCGGACTGCTTCTCGAAGTCCGCGAGGACGCTCTTGGAGACGGCCCAGGAGTCGTGGCTGACCAGCGTGACGGTCTTGGAGGAGGAGCCCTCGTCGCCGGACGAGGACCCGCACGCGGACAGCGTGACCAGGCCGAGGCCCACGACGGCAGCCCAGTACTTCTTGGTGTTCACGGTGATGACCGAACTTCCTACCCAGAATGACCTGGGCGAGGTTCAGAGGGTCTGCGGCCCGATTGCCGCACTCTCAGCGCTGTGGCGCTCCCCTGTCGGATACGAATGCCAGATATGAAGATGTACGTACGAACGTCAGACTACCGCTCGGTGGCGGCGAGCTGTCCACACGCCCCGTCGATCTCCTGACCGCGGGTGTCCCGGATGGTCACCGGAACGCCGTGCGCGGCGATGGCCTCGACGAACGCCTTCTCGTCCTCGGGCCGGGAGGCGGTCCACTTCGAGCCGGGCGTCGGGTTCAGCGGAATGAGATTGACGTGCACGGGCTTGCCCTTGAGCAGCCGCCCGAGCCGGTCACCGCGCCAGGCCTGGTCGTTGATGTCGCGAATGAGCGCGTACTCGATACTCAGCCGCCGCCCGCTCTTCTCCACGTACTCGAACCCGGCGTCGAGGACCTCGCGGACCTTCCACCTGGTGTTCACGGGGACGAGGGTGTCACGCAGCTCGTCGTCGGGGGCGTGCAGCGAGATGGCGAGCCGGCACTTGAAGCCCTCGTCGGCGAAGCGGTGGATGGCGGGGACGAGTCCGACGGTCGAGACGGTGATCCCGCGCTGCGAGAGGCCGAGGCCGTCAGGGGCTGGGTCGGTCAGCGCGCGGACGGCCCCGACGACCCGCTTGTAGTTGGCGAGGGGCTCGCCCATCCCCATGAAGACGATGTTGGAGAGCCGCGCGGGCCCGCCGGGCACTTCCCCGTCCCGGAGCGCCCGCATTCCGTCGACAATCTGATGGACGATCTCGGCGGTGGACAGATTCCGGTCCAGCCCCGCCTGCCCGGTGGCACAGAAGGGGCAGTTCATGCCACAGCCCGCCTGCGAGCTGATGCACATGGTCACCCGGTCCGGGTACCGCATCAGCACGGACTCGACGAGCGTCCCGTCGAACAGCCGCCACAGGGTCTTCCGCGTGGTCCCCTGGTCGGTCGCCAGATGCCGCACGACGGTCATCAGCTCGGGAAGCAGCGCCTCCTGCAGCTTGGGCCGGGCCGCGGCCGGGATGTCGGTCCACTCCGCGGGGTCGTGCGCGTACCGCGCGAAGTAGTGCTGCGACAGCTGCTTGGCACGAAACGGCTTCTCCCCGATCCCGGCGACGACGTCCTTGCGCTCGGCAGGCGTGAGATCGGCAAGATGCCGCGGCGGCTTCTGGGCTCCGCGGGGGGCGACGAAAGTAAGTTCTCCGGGCTTTGGCATGGCTGTACCAGTGTCGCAGATCGACACGGGTGACCTCTCCTACCGCCATTCCCAGTGGTGCGTGCGCACCGCCGCGTCACCGTGGCCGGGGGCCTCCTCCGTAGTGAAGGGGGTGCGGGGGAGGCCGTGGACGGTCGCGGTGACCGTGTACAGGTGGTAGCGGGACGGGAGGCCGGGGTACGACGGTGAGTCCGACTGCTCGACGGACAGGGACGGCGGGCTGTCCGCGACCGTGACGTCCTGCGGGTCCACCCGGAGTTCCTCGGCGAGGCAGCGGAGGGCCGCGGCGACCGGGGTCTCGCCGGGGAGCATCTTCTCCGTGGGCGGGGAGTTCCGGTCGCGTACCGCCCCGTCCGCCATGAGCTGGCGTACCTCCGTCAGGCGTCTTCCCGCCGTCTCGATCGTCACGCTCACCACCGCGACCTCCCGCAGCGGCGGGTCCGGCGACAGCCAGGTCTCGCCGGCGGCGATCTCCTCCCACAGGCGCCGGACCGACTTCGTGCCGTCGCGGCCCCAGGTGTCGTACGGGATGCCCTGGCCCGCGAGCCATTCCCGCAGGTCGTCCTCGCTGTCCACGTCCCCCGCCCTCCTTGTGGTGTAGCGGGCTACACCATCGATCCGGGTGAAGGTTCCCTCGTGGGCGCAGCCCCCTCGCCGGGATCGTAGACGGCACACGGGCACGCAGACACACCGTGCCGCCAGCGCCTCCAGGAGGGGACCGTTCCATGGCCGCCAACCGCCGTCGCCGACGTCGTATCGCCACTCTCGCCACCACCGTGGCAGCCGTCGCGCTGACCGCCGGACTCGTCACCGGCTGCGACCCCGACGACGTGGACAACTCGCTCGACTGCGTACGGAACTACGACGACATCGCCGACAGCCTGAAGGCCATCCACGAGGCCGGGTGGGACGCGGCGAAGGACCCCACGCAGACCGACGAGTCCATCGACACCATCGAGAAGAACCTCGACAAGATCAAGGACAAGAACGGCGACTCGGGCGACAGCAAGGTCGAGAAGGCCGTCGACGACCTCAACCAGGCCATCTCCGACTACAACAAGGCCGTACTGGACGGGGAGAAGCCGGACTCCAGCAAGATCGACAAGGCCGCGGACGAGCTGAAGAACGTCTGCACCTGACCGGTCAGAACAGCCAGACGCCGAACGCCACCACCGCGAGGCCGATCGCCAGGAAGACGCCCGCCGTGATCGCGAGCGGACGCAGTTGCGTGCGCCGGCGCGACGGGTCGAGGCCGCGCCAGGTGCTGCGGGCGGCGTACACCCCGGCGAAGGCGATCAAGCAGCCGATGATCACGGCCAGGAACCCGAAGAACTTGGCCCAGGTGTAAGGGTGGTTCGGGTTCGGGGTCCATACGGCGGCGAGGTAGCCGGTGCTGAGGAGGTTCACTCGTCGTTCTCGTGCTTCATCAGATCCTGTACGTCCGCCTCGATGCCGGAACCGGCCGCGTAGACCCCGGTGTTGAGGGTCGTGCCGACGGTGTTCTTGAAGGAGGCGTCCGCCAGCTTCCCCTGTTCGCTGAGGTTCTCGCCGCCGAGGCTGCCGTGTTCCTCCAGGGCGTGGTTGACGCCGTGGTTCTGGGCGTTGCCGAAGGCGCCGGTGGCGGCGTTGGTGAGGGCGTCCTGGCCGATGGTCGACGGGTCCTGGCCGGCGATGACGTCGGCGGTGAGGCCGCCCGCGACGTTGCCGGCGGCGCCGTTGACCGTCGTACCGAGAAGGCCGTCGCCACGGAGGATGTCGCCGGCCGTGCCGGTCAGGCGCGCGCCCGCCGTGCCGGCGACCGCGGTGAACGCCGCCGTGCCCGCCGCGGCCCGGCTGCCCGCGGTGAGGTCGGCGCCGACGGTGACCGGCTGGCCGTGGACGGCCTGGTTCACCATGAGGCTGCCGGAGTCGGCGACGAAGTTGGTGGTGAAGCTCTCCAGGCCCGTCTTGGTGAAGTCCGCCGTGATGCGGGCGACGGTCGTGAGGACCTTCTCCAGGGTGGCGGCGGTCTCCGCGCTCAGGCCCGCGAACTCCTCCAGGAGGGCGGACACCTTCTCGGCGGCCGACTCGAACAGCCGGACCAGGTCGACGATCTTCGCCACGCGCTCGGCCACGGCGGTGTTGGCGACGAGGTCGGAGAGGAAGCCGGTGAAGAAGGACAGCGCGGCGCCGGCGATCTCCATCTCGGCGATCTCGACGCAGATGTCGATGATCTCCTCGTTGATGCCGTCGATCTGCGTGGCGTAGTCGCGCAGGCCGTCGGCGACGTGGTGGAAGTTGTCGGCGACCTGAAGGACGACCTTGCGCTGCTCCTGCCAGTGCCTCTCGAACGCGTCCCGTGCCTCGCCGTGCCAGCCCTGCTTGTCGACGCCCGCGATCGCGACGTCCACGGCGTGTACGAGGTCGGTCAGCTCCTTGCCCATGGTGTCCCAGCTGTGGGCGACGGAGCGGAGGGTGGGGCCGTCGCCGCCGGGGAGTTCCACACCGCAGGCCTCAAGGATGTCCAGGACCTTGCCGTCGATCCAGCCGTTGACGCTCATGCCGGGCCTCCCCGGCGCCGGACGGCGGCGTTCAGGTAGTCGACGGCGGTCTGGTCGGAGTCCGTGTAGTTGGCCGCGTTGGCGCGCAGGCGGTCGCCGTGGCTGTTCAGGACGGTGGGGAGGTGGCCGAGCGCCTTGACGGTGTTGCTCAGCAGCTGCCCGTACTTCTGTGCCGCGCCGTCGCAGACACCGAGCAGGCCGAACGCCTGCCCGATCTCGGACGCACCCGCCGCGAAGCCCTCGATCGGCGCGGAGAGTCCCGTCGCCTCCCGGTCGAACTTGCCCGCGAGGTCCGTCAGCGTGGCCGGGTCCACCCCGAATTGCCCGCTCATCGCGCTCCCCTGTCGACTGCCTGGCCATCGCCAGCATGTCCGGGGAACACCCGTCCGGAAAGGATCTTTTACGCAGTCGGAGCAGGGCACTGACACACAATTTGCGTGCCTCTGGTCAAGTCAATGCCCTGATCCGTACGACGGCACGTCAGCCGCTGCCGACGAAGAGCACGAGCAGCAGCCACACCACGGGCGCCGTCGGCAGAAGGGAGTCCAGGCGGTCCATGCTGTGTCCATTTGCCGCTACCGCGGCGTGGCGCCATGGCCCGCTACGGTGGCCGACCTGCGTATATCAGTCCGCCACCACCGCAGCATGCAGCGGCGCCCGCTGTCAGCCAGACCCCACGAACAACACCAGCAGCAGCCACACCACAGGCGCCGTAGGCAGAAGGGAGTCCAGGCGGTCCATGATTCCGCCATGACCCGGGAGCAGCGTGCCCATGTCCTTGATGCCCAGGTCTCGCTTGATCATCGACTCGCCCAGGTCGCCCAGTGTGGCGCTGGCCGCGACCGCCAGGCCCAGGAGGAGGCCCTGCCACCAGGTGCCGTCGTCGATCAGGAACTGCATGCACAGCGCGCCCGCCACCATCGCGAACGTCACCGCGCCGACCAGGCCCTCGCGGGTCTTGCCGGGGCTGATGCGCGGCGCGAGCTTGTGGCTGCCGAAGCGCCAGCCGACGGCGTACGCGCCCGTGTCGCTGACCACCGTGAGGAGCAGGAAGGTCAGGACGCGCCAAGGGCCGTCCTCGGCGGTCAGCATCATCGCGACGAAGGTCGCCAGGAACGGCACGTAGAAAGCCGCGAAGACGCCCGCCGTGACGTCCTTGAGGTAGCCCTCGGGCGGTTCCGTCATCCGCCATACGAGGACGGCGAGCGCCGTGAGCGCCATGGCGACCCACGCGCCCTCGGCGCCCCGCACGTACCCGGCGACGACCATCGCCGCGCCGCCGAGTGCCAGCGGCACCAGGGGCGCCTTGATGCCCTTGCGCTCCTGCAGCCGACTGGTCAGCTCCCACAGGCCGACGACGACCGCGACCGCCACCACACCGACGAACGCGGCCTTGACGACGAACAGCGACGCGAGGATGACCGCACCGAGTCCGACGCCGACCCCTATGGCCGCGCCCAGGTCGCGCCCCGCGCTCTTCTTCTGCGGCGGGGGCGCCGGCTGTGGGGCGTCGGGCATGGGCTCCGGATTCTGCTGCACCGGCGGGTACGGCGGTGCCTGCTGCATGTCGTAAGGCTGCGCCTGCGGCGATTCGTCGCGGAACAAGGGGCCGCTCAGCCGAGCGGCCCCCCGGTCGTCATCCTGGTCACCGCCGTACGCGGGTACCTCGGGCACGATGGGCATGGGGCGAGTCTGCTGCGCCTCGGGCGCATCGTACGCGGGACCCGCCGGGGCAGCCCCCTGGACAGGCCCCTGGTCGGTCGGCCCCCAGTACCCGGTCTGTGGCGGCGCTCCCCAGGAAGAGTCGTTCATCAGACCTCGAGCAGCTCCGCTTCCTTGTGCTTGAGGAGTTCGTCCACCTGGGCCACGTACTTGTGGGTGGAGTCGTCGAGCTCCTTCTCGGCGCGGCGGCCCTCGTCCTCGCCGACCTCGCCGTCCTTGATGAGCTTGTCGATCGCGTCCTTGGCCTTGCGGCGCACCGAGCGGATGGACACGCGCGCGTCCTCGGCCTTGCCCTTGGCGACCTTGATGTAGTCGCGGCGGCGCTCCTCGGTCAGCTCGGGGAACACCACACGGATGATGTTGCCGTCGTTGCTCGGGTTGACGCCGAGGTCGGAGTCGCGAATGGCCTGCTCGATGTTGCGCAGGGCCGACTTGTCGAACGGGGTCACGACGGCCATGCGCGGCTCCGGCACGGAGAACGAAGCCAGCTGGTTGATCGGCGTCGGCGCGCCGTAGTAGTCGGCCACGATCTTGTTGAACATCGCCGGGTGCGCACGGCCGGTGCGGATCGCGGCGAAGTCCTCCTTGGCGACCACGACGGCCTTCTCCATCTTCTCCTCGGCCTCGAGGAGGGTCTCTTCGATCACCACTTGCTCCTGCGTGTCTTGAGTAGGCCCGGCTGCTGTTCCGTATGCGTGGGGGCGGCGGCCGGCTGCGTCGCGTCTTCTTCCTGCACGGTTCCCGACCTGCGGGACATTGTCCATCCCCCGGTCAGGGTCCGTAGGTGTTGCCTGTCAGTCCCGGCTGTCCTGGTCACCCACAAGCGTGCCGATCTTCTCACCCTTGACGGCGCGGGCGATATTGCCCTCGACCAGAAGCTCGAAGACGAGGATCGGCAGCTTGTTGTCACGGCACAGCGTGATGGCGGTGGCGTCGGCGACCTTGAGGTCGCGGGTGATGACCTCGCCGTAGCCGAGCGAGTCGAACTTGACGGCGTCCGGGTTGCGCTTGGGGTCGGAGTCGTAGACCCCGTCCACGCCGTTCTTGCCCATGAGCAGCGCCTCGGCGTCGATCTCCAGGGCGCGCTGGGCGGCGGTGGTGTCGGTGGAGAAGTACGGCATGCCCATACCGGCGCCGAAGATGACCACGCGGCCCTTCTCCAGGTGGCGCACGGCGCGCAGCGGGATGTACGGCTCGGCGACCTGGCCCATGGTGATGGCGGTCTGCACCCGGCTGTCGATGCCCTCCTTCTCCAGGAAGTCCTGGAGGGCGAGGCAGTTCATCACGGTGCCGAGCATGCCCATGTAGTCCGAGCGGGCCCGGTCCATGCCGCGCTGCTGGAGCTCGGCGCCGCGGAAGAAGTTGCCGCCGCCGATGACGACCGCGACCTGGGCGCCGTCGCGGACGACGGCGGCGATCTCGCGGGCGATCTTGTGCACCACGTCGGGGTCCACGCCCAGGCCCCCGCCACCGGAGAAGGCCTCACCGGACAGCTTCAGCAGATACCGGCCGCGCACTTTGCCGTCGTCGCTCTTCTGGGGCTTGGTGGTCATGGGGATCCCGCCTCTTTCACCTGTTGCACATACGAAGAAGGCCACTGCCGGTGGGGTGTCGTTCGCATCCCATGCTCGGCAATGGCCTCCTCGTCAGATCTGCTGTCGTCCGTCACGCGCGTGCGTGACGGCGTACCGGACGACTGCCCCCGACCCTATCGGGCCCGGGCGCCGATCGCGGTACGGACTCAGATGCCGACCTTGATGCGCGTGAAGCGCTTCAGGGTGACACCGGCCTCGTCCAGGACCTTCTGGACCGACTTCTTGTTGTCGAGCGCGTACGGCTGACCGAGCAGCGTGGCGTCCTTGAAGAAGCCGTTGAGGCGACCCTCGACGATCTTCGGCAGGGCGGCCTCGGGCTTGCCCTCGGCGCGGGTGGTCTCCTCGGCGACGCGGCGCTCGGACTCGACGACCTCGGCCGGCACGTCCTCCTTGGAGAGGTACTTCGGCGCGAAGGCGGCGATGTGCTGGGCGACGCCCTTGGCGAGGTCCGCGTCGGCCTTGTCCAGCTCGACCAGGACACCGATCTGCGGCGGCAGGTCGGGCATGGTGCGGTGCATGTACGCGAAGACGAAGCCGTCGGCGAACTGCGCGAAGCGGTCCAGGACGATCTTCTCGCCGAGGTTGGCGTTGGCCTCGTCCACGAACGCCTGGACGGTCTTGCCGGCCTCGATCTCGGAGGCGAGCAGGGCCTCGATGTCGGCCGGGGAGGTCGCGGCGACGTGCTGCGCGATCTGGTTGGCGACGGCCTGGAACTTCTCGCCCTTGGCGACGAAGTCCGTCTCGCA
Source organism: Streptomyces sp. NPDC047081 (assembly GCF_040643775.1). NCBI lineage: Bacteria > Bacillati > Actinomycetota > Actinomycetes > Kitasatosporales > Streptomycetaceae > Streptomyces > Streptomyces sp. NPDC047081. Next base: position 87,457 of record NZ_JBEYUY010000022.1, on the reverse strand, counting down.
CTTCAGCTCGACCAGGACACCGGAGGTGTTGTCGTCGGCGATGAGGGAGACCACGGCGCCGTTCTCGGCGGAGCGGCCCTCGCGCTTGGCGACGCCCTTCTGGCCCTTGATACGGAGCGCTTCGACGGCCTTGTCGACGTTGCCCTCGGCCTCGTCCAGCGCCTTCTTGCAGTCCATCATGCCGGCGCCGGTGAGCTCACGAAGCTTCTTGACGTCGGCGGCGGTGTAGTTCGCCATGAGTCGTTAAGTCTTTCTCGAAGTCGGAAGATCTACCCGGTCCACGAACCACATGTGGATGTGGAACGCGAACCTATGGGTGAACGGCGGGGGCGAACCGGATGTCGCCGCCCCCGCCGTCAACGCTGACTGATCAGGCCTGCTCGGCGTCCGCGGCCGGAGCCTCGGCGGCGGGAGCCTCAGCAGCCTCGGCGGGGGCCTCGGCAGCCGGGGTCTCCTCGGCGGCCGGAGCGGCCTCGGCAGCCGGAGCGGCCTCGGCGGCGGGAGCAGCCTCGTCGGCCTTCTTCTCGCCCTCGAGCAGGTCGCGCTCCCACTCGGCGAGCGGCTCGCCCGCGGCCTTCTCGCCCTTGTCACCGGTGGCGACGCGCGAGCGGCTGATGAGGCCCTCGGCGACGGCGTCGGCGATCACGCGGGTGAGCAGGGTGACGGAGCGGATCGCGTCGTCGTTGCCCGGGATCTTGTAGTCGACCTCGTCGGGGTCGCAGTTGGTGTCGAGGATGGCGACGACCGGGATGTTGAGCTTGCGGGCCTCGCCGACCGCGATGTGCTCCTTCTTGGTGTCCACGATCCAGACGGCGCTGGGCACCTTCTGCATCTCGCGGATACCGCCGAGGGTCTTCTCCAGCTTGGCCTTCTCGCGCGAGAGCACGAGAAGCTCCTTCTTGGTCAGACCCGAGGCCGCGACGTCCTCGAAGTCGATCTGCTCCAGCTCCTTGAGGCGCTGCAGACGCTTGTAGACGGTCGAGAAGTTGGTGAGCATGCCGCCCAGCCAGCGCTGGTTGACGTAGGGCATGCCGACGCGGGTGGCCTGCTCGGCGATGGCCTCCTGCGCCTGCTTCTTCGTGCCGACGAACATGACCGTGCCGCCGTGGGCGACGGTCTCCTTGACGAACTCGTAGGCGCGGTCGATGTACGACAGCGACTGGAGCAGGTCGATGATGTAGATGCCGTTGCGCTCGGTGAAGATGAAGCGCTTCATCTTCGGGTTCCAACGACGGGTCTGGTGACCGAAGTGGACGCCGCTCTCCAGCAGCTCCCGCATCGTGACGACGGCCATGGCCGTTCTCCTTGATTTTCTCGGTTGTACCGCGGGTGCCGGTGGGCACTCGCGCCTGACGCCCGCGTGCGCCGTGCCGCGAAGGACCGAGGGGCGCTGACAGGGGACCGTTGCCGGCCGCCGTGTCGGGGCGTGCGAAGTCGACCCGGTGACCCGGATCGCCAGAAGAAGTGTACGGGACCCGCGAGGTACCGGGTGACGCCGTTGTCCACAACCCGGCAGCGGTCCACAGGTACCGGCCATGATCGGCGCGGATACGGGACGGTTCTCGCATGCGAGTGATGCGAGAGAAGCGGTGTGTGCGGCCGGGGTGGACCCTGCTGCTGGGGCTGACACTGACGGTGCTGACCGTCCTGGCCGTCCTTGCCCCCGGGGCCCGGGCGGCCTGGGCGGACGGCCCACCGGCACCTCCGCCGCCCCCACCGACGGCACCGGGTCCACCGGTCCCCGCCGTCGCCGCCTTCTGGCCCGTCGGCACTCACCCATCGGTGTTACGAGGCTGGGAACCCCCGGCGACGGTCTACGGCCGCGGCCACCGGGGCGTCGACCTGGCGGCCCCGGCCGGAACCCCGGTACGGGCGGTGACGGCCGGCCGGGTCTACTTCGCGGGCCGGGTGGCGGGCCGGGGTGTGGTCTCCGTGGAACTGACGGGCACGGACCTGCGGACGACGTACGAGCCGGTGTCGGCCTCCGTGAAGAAGGGCGACGAGGTCGGTCCGGGCGAGGTGGTGGGCACGGTGGAGGCGACGGGCTCCCACTGCACGGTCACGTGCGTGCACTGGGGTCTGCTGAGAGGCGAGACGTACGTGGACCCCCTGTCCCTGCTCCCGCCGTGGCTGCTGAACAGGGGTCCGTCGAGACTGCTGCCGGTGCTGGGGGTACCGCTGCCGTGAGCGCCCTCTCGAAGCGGGCTGCAGTTCGGCAGCGCCCAAGGGGCGCGGGGCTGCATCAATGTGCGGCTCCGCCACGGGGCGCGACCAGCCACGACGGTCCCGCGGACGATCGACGGCCAATCGCGGCACTTCCAGCGAAGCGCCTAGCCCCGGACTCCCCGCAGTGCCATGGTCACGGCCGCCTCGGTGATCGCGGTCGGGTCCTCCGCCGCGCCCAGTTCGATGCGCCGTACGGCCGCGTCCACAACGCCCTGCAGCAGCATCGCGGCCAGCCGGGGCTCCGCGTGCCCCATCTCGCCCAGCGCCTCGACGATCATCGCGACGAGCCCGCCGTGCGCGGCCCGGATCTTCTCCCGGGCCCCCGCGTCCAGCTCGCTCGCGGAGATCGCCACGACGGCCCGGTGCCGGCGGTCCCCCACCAGCGCGAGCTGCCGGCGCACATACGCCTCGACCTTGCCCTCGGCCGTGTCCGCCCGCTCCATGGCGGCCTCGACCTCGGCGGCCCAGACGGGGAAGTCGACCTCGCACAGCTCCTCGACCACGGCCGCCCGTGACCGGAAGTACTCGTACACGGACGAGCGCGCGAGCCCCGTGCGCTCGGCGAGCGCCGGGAAGGTCAGCGCCTCCGTCCCGCCCTCGGACAGCAACGACCGAGCCGCGTCCAGCAGGGCGGCTCGCTGCATCGACCGGTGCTCGGCCACGGAGGCCGCTCGAATCCTTGGCACGTCAACCACTTTACGGACGCACCGGCGCCGACGGGAGGGACTCACCCCCACTCCGGCTCCGCTCAGCGTCCGAAACTCGCCAGCTTCGCCCGCAGCTGCAGCACCGACTTGGTGTGGATCTGGCTCACCCGGCTCTCGGTGACACCGAGCACGTTCCCGATCTCGGCGAGCGTGAGCCCCTCGTAGTAGTACAGCGTGACCACGGTCTTCTCCCGCTCGGGCAGGGTGTTGATCGCCCGCGCCAGGAAGCGTCTGAGCTCCCGGTCCTCGGCCACCTCCACGGGGTTGTCCGCGGCGGTGTCCTCCAGCGTGTCCATGAGGCTGAGCCGGTCCCCGCCCTCGCCCCCGACGTGCAGCAGCTCCTCCAGCGCCACCACGTTGGCCAGCGACAACTGGCTGAACACGGCGTGCAGTTCGTCCACCGGGATGCTCATCTCGGCGGCCACCTCCTGCTCCGACGGCGTGCGCCGCAGCCGCGCTTCCAGGGTCGCGTAGGCCCGCTCGACGTTCCGCGCCTTCTGCCGCACCGAACGCGGGATCCAGTCGAGGGCCCGCAGCTCGTCGATCATCGCGCCGCGGATCCGGGTGATCGCGTATGTCTCGAACTTGATCTCCCGGTCGACGTCGAACTTCTCGATCGCGTCGATCAGCCCGAACACCCCGGACGAGACGAAGTCGGCCTGCTCCACATTGGGCGGCAACCCGACGCTCACGCGCCCCGCTACGTACTTCACCAGCGGCGAGTAGTGCAGGATCAGCTGCTCCCGCAGCCGCTCGTCCCCCGTCGCCTTGTACGACCGCCACAGCTCGTCGAGCGTCGAGGGAGCGGGCGGCCGCACGCTGCCACCGTCGCGGGCGGCTGGGGGGATCGCCGCCCGGTCGGAGCCGGAGGTGTGCTGGGGCATTCGTCGCCTTGTGCCGTTCTGCCGTGAAGTGCGTGAAGGGGGAGATGTGGGTGGCTGTGCCGGAATCCACGTGAGCGTAGCGTGACTGGAGCGTCGCGGTGCGCGAAGGGAGGAGCGGGACGCGTACGCAGATACGTTCCTCAGGGCGCTCCACCGAGTCACGGCCGTCGCTGTGCGTGACCGCCCGGGGGCGCCAACTGCGGGTATTTCCACAGGTGTCAGGCTTCCCCCGGACGGCCGAACACGCTCGGTCAGCATCGGCCCCGGCCCCCGCGGACGGAGATCATCGTCTGGCGTGTCAACTTCCAGCCGTCGCCGTGTCGTTCGACGTAACCAAGTGATCGGAGCTCGTACAGTCTCGCGATCGCGTCGTCCCGCGTGGTCTGCGCGCCGCGGGCCACCGCGTCGGCCGTGGCCGCGCCACGTCCGGGCAGCGCGGCCAGCACCCGCCGGGCGTCGGGCTCCAGCAGGTCCGTCGGCAGGACGGGGCCGCGCCGCTGCGGGGCCAGTTCCCCGATGTCACCGACCAGTTCGACGACCTCGGCGGCGTCGCTGACGAGGACGGCGTCGCCGCGCAGGAGTTCGTGCACGCCTGCGGAGAGGCTGCTGGTGGCCGGGCCGGGTACCCCTATCGTGTGGCGTCCGAGCCGTTGTGCGGCGCGGGCGGTGACGAGGGAGCCGCTGCGGTGGGCGGCCTCGACGACCACGGTGCCTCTGGTGAGGGCGGCGATGACGCGGTTGCGGACGATGAACCGGCTGGGCGTCGGATGATCTCCGGGCGGCAACTCGCCGATGACCAGTCCCTGTTGCGCGATCCTGGTGATCAACTCGGTGTGGCCGCGCGGGTAGGGCCGGTCGACTCCGCAGGCCAGCACGGCGACGGTGGCCCCGCCGGCGCCGAGCGCGCCGCGGTGGGCGGCGCCGTCGACGCCGTAGGCTCCGCCGGAGACGACGACCCAGCCGCGCTCCGCGAGCCCTGCTCCCAGTGTGGCGGCCATGTGGGCGCCGTACTCGGTGCAGGCGCGGGCGCCCACGACGGCGACGGACCTGAGCGCCCACATCCGCAGGCTGGGCATTCCGCGCACCCACACCCCGAGCGGCCGCCCATCACCCAGATCGTCGAGCTGCCCCGGCCACTCCGAATCCCCCGGCACGACGAACCGCATCCCGGCGTCCCGGGCCACGGCGAGATCCGCCTCCGCGCGATCCTCGGACGCCCGGGCCAGCAACCCACCCCACCGCTTGTCGGTGACCCCGACGAGCTGCGGGCCGCCGGCCTTGAGACACCGCGCGACTTCCACGGCCCCGAGCTCCCGCACCCATCGGCCGCCGACCTCGTCGCCCGGCTCCAGGACCCGCCCGAGAAAAACCCGGGCGAGCCGTTCGTCGTCGGTCACGTGCCGATCCCCTCGAGGACGGCACCGCGCCGGACGCCCGTGCGCAGTTCCAAGGCCCAGTTCACATCGTTCGCCGAAGGCCGGTCACGGCCGCCCAGGTCGGCCAGGGTCCACGCGACCCGGAGCACACGGTCGAGGCCGCGCGCGGTCAGCAGGCCCCGGTCCAGGTCCTCCTCGGCCTTGCGCAGGGCACCAGGCTGCACGTGCCAGCGGGTGCGCAGCTCATGGCCGGGTACCTCACTGTTGGTCCGCCAGGGTGTGCCCTCGTAGCGCCTGGCCGCTCGTTCCCGCGCGATCTTGACGCGTTCGGCGACCATGGCGGTCGTCTCCGCTCCACTGTGGAGCTGGAGCAGTTCCGCCCTGGCCACCGGTTCGACCGTCACACGGAGGTCCACCCGGTCCATGAGGGGGCCGGACAGCCGAGCCCGGTACCGCTTGATCGAGGACGGCCGGCACTCACAGATGTCGTCGCCCCGGCCGTGCCGGCCGCAGGGACAGGGGTTGGCCGCCAGGACCATGAGGAACTTGGCGGGCATCCGCAGTATGCCGGCGGCCCGGGCGACCACGACGTGCCCCGACTCCAGTGGCTGGCGCAGGGCGTCCAGGACGCTGCTGTGGAACTCCGCGGCCTCGTCGAGGAACAGCACACCGTGGTGCGAGAGGGACACCGCCCCCGGCCGTGGGAACCCGTTCCCGCCCCCGACCAGCGAGGCCATGGTCGCCGAGTGGTGTGGCGCGCAGTACGGCGGCTTGTCGACGAGCGGGTGGCCGGGCGGCAGGACCCCCGCCACGGAATGGACCGCCGTGACCTCCAGCGACTCCTGCTGGCCGAGTTCCGGCAGCAACCCCGGCAGACGCTCGGCCAGCATCGTCTTTCCGGCGCCCGGCGGACCCTTGAAAAAGACGTGGTGCCGACCGGCGGCAGCCACTTCCAGGGCGGCCCGGGCCAGGTGCTGACCTGCCACTTCCTTCAGATCCGGGGTGTGCGCCCCGGGAGCCGTGCCGAGTCCCGTCCCGGGCAGCGCCAGGCCGGCGAGGAACGGGTCCGGGCGGATGTCCCCCGGGACGGGTTCCTCGTCCGGCACCGGCTCGTCAGTGAGAACCGCGATGAGCTGGCGCAGACTACGCACTCCGAGCACGGAGACGCCTGGCACCAGCGACGCCTCGGGTACGGCGCACTCGGGGACAACCACCTGCTCATAACCCGCGTCCGCCGCGGCGAGCACCGCCGGCAGGACGCCTCGTACCGCCCGGACCCGCCCGTCCAGGCCCAGTTCGCCGATCATCACGATGTCGGCGAGCACGCGCGGGTCGATCCGCTCCGCCGCCCCGAGGACCGCCGCGGCCACCGCGAGGTCGAAGCCGCTGCCGCTCTTCGGCACGGACGCGGGGCTCAGTCCGACCGTGAGCTTCTTCGACGGCCAGGTGGCCCCCGAATTCACCACAGCCGCCCGCACCCGATCCCGGCTCTCGCTCAGGCTCTTGTCCGGCAACCCCACCAGCGTGAACGCCGCCACCCCGGGCTCCAGGTCCGCCTGGACCTCCACCACCACGCCCTCGACGCCCACCAGCGCCACCGAGCACGTACGCGCGAACCCCATCTCAGGCCACCCCCCGCGCGTGTTCCACGACCGGTGCCCCACGCTGGGGCAGCAGGACGCCCACCAGGTCGATGCGGACACCGCCCGGTGGTGCGCCTCCATGCGCGTGGATCCAGTGCGCGGCGAGCCCACGCAACCGCTCCGCCTTCTCCGGCGTCACCGCGGCCATCGGGTGCTCGAAGGGCCCCGCGCGCCGCGTCTTGACCTCGCAGACGACCAGGACGTCCCCGTCCCGCGCCACGATGTCGATCTCCCCGGTCCTGCCACAGCGCCAGTTGCGCTCCAGGACCGTCATCCCGGCCTCGGCCAGCCGCCGCGCGGCCAGCTCCTCGCCGTACCTGCCGAGTGCACTGCGTGCGTTCATGTCGGCACCACCTCCGGCGCCAACGATCACGCAACCCCGCCCCACCGAGTTGATCTTGGTGGACTACTCGGCGGTTGTGGACAACCCCGCCACCCCCACGGGTGACACTCAGCTGCCCGGCAACTCCAGATCGCTCTTGTTCAGCTCCTCAATGTTCACGTCCTTGAACGTGAGCACCCGGACCTGCTTCACGAACCGAGCCGGCCGGTACATGTCCCAGACCCACGCGTCCGCCATCGAGACCTCGAAGAACACCTCGCCCTGGACCGAGTGCACCTGCATCTCGTAGTCGTTGGTCAGGTAGAAGCGCCGCTCGGTCTCGATCACGTATTTGAACAGACCGACGACATCGCGGTACTCCCGGTAGAGCTTCAGCTCCATCTCGGTCTCGTACTTCTCGAGGTCCTCGGCGCTCATGGCATGTTCCCCTTCAGCCGTGCGATCCCACCATTGTGCGCCAGTCCCATGAGCCTCTAGACGATTTCCGGGTCGAGGGTCACGGGTCCGGCAGGGGGACCTTCGTCGAGCAGCCTGCGGAGCAGCTCGGCGAGTCTGGTCGGATACACCGTCTCATGTGCCCGGGTCAGTTCCGCACACGTCCACCAGCGTGCTCCGGCGACGCTGCGCCGCTCCAGCTCCGTCAGCCCTCTGGCCCCGGGCAGGGCATCGGACGTCTGCGCCGTCCTGGCCAGGTAGTACCACTCGTCCTGGTCCCAGCGTCGGCCGGCGAACGGGAAGGAGCACTGCCGGCGCCACAGCACGGGGCCGAGCTCGAACTCGGTGATACCGGTCTCCTCGGCGAGTTCCCGTACTGCGGCCTCCTCACGCGTCTCGTCGCCCTCGACGCCGCCGCCCGGGGTGAACCACCAGTCGTCCGTCGGGTCGTCCGGCTCGTGGCCGTACAGGAGCAGGATGCGGTCGTCGGGGTCGAGCAGCACGACCCGGGCGACCTTGCGCAGCCCGTTCTCGGGTCCGTCCGCCGGTTCAGCGGGCACCCACGGGCTCCGTCCGGGTGCGGGCGCGGCGGTTGCCCAGGCGCTTGGCGATCGGGCCGTACGCCCCGCCACCGAGGACGAGGACCGCGCCGACGATGATCAGCGCGACGATGATGCGGAGGGGGCCCGGCGTCGAGAGGGCGCCCAGGGTCTCGAAGCCCGTGGGGCGCTCCAGCATGCCCTTCATCGGCCAGACGACGGCGTCCACGCGAGCCGTCACGGCGGACTCGGCCACCGTGCCCTGGGCCGCGTCGCTGAGGTGGGCGGAGGAGTCCAGCGAGCCCTGGCGCTCGTCGCCGAGGAGGAACAGGCGGCCCTGGGGGACCTTCACGGTCGGGATCTTCTTGTCCTCGACCGCGCTGCCCTTGAGGTAGCCCTCGTCGATCTGCTTGCCGTTGACGGTCAGCTTGCCGTCGGTGCAGCAGGAGACCGTGTCGCCGCCGACCGCCACCACACGCTTGACCACGGGGGCGTTGGTCACCCACGTCTTGTCCGTGAAGACGACCACGTCACCGCGGTGTACCTCGCTGCCGTCGACCCGCTGCGCCAGCACCCGGTCGCCGGCGTCGATGGTCGGCGTCATCGAGGTGGTCGGCACGGTGTACGGCCGGTACACCACCGCTCCCCAGGCGAACCCTCCGAGGAACAGCACGATGCCCAGTGCGACCGCGATACCGGACAGTCGCTGTCCGGCCTTGCTGCCCACCGGGCCCGTGCTCCTGCCGCCGCTGCGCGGGGCCGTACGTGTAGTGCTCTCGCCACCCATGGGTCCGCACCCTACCCGGCGGTACCTGGGCCGGTCAGCCCTTCACCGGCCGACGCGGTCACAGCTGCACCAGGCTTTCACCAAGGCTTGGTGCGCGGTCCCGCTCAGCGGCTCTCGGCCGGTGCGATCCTCCTGCGGCGCCACAGCGCGACCGGCACGACACCGGTGAGGGCGAGCGCGTTCGGAGCGGCCGTCAGGGCACCCGCCGCCGAGGACTGGTCGCCGAGGCCGGGCTGGTCGAAGGTGTCCGGGATCGGCAGGGTGTCCCAGCGGTTGATCGGCCAGGCGATGACGATGGCGCGTCCGACGACCTTGTCGACCGGGACCATGCCGTGGTGCTTGTCGCTCTGGTTGTAGCGGGAGTCGCGGGAGTTCTGCCGGTGGTCGCCCATGACCCAGATGTAGCCCTTGGGGACCTTCACCGTGAACTGGCCGCCCTGGTCGTCCACGCTGCACGGGGTGTTGCCCGCGTACACGAACGACGTGTCGTTCAGCGGCTTGCCGTTGACCTTCAGCGGGCCGCTGCCCTTGCAGGAGACCGTGTCGCCGCCGACGCCGATGACGCGCTTGATGAGGTCCTTCTCCTCTGCGGACGGCATCAGGCCGATCCAGCTGAGGACCTTCTGCAGCGCGTTCGGGTTGGCGGTGGGCTCGCCCGCCAGCCAGTTGTCCGGGTCGTGGAAGACGACGACCTCGCCGCGCTCGGGCTTGGAGCCGAACCACGGGGTCAGCTTGTCGACCAGGACGCGGTCGCCCTGCTGGAGGGTGTTCTGCATCGAGTCCGACGGAATCGAGAACGCCTGCACCAGGAAGGTCTTGATCAGCAGCGCGAGGACGAGCGCGATGCCGATGAGGATGGGCAGCTCCTTCCAGAAGGAGCGCTGCTTCTTCGCCCTGGGCGCCGAGTCGCCCGGCCCCTGGCCGTCCGCCCTGGTCTGCGCGTCGCGCGGCATGCCGTCGTCGCCCGCCGAGGAGTCACTCCCGGAGGTCACGGCGCTGTCCGCGGCCGGGACGGCTGATTCCACGGGCTGCCCGCGGTGCTCCTCGCCGTCGTGTCCGGACCGTGCGCCAACCGCCACATCCCCCACGCCAACTCCTTACTCTGTGTCGCTGCCTGCCCCATACGCGACGCAGGCCCACCACTCCCATAACGAGCGGGAGTTCCGCAGGGGTCGGGAGCTGGATGGCTGTGTTCAGATCGTCGGGAGCAACCCTATGCGACAGCTGCGGGGACGCGGTCGTCCCCGACACGGAGTTGGAAACGGAGGCGAAAGTTTTAGGTTCTTCCAAGGAGGTCCAGTGCCCCATGGGCCAGGCGATGACCTTCGCCCGCCCCACCACGGAGTCCAGTGAGACCGTGCCGCCGTAGGCGGTGTTCATATGGGCGCGGGAGTCCGCGGAGTTGGCCCGGTGGTCGCCCATCACCCACAGCCGGCCCTTCGGGACGGTGATGTCGAACTCCTGTGTGGACGGGGCGTTTCCGGGATACAGGTAGTCGCCCTCGGTCAGCGGTACGCCGTTGACGGTCATCCGGCCCTGTGCGTCGCAGCACTTGACGCGGTCGCCGCCGACGCCGATGACCCGCTTGATGAGGTCCTTCTCGTTGTTGGACGGCAGCAGACCGATGAAGGTCAGCGCCTCCTTGACCTGCTTGACGACGATGGGGTCGCTACCGGTCGTCGTGGTCTGCTCGTCCGCGAGCCAGCCGCCGGGGTCCTTGAAGACGACGACGTCGCCGCGCTTGGGCTCCGAGCCGAACCACGGGGTGAACTTGTCGACCAGGACGCGGTCGCCGATCCGGATCGTCTGCTCCATGGAACCGGACGGGATCACGAACGCCTGGACGAGGAACGTCTTCAGGACCAGGGCTATGAGTACGGCGACACCGACCAGGAGCGGTATCTCCTTGACCGCGCTGCGCCTGCGCTTTCGCTTGACCTTGCGCTGGAGCTTGCGCCGCTCCGCGCGCGAGCGGCCACCGGACGGGCCTGCGGCGCCCGCGGAGCCGCTGGTGCGCCGCGATCCGGTGGGCAGCAGGTTCTCGGTGCCGAAGGGGCTGCTGGGCGCCGCGCCGCGCGGCTTGCCGCGGTTACCCATGCGCACCGTCCGCGGCGGGCACGCGCGCGTAGGCGCTCGGCCGGTGCAGGCGCGTGAGGTGGGCGGAGGGCCAGACGATCCAGTCGGCGCGTCCGATCACGTCGGAGAGCGGGATCATGCCGCCGCCGGGCGAGCCCAGGTGGTCGCGGGAGTCGCTGGAGACGCTGCGGTGGTCGCCGAGGACGAAGAGGGTGCCGTCGGGCACGACGACGCTGAAGGGCACCGAGGACGGGGTGTCCCCGGGGTACAGGAACGACGACTCGTCGACCGACCGGCCGTTCACCTCGATCCTCCCCTCCTTGTCACAGCAGACCACGCGGTCTCCCCCCACACCCACGACGCGCTTGATGTAGTCGGCGTTCCCGAAGTAGCCCGTGCCGTCGAACACAACGACATCTCCCCGTCGCGGCTGGGCACCGAAACGGTACGCCAACTTATTTACGAGAACGCGGTCGCCGATCCTCAATCCGTCTTCCATGGATCCGCTGGGAATCTGGAATGGTTGGACCACGAATGCGTTGAGGAGCAGCAAAAAGACCAGGCAGACCAGCAGGGTCAGGGTGATCCGCCCGCCCGGCAGCCAGTCGGTGACCTTCGCCACCAACGCGAAACGCGACCGTTCCTCCGCAGCCACTGGATCAGGGCGGGAGGAGCGGTCGCGCTCCGTCTGCTGTGCTTCGGTCTCCATCGAGGCCAGATGCTATCCGGCGCCCCTATGGACACCCGCGCGAGCTCAGCTGTCGCGCTTCTCCTTGATCTTCGCGGCCTTACCGCGCAGCTCGCGCAGGTAGTACAGCTTGGCGCGACGCACGTCACCGCGGGTGACGAGCTCGATCTTCTCGACGATCGGGGTGTGCACCGGGAAGGTGCGCTCGACGCCGACGGAGAAGGAGACCTTGCGGACCGTGAAGGTCTCGCGGACACCGGCGCCCTGGCGGCGGATCACAACGCCCTTGAACTGCTGCACACGGGAGCGGTTGCCCTCGATGACGCGCACGTGGACGTTGACGGTGTCACCCGGGCGGAAGGCCGGGACGTCGCTGCGCAGCGACGCGGCGTCGACGGAGTCGAGCAGGTGAGACATTTCGTCTGCTTTCTTCACCCATGCCACAGGTCATAGGCGGTATCTAGGTTTCCGAGAGGATGCTGTCCGTGTCGGGGCGGGCGTCGTGTCCCCCTGTGGCAGGGGCGCACGCCGGACGACGCACAACAGCGAGCTATTCTTCCACGCCCTCGTGCCTGCGCCAAAATCGGCCGTACGGCTCCCCCGCCGGGTCCGGGGCCCAGCCCAGGATGGAGAGCATCTCGCGGTCCTTCTTGTCGAAGGCCTTGGGGTCGCAGCGCTCGATGAGGTCGGGCCGGTTGGCCGTCGTACGCCTGAGGGCCTCGTCGCGGCGCCAGCGGGCGATCTTGCCGTGGTGGCCGCTGAGCAGCACGTCCGGGATCCCGCGGCCGCGCCACTCAGGGGGCTTGGTGTAGACGGGGCCCTCCAGGAGGTTGGCCATGGCGCCCGGCGCGAAGGAGTCGTCGCGGTGGGACTCGGCGTTGCCGAGGACGCCGGGCAGCAGTCGCGCCACGGCTTCGGTGATGACCAGTACGGCCGCCTCGCCGCCGGCGAGGACGTAGTCGCCGATGGACACCTCGTAGACCGGCATCCGGGTCGCGTACTCGTCGATGACCCGGCGGTCGATGCCCTCGTAGCGCGCGGGCGTGAAGATCAGCCAGGGGCGCTCGGAGAGCTCGACGGCGAGTTCCTGGGTGAAGGGGCGGCCGCTGGGGGTGGGGACGATCAGCGCGGGCGTGTGCGAGCCGGTCTCGTAGCCGTCGGCGAGGGCCGAGTCCAGGGCGTCGCCCCAGGGCTCGGTCTTCATGACCATGCCGGGGCCGCCGCCGTACGGGGTGTCGTCGACCGTGTTGTGGCGGTCGTACGTCCACGCGCGCAGGTCGTGCACATGCACCCCGAGCTGCCCACGCGCGCGTGCCTTGCCGACGAGGGAGACGTTCAGGGGTTCCAGGTACTCGGGGAAGATGGTGACGACGTCGAGCCTCATTCGCTGTCGTCCCCGATCAGCCCGGGCGGCGGGTCGATGACGGCCCGCTGCTCCTCCAGGTCGATCTCCGTCACGATCTCCTCGACGAAGGGGATGAGGACCTCGGTGCCGTCGGGACGCTCCACGATGAACAGGTCCTGCGAGGGCAGGTGCGAGATCTCGGTGATCCGGCCCACCTCCACGCCGTCCTTGGTCACCACGTCCAGGTCCATCAGCTGGTGGTCGTAGTACTCGTCCTCCTCGTCCGGGAGCACCTCCGGATCCACCTCGGCGATGAGGATGGTGTTGCGCAGCGCCTCGGCGGCGCTGCGGTCCTTCACGCCCTCGAAGCGCAGGAGGAGACGGCCGCTGTGGACCCGGCCGGTCTCGATGGTGAGCGGCCCCGTCGAGGCGGGCTCCGTCAGCAGCACCGCTCCCGGCGCGAGCCGGAGCTCCGGCTCGTCGGTGCGGACCTCGACGGTGACCTCGCCCTTGATGCCGTGGGCACGGCCGATGCGAGCGACTACCAGCTGCACTGTGCTTGATCTCCTGGACGACAAGTAGGTACGACTACGGGCCGGGGACGGCCCAGTTGAGGCCCTCCCCGGCCCGAGCCGGTGCTGTGTTGTCAGCGTGTTGCGTCAGCGGACGTGGTCGACGTCGACCAGGTCGACGCGGACACCGCGGCCGCCGATGGCGCCCACGACGGTGCGCAGAGCGCGTGCGGTGCGGCCGTTGCGGCCGATCACCTTGCCGAGGTCGTCGGGGTGGACCCGGACCTCGAGCACGCGCCCACGGCGCAGGTTGCGGGATGCGACCTGCACATCGTCAGGGTTGTCGACGATGCCCTTCACGAGGTGCTCGAGAGCCTCCTCGAGCATGCTCAGGCCTCGGCCGACTCGGACTCGGCGGCGGCCTCGTCCCTCTTCTCCGCCTTCTTCTTCTGGGTGATCGCCTCACCCTTGCCCTCGTCGTCGCCACCAAGGGCCTCGAACGACGGGCGCGCCTTCTTCGGCTCGGCGACCAGCAGCGGAGCCGGGGCGGGCTCGCCCCTGAACTTCTGCCAGTCGCCGGTCTTCTTCAGAATGGCGAGGACGGGCTCGGTCGGCTGCGCGCCGACACCCAGCCAGTACGCCACACGGTCGGCGTCCACCTCGATGACCGACGGGTTGTAGGTCGGGTGGTACTTGCCGATCTCCTCGATCGCACGGCCGTCACGGCGGGTGCGGGAGTCGGCGACGACGATGCGGTAGTGAGGCGAACGGATCTTGCCCAGACGCTTCAGCTTGATCTTGACTGCCACGGGAGTGGGTTCTCCTGGTTTTGACGTGGTTGGGCACGGCGAGATTGCCGCGTGGGGTTGCGGTACCCGAGTGCCCGATGGACGCGTCAGCCGGAGGAGAGAGGGGTCCTGTGCGGCTGTCGAGTACAGCTAGCCATTGTGCCACACCCCACGGATCGCTTCCGCCGGTGGGACCGGACCTTCCCCCGGACATGCCGAAGCGGCACCCGGCGTGGAGGTGAGTCACGCCGGGCGCCGGCCGCACCGGCAGCCACGAGATGCCGGTACTTCGTGCTCCCGCGTTACGCCGCGACCGCCTCGGGAATCCGGAAGGGCTTCCCGCAGCCTCCGCAGACGATCGGCGCCTGGGCCAGCACCGACGGGACGACCCGCACGTTACGGCCGCAGTCGCAGACCGCCTTCACGCGCACGCCGCCGCCCGAGGAGCCGTGCCGGGCCGCCGGGCCGCGGAAGCTCTTCGGGGTGTCGGCGGAGGTGGCCGCCGTATGGGCCTTGAGGGCGCGCTGCAGCCGCTCCATGGTGGGGCGGTAGCGGCGCTTGGCCTCGGGGTTGAGCGTGACCAGCGAGAAACCGCTGCTGGGGTGCGGCTCCTCGGGGTGGTCCAGGCCCAGCTCCTCGGCGATCGCTAGGAATCTGCGGTTGTGGTACCGGCCGGCGCGGGACGTGTCTCGCACGCCGCGTGCCGCGGCGATGCCGTGGACTGCCTCATGGAGCAGTCGCTCGAAGGAGAGCTCGTGCCCGCACGCGGACGACGACTCTCCGATCAGGGACTCTGGCGCGGCAAGGTCAGGCAGCTCGGGGTGGTACCGCTGAATGTCGGCCCACGCCTCTGCCAGCTCTGCGGCGAGAACAGGTGGTGTCTGTGTCGTGCTCACGTAATGACAACGAGCGGGGGTGCCGCTGTGTTCCTATTCCGGGGCATCCCAAATAATTTGCACGTACCCGTCAGTTGCCGCTGATGCGTGGAGACGAGGGCGGGTGCGCTGATCTGCGGAGAAGCCTCACAGCTCGTACCAAGCCGGTACGTAGCCTGACGTACGCACCGGCGCGTAGCGGATGTCCACGCGCCGGTGCGGCTGTGATCCGCAGGTGCGCAAGAGGCGTTTCGGTCGCTCTCGCGGCGGAAGCCCTGTGTATCAGTAAGCGCGCGCGACGACCGCGACGTTACCGGGTGCGTCCTGGGAGTCCGGAACCGACCCGTCGGAAGCGACCAGACACCGTACGGTCACCGCGTGCTCGGCCAGTCTGGCCTCGCCCTCTTCGCCGAGGTCGGCCCACGGGATGCGGGCCCAGCCGCCGGCGCCCGCCGCCTCGACGGCCTCCTCGATCGTCGACACGTCGGCCGTCCGCGACTCACGGCGCTCGCGGGACTGCGCCAGAAGCAGCGCCTGGTCCTCCTCCAGGATCGTGGGGAGAAGTCGTACGAGACTGTCGATCGCGACCGGCTCCTTGCCGCCCGGGATGCGGCGGGCGAGCATCGCCGTGCCGTTCTCCAGGTCACGGGGTCCGACCTCGATGCGGACCGGCACGCCCTTGAGCTCCCAGTCGACCGCGCGGCGGCCGAAGGGGGTGTCGGTGCGGTCGTCGACGTGGACGCGGACGCCCGCCGCGGTCAGCCGGTCGCCGATTTCGCGGACCTTGGCCAGAACCTGCTCGTCGCCCTTGATCGCGAGGACGACGGCCTGGATCTGCGCGAGCCGCGGCGGGACGCGCAGGCCGTTGTCATCTCCGTGAGTCATCACCAGGGCGCCGATCATGCGGGTGGTCGAGCCCCAGGAGGTCTGCCAGACGAGCTCCTGCCTGCCCTCCTTCGACAGGTACCGGGTGTTGAAGGCCTTGGCGAAGTTCTGGCCGAGTTCGTGGCTGGTGACCATCTGGAGGGCCTTGCCGTCGCCCATCATGCTTTCCAGCGTGAGGGTGTTGATGGCGCCCGCGAAGCGTTCCTTGACGGTCTTGCGGCCGGCGACGAAGTCCATGGCTAGGACGTTCTCGATGAACTCCCCGTACACGTCCCGCTGGATGTGCTCGGCGAAGTCGCGCGCCTCCTCGTACGAGGCGTGCGCGGTGTGGCCCTCCTGCCACAGGAACTCGGTGGTACGGAGGAAGAGACGGGGGCGCAGCTCCCAACGGACCACGTTGGCCCACTGGTTGATCTTCAGGGGCAGGTCGCGGTAGCTCTGCACCCACTTCGAGAAGTAGTCGTTGATGATCATCTCGGAGGTGGGGCGGACGACCGCGGGCTCCTCCAGCTCCTTGCCGCCGCCGTGGGTGACCACGGCCAGCTCGGGCGCGAAGCCCTCGACGTGGTCGGCCTCGCGGGCGAAGTACGACTGGGGGATCAGCAGCGGGAAGTACGCGTTCTGCGTGCCAGTGGCCTTGATCCGGGCGTCCATCTCGGCCTGCATGCGCTCCCACAGCCCGTACCCGTACGGTCGGATGACCATGGTGCCGCGCACCGGGCCGTTGTCGGCCAGCTCGGCCTTGTTGACCAGATCCTGGTACCAGCGGGGGAAGTCGTCCGCCCGGGGTGTGAGTACGGGTGCCTTTGCCATGACGGGATGTTACGGGCCCACGTTGCGCCGATGTGAATTCTTTTTCCCCCGCACAGTCAACCCACAAGCCGGGCCCCACAACCCCTGGACGAGCGGTCGAGTGCGGAGTTACCTGGCATACGGGGGGAGTGCGAGCGCACGTCACGGGGGCTACGGAAACGGGCACAGCGGCAACTCTCGGCGGATTGGGGCGCTTTGATGACACCTACGCTCGTGCGGCAGCACCCACCCCATGCGGGCGGTTCGCCCCGTGTGGATCTGTGTGCACGCGCGCGTGACTGGTCCGAGATCCAGGAGCGGATGCTGGTGCCGCTCTACGAGGCCGTCTACGAGCGACTCGAAGTGGGCCGCGGCACCCGGATGCTGGGCCTCGGCTGCGGTTCCGGGCTTGCCCTCCTGATGGCGGCCGCGAGAGGCGCGGCGGTCACCGGTGTCGACCACTCCTTCCCCGAGCGGCTCGTCCTCGCGCGCGAGCGGCTGCTGCCGGACGCGTGGGACGCACGCGCGCGTGCGGACACGCGGATCATCGACGGTTCGCCGGCCGACCTGGCGACCGCGGGCGACGCGGAGACGCCCGCGTACACCCTGGTGACGGCTTTCGAGCCGATCGGGTGTCTGGCGGGCGACTCGGAGGGGCTCGGCGGGCTGCTGCGGGCAGCGACACCGCTCGCCGAGCGCGGGGCGCCCGTGGTGCTCGCCGGCTGGGGTCCGCCGGAGCGCTGCACCACGTCGTCCGTGCTGCGGGTGGCCACCAGGCTGGCGGATCCGCTGCGCAGCGCGGGCAGTTGGCGCCCCGCCCTTCGCGACGACCTGGAGGAGGTGGCCCAGCGGGCGGGGCTGAAGCCCGACGGCTCGGGCCGGGTCGCCTGCCCCTTCGGCTACGCCGGCACGGACAGCGCGGTGCGCGGGCTGCTCTCGACGGGCCTGTTCGACGCGGCGATCGCGGCGACCGACGCGACGCAGGTGGAGAAGGAGCTGGCGGAGGCGCTGCACCCGTATCTGCGTCCGGACGGGACGGTGTGGATGCCGAACGTCTTCCGGTACCTGATCGCGCGCACGCCCTAGGCGTCCGGTCACCACAGGCGTCCAGTCACGCTAGGCGTCGGCCTCCTTCTTGAGGCGGGTGATGCTGGCGATGCGGTACGCGTCCGCCTCCTCCAGGGTCTCGCGTTCCAGCAACGCCTCGGCGAGCGCGTCCAGTTGGCCGCGGTGGTCGACGAGCTTGCGGCAGGCCTCGTCGTAGCACTCGTCGACGATGCGGCGCATCTCGCCGTCGATGACGTCGAGGGTCTGCGGGGCGGCGGCGAGGCCATACGCCTGCTGGGCGTCGTTCGGGAGGGCCGAGAGCCGGCCGACGCGCTCGCTCATGCCCCAGCGGGCGACCATTCCGCGCGCGATGTTGGTGACCTGTTCGAGGTCGTTCTCGGCACCGGTGGTGATCACCCCGTAGACGACCTGCTCGGCCGCCATGCCGCCGAGCGCGCCGATGATCCGGCCGCGCAGGTACTCCTCGGTGTACGCGTACTTGTCGGACTCCGGCGTGGAGAGCGTGACGCCCAGGGCGCGGCCGCGCGGGACGATGGTGATCTTGCGGACGGGGTCGGCGCCGGGCTGGAGCATGCCGAGGAGGGCGTGGCCGCTCTCGTGGTAGGCGGTGCGGCGGCGCTCCTCCTCGGGCATCACCAGGGGCCGTTCGGCGCCCAGTTGGACCTTCTCCAGGGCCTCCGAGAGGTCGGACTGGGTGACGCGCTCCTGCTTGCGCTTGACCGCGAGGAGGGCTGCCTCGTTGGCGAGGTTGGCGAGTTCGGCGCCGGTCATGCCCGGGGTCGTACGGGCGACCTGGGCCAGGTCCACGTTCTCCGCGAGGGGGATCTCGCGGGTGTGGATCTGCAGGATGGCCTCGCGGCCGCCGCGGTCCGGGGGCGAGACCTGCACGACCCGGTCGAAGCGGCCCGGGCGGGTCAGGGCCGGGTCGAGGATGTCGGCGCGGTTGGTGGCGGCGATGACGATGACGCCCTCGGAGCCGGAGAAGCCGTCCATCTCGGTGAGGATCTGGTTGAGGGTCTGCTCGCGCTCGTCGTGACCGCCCATGGAGGCGCCGCCGCCGCGGGCCCGGCCGATGGTGTCGATCTCGTCGATGAAGATGATGGAGGGGGCCACCTTGCGGGCCTCCGCGAACAGTTCACGCACGCGTGAGGCGCCGACACCGACGATCATCTCGATGAACTCGGAGGCGGAGGCCGAGAAGAACGGCACCCCCGCCTCCCCCGCGACGGCCCGCGCGAGCAGTGTCTTGCCGGTGCCGGGCGGGCCCGCGAGCAGCACGCCCCGGGGCATCTTGGCGCCCATACGGCGATAGGCGTCCGGGTTCTTCAGGAAGTCGACGACGTCGTTCAGCTCGCCCTCGACCTCGTCGATGCCGGCCACGTCCTCGAAGGTGGTGCGCTGCTGTCCCGGCTCCAGTTCGACCGGCTTGGGGGGCGCCTTGCGCCCGAGCATGCCGCCCGCGCCGCCGAGGCCCGAGCTCATACGGCGCGCGATGAACACCCACACCGCGATCAGCAGCAACATCGGCGCCAGCGAGATCAGCAGGTTGGCGAGGAAACTGCGGTGCTGGACGACCGGCTCGGCCGTGACCGTGACGTCGTGCTTGGTCAGGTCCGCCCAGAGCTGGTCGTCCGCGAAGGACGGGCGCTGGGTGTTGAACTTGGTGTACTTGCCGCCGCCGTCCGGGTTGTCCTGCTCCTTCTTGAGCTGGCCCTGGATCGCGTCGCCCTTGGCGTAGATCTTGGTGACGTTGCCCGCGTCGACCTGCTTGCTGAACTCGGTGTACGAGATCGTCGGCTCGTCGCCCTCGTTGAAGAACGACAGGATCAGGTTGGCGATCAGGTACACGACCAGCGCGGTCAGGATCAGACTCCACCAGCCGCCGCGCATCTTCCGGCCGCCCGGCGGCGGCTTCGGCGGCTCCTCCGGGGTGCCCTCGGTACGCCAGGGCTGGTCGGGCGACTTGCGCGGCGGCGCGGGGTTGGTCATATCGGGACGTTACGACAACGACCAACCCCTGGCACGCGCAGAGAGTGAACTCAGCCCATGAACTTACCGAAGCTCAGCTGACGGACTTCCTGAGGCTCAGCCCATGAACTTCTTGAACTCGTCCGGCAGCTCGAAGTCCTGACCGCCCTGCTGGCCCGGCAGCCCGAAGGCGCCGCCCGGCACGGCGCCGCTCTGGGCGCCGGCGGCCCTGCGCTCGGCCTCCTCCTGCTCCTGCTGCTTGCGCTTCATCGGGTTGCCCGAACGCTGCTTGCCCTTGGCCTTCTTGGGCTGCTTCTTCGTCCGGCCCGGACCGCCGCCCATGCCGGGGACCCCCGGCATACCGGGCATGCCGCCGCCCTGGGCCATGCGGGACATCATCTTGCGGGCCTCGAAGAACCGCTCGACGAGGTTCTTGACCGCGCTGACCTCGACGCCGGAACCCTTGGCGATACGGGCGCGCCGCGAGCCGTTGATGATGTTCGGGTCCTGGCGCTCGCCCGGGGTCATCGACTTGATGATCGCGGCGGTGCGGTCGACGTCCCGCTCGTCCAGGTTGTTGATCTGGTCCTTGATCTGCCCCATGCCGGGCAGCATCCCGAGCAGCTTGCTGATGCTGCCCATCTTCCTGACCTGCTCCATCTGGGCCAGGAAGTCGTCCAGGGTGAAGTCCTGGCCCTTCTTGGACGCCAGCTTGGAGGCCATCTTCTGGGCCTCTTCCTGGCTGAACGTCTTCTCCGCCTGCTCGATCAGGGTGAGCAGGTCACCCATGTCGAGGATGCGGGAGGCCATCCGGTCCGGGTGGAAGGCGTCGAAGTCCTCGAGCTTCTCGCCGTTCGACGCGAACATGATCGGCTTGCCGGTGACCTGGCGGATCGACAGGGCGGCACCACCGCGGGCGTCGCCGTCGAGCTTGGAGAGCACCACGCCGTCGAAGCCGACGCCGTCGCGGAAGGCCTCGGCGGTGGTGACCGCGTCCTGACCGATCATCGCGTCGACGACGAAGAGGATCTCGTCCGGGCTGACGGCGTCGCGGATGTCCGCGGCCTGCTTCATCAGCTCCTGGTCGATGCCGAGCCGGCCGGCGGTGTCCACGATCACGATGTCGTGGACCTTGGACTTCGCGAAGTCGATGGAGTCCTTGGCGACCTTGACCGGGTCGCCCACGCCGTTGCCCGGCTCCGGCGCGTACACGGCGACGCCGGCGCGCTCGGCGACCACGCTCAGCTGGTTCACCGCGTTCGGGCGCTGGAGGTCGGCGGCGACCAGGAGCGGCGAGTGGCCCTGCTCCTTCAGCCAGTGGCCGAGCTTGCCCGCGAGGGTGGTCTTACCGGCACCCTGCAGACCAGCCAGCATGATCACGGTGGGCGGGGTCTTGGCGAAGCGCAGCCGACGGGTCTCGCCGCCGAGGATCGTGACGAGCTCCTCGTTCACGATCTTCAGGACCTGCTGGGCCGGGTTCAGCGCCCTGGAGACGTCGGCGCCCATGGCACGGTCCTTGACGTTCTTGATGAACGTCCGGACGACCGGCAGCGCCACGTCCGCTTCGAGCAGCGCGATACGGATCTCGCGCGCGGTGGCGTCGATGTCCGCCTCGCTCAGACGCCCCTTGCCGCGCAGATTCTTGAAGGTCGCTGAGAGGCGATCGGAGAGAGTGTCGAACACGGCGGCGTCGGTCCTCGGGAGTCGGGGGCAGGGTGAGCGTCTTCAAGGGTATCCCGGCTCGGTACGACACCGGGATCCCGCGTCCTCATCCCCTGAGGGTCTCCTCCAGCTTGCGCGCCACGGACACCGCCTCCTCGCCGGGCAGGGGCGCCCCCTCCGGCCCGGTCACGTAGAAGGCGTCCACGGCGTTGGCGCCCAGCGTGGACACGTGCATGCTGCGCACCCGCAGCTTCGCGTCGTCCAGCGCCCGCCCGATCCGGTGCAGCAGCCCCGGGGCGTCCTGTGCGCGCACCTCGATCACCGTGGCGAGCCGGGACGCGGCCGAGGCGACCGTCACCCGCGGCGGCGGCGCCACGACACCCCGGCGGCGCGGATAGGCGGCGTCCCGCTCGGCGAGCCGGCCCGCGATGTCCAGGGACCCGTCCAGGGCCCGTACGAGATCGGCGCGCAGCCGGGCGGCCTGCGGCAGCGAGCCGTACTCGGCGGCGACCCGCCAGTCCAGCAGCAGCACCGCGCCCTCGACGCCGTCCGGCAGGTCCAGGGCGCGCAGTTCGGCGGTGCGCACGGTCAGCCGGTGCATGGCGAGTACGCCGGCCACCGCGGGCAGCACGCCGGGCTGGTCCGGTACGGCGATGAGCAGCTCGACGCCGAGCGGCTCGGGGTCGCCGGAGGGCTGGTCCTCGGTCGGCGGCTCGGTCTGGGCGCGCAGGGACAGCACCGGGCTGCCGGTGGCGAGCGCCTCGATGGCGAGCCGCTCCTGTTCGGCGGTGGGCGCCGCCGCCTCCGGTTCGTCGGGTGCGTCCCCGGAGAGCACGGCGCCGACCCGCTTGACCAGGTCGGCGACGAGCGAGCCCCGCCAGGACGACCAGGCGGCCGGTCCGGTGGCCAGCGCGTCTGCCTCGGTCAGCGCGTGCAGCAGCTCCAGCGTGGACTGCGACCCGACGGCCTCGGCGACCGAACGGACCGTGGCCGGGTCCTCCAGGTCACGCCGGGTGGCCGTGTCGATCAGCAGCAGATGATGACGTACGAGAGTCGC
Source organism: Streptomyces sp. NPDC047081 (assembly GCF_040643775.1). Classification (NCBI taxonomy): domain Bacteria; kingdom Bacillati; phylum Actinomycetota; class Actinomycetes; order Kitasatosporales; family Streptomycetaceae; genus Streptomyces; species Streptomyces sp. NPDC047081. The sequence continues at coordinate 64,801 of NZ_JBEYUY010000022.1, read as the reverse complement.
GAGTACGGCGACGTCCTCGCGGTCGAAGCCGATGCGGGCGGCGACGTCCTTGGCGATGATCTCGCCGGCCACCGAGTGGTCGCCGGGCCAGCCCTTGCCGATGTCGTGCAGCAGGGCCGCGACCAGGAGCAGGTCGGGGCGGTGGACGCGGCGGGTGAACTCGGAGGCGCGGACGGCCGTTTCGATGAGGTGCCGGTCGACGGTCCAGATGTGCACGGCGTTGCGTTGCGGCCGGCAGCGCACCCGCTCCCAGTCCGGCAGCAGCTGTGTGATCAGGCCCTCGGCCTCCAGTGCCTCCCACACCTCGATGGTGGGGTGGCCGGAGCCGAGCAGGGTGACCAGCTGTTCGCGGGCCTCGGCGGGCCAGGGCGTGGGCAGGGGGCGCGCGATGGACGCCATGCGCCGTACGGCGTGCAGGGAGAGCGGGAGGCCGGCCTGGGCGGCGGCGGCCGCGGCGCGCAGCGGCAGCACCGGGTCGCGCTCGGGGCGTGCGGCGCGGGCGAGCACCACCTCGCCGTCCTGCTCGACCACGCCTTCGGCCAGCGGAGACCGCTCGGGGACGGGCTTGCCGCCGCCCAGCATGGCGCGCAGCCGCGGCCGCACGGCGCGCGACCTGAGCACGCGCCCCACCTCGCGCCAGGTGACGTCACTGGCGTACGAGATGACACGTGCCGCTTCGTAGACCTGGCGCAGCAGGGTGTCGGCGTCGAGCAGGCCGAGCTCGGCGGCGACCTGGTCCTGCTCCTGGAGCGCGAGCCGGTCGGTCGCGCGCCCCGTGGCCAGGTGCAGGGCGTCGCGGACGTCGAGGAGGCGGCGCCGGGCGTCGTCGAGGCCCTCGCGCGGGGCGTCGGCCAGCCAGGAGGCGGCGACGGCGCGCAGGGCGGTGGCGTCGCGCAGGCCGCCGCGGGCCTCCTTGAGGTCGGGTTCGAGGAGGTACTGCAACTCGCCCTGGCGCTCGGCGCGTTCGGAGCACAGCTCCTGGAGCTCGGGGAGGCGTTTGGGGGCTTGGTTGCGCCAGTCGGCGAGGACCGCGGTGCGCAGTCCGGCGGTCAGGCCCAGGTCGCCGGCGATGTGGCGGGCGTCCAGGAGGCCGAGCTGGACCTTCAGGTCCTCGGCTGCGGTCTTGCGCGCCTCCCCCGGGGTGCGCACGGAGTGGTCGAGGGCGAGGCCGAGGTCCCACACCGGGTACCAGATACGGTCGGCCAGCGCGGCCACCGTCTTGGCGTCGCCGCCGTCGTGCAGGAGCAGCAGGTCCAGGTCGCTGCGCGGGGACAGCTCGCCGCGGCCGTAGCCGCCGACGGCGACCAGGGAGACCCCGCGCAGTCCCTCGGCGCCCGCCCCGAAGAGGCCGGTCAGCCAGTCGTCGGTGAGTTCCGACAGGGCCGCACGGCGCGGCGGCCCGGACTGCACCCCCTCGGTGAGGAGACGCAGCCGGGCCGCCGCATAGCCGCTGGGTCCCGAGTCCTCTGCTTCGTTGTGCACTTCAGTACTCGACACCCAGCAGCTCCTGTTCTTTTTCTGTCAGAGCGCGTCGGGGCCGCGCTCGCCGGTCCGTACCCTGACGGCCGTCTCGACCGGCAGGGACCAGACCTTGCCGTCACCGATCTTGCCGGTACGGGCCGCCTTGACGATGACGTCGATCAGCTGCTCGGCGTCGTCGTCCTCGGCCAGCACCTCGATCCGGATCTTGGGGACCAGGTCGACGGTGTACTCCGCGCCGCGGTAGACCTCGGTGTGACCCCGCTGACGACCGTAGCCGCTCGCCTCGGTGACCGTCAGGCCGTGGACTCCGAAGGCCTGGAGGGCTTCCTTGATCTCGTCGAGCCGGTGGGGCTTGACGACGGCGGTGATGAGCTTCATGCGTCCACCTTCTTCGACTCGGACTCGGCCGCGGCAGCCACGGCGACCTTGGCGGAGCCGCCGCCGGCACCGCTGAAGTCGTATGCGGTCTCGGCGTGCTCGGCCTGGTCGATACCGGAGATCTCCTCGTCCTCGGTGACCCGCATTCCGATGGTCTTGTCGAGGAGGAAGGCGAGCACCGCGGAGGCGACCAGGGAGTAACCGAGGACCGCGCCGACACCGGCGAACTGCTTCCACAGCTGGGTGAAGGAGTGGTCGCCGTAGAAGACGCCGGTCGCGGTGGACTGGCCCTTGCCGGTGGCGAAGAAGCCGATCAGCAGGGAGCCGGCGATACCGCCGATCATGTGGACGCCGACGACGTCGAGCGAGTCGTCGTAGCCGAACTTGTACTTCAGGCCGACGGCCGCGGCACAGGCGACACCGGCGATGACACCGACCGCGATCGCGCCGAGCGGGGAGACCGCACCACCGGACGGGGTGATCGCGACCAGACCGGCGACCGCGCCGGAGGCGGCGCCCAGCGTGGTGAACGCGCCGTGCCGGATCTTCTCGTAGGCGAGCCAGGCCAGCATGGCGGCGGCGGTGGCGACCTGCGTGTTGACGAACATCAGCGCGCCGACGCCGTCGTCGTTGCCCAGCCACGAGCCGGCGTTGAAGCCGAACCAGCCGAACCACAGCAGACCGGCACCGAGCATGACCAGCGGGAGGCTGTGCGGGCGCATCGGGTCCTTCTTGAAGCCGACCCGCTTGCCGATGACCAGGATGACGCCGAGGGCGCCGGCACCGGCGTTGATGTGGACCGCCGTACCACCGGCGAAGTCGATCACACCGAGCTTGAAGGCCCAGCCGTCGGCGCCCCAGACCCAGTGGGCGACCGGGACGTAGACGACCGTCAGCCACAGGGCCACGAAGAGCGACCAGGCCGAGAACTTGACGCGGTCCGCGATGGCGCCGCTTATCAGGGCCGGCGTGATGACCGCGAACATCATCTGGAAGACCATGAAGACGAAGATCGGGATCGTGTAGCCGTCCCAGAGCTCCGTCAGGCCGACGTTGCTCATGCCCAGCCAGTCGGAGTTGAAGCCGATGAAGCCGTTGCTGGAGCCGAAGGCCAGGGAGAAGCCGTAGAGCACCCACAGGATGGTGACGATCCCGATGCTGACGAAACTCATCATCAGCATGTTCAGGGTGCTCTTGACGCGGACCATGCCTCCGTAGAAGAAGGCGAGGCCCGGTGTCATGAGCAGCACCAGGGCGGAACAGATGAGCATGAAGCCCGTGTTGGCGGCAGACAGCTTGGGAGCTTCTGCGGCGAGCGTGATGGCTGGGGCCATCGGCGTCTCCTCGTCATTGGTACGGCCCCGTGCGGGCGAAGCCTTTAAGCGGGCATGAGGGGTGGGCCGGTTATGCGCCAAGAGATTGGCGCAGCGCGGTTTCGGTGGAAGCCCCTCGTTGTTTCGCCGCAGTGACGAAGGCGCCGCGTGTGTTACGCCTCGATGAACTGCCGGATCCCGGCAGCGTCGATCGTTATCGTGGCGCAACCTTCCGGGACGGAAAGGATCCGGCCGCGACGGGCCTTCCGATGACCTGGCACGGGGGAGCCGAGTCGGGCGGTTCGGGAAGGCCGGCCGCGGCCGGGGCTCAAGGGATACGGCGGTTTCTCAGACCGCCTCGGCCGTCTCCGGCAGCTCGACGGCAAGCTTCTCGGTGAGGTCGACGACCTCGGCGAGGTCCCCGAAGTCGCGCACCGCCGTGTCGACGGTCTTTCGAATACGAGTGTTCACGCGCTCGGAGCGGACCTTCTTGGCGATGTGCATGGCCTGTTCGGCCAGCACCGCGCTCTGCTCGGGCTCGCGCTGGAGCAGATGGACCGTGGCCATCCCGATCAGGTTCAGTGCGTACGACCGCTGGTGCTCGGCGTCCTCGGCGAACAGGGCGACGGCCCGCTCCATGACGGGCTGGGCCAGGGAGGCGTACGTCGGGCTGCGCCCCGCGACATAGGCGAGGTCGCGGTAGGAGTGGCTGTTCTCGCCGTGCAGCTCGGCCTCGGAGAAGAAGCGGATCCAGTCGGGGTCCGGCTCGTCCCACTCCTCGACGTCGGCGAAGGTGTCCTCGGCCATCCGGACGGCGCGCTTGCACTTTCCGGGCTGGCCCATGTTGGCGTAGGCGCGGGCCTCCATCGCATACAGCATCGACTGGGTGCGCGGGCTCGCGCAGTCCCGGCTGCCGTACTGCGCGAGGTGGATCAGCTCCAGGGCGTCGTCCGGCCGGCCGAGGTGGATCATCTGGCGGCTCATGCTGGACAGCACATACGAGCCGAGCGGCTTGTCGCCGGCCTCCTTGGCCGCGTGCAGGGCGAGGACGAAGTACTTCTGGGCGGTCGGCTGGAGCCCCACGTCGTACGACATCCAGCCGGCCAGCTCGGCCAGCTCGGCGGCGACCTTGAACAGCTTGCGGGTGGTGGACTCGGGCTGGGGTTCCTGGAGCAGGTCGGTCACCTCGTGCAGCTGGCCGACGACCGCCTTGCGGCGCAGGCCGCCGCCGCACTGGGCGTCCCACTGGCGGAACATCACCGTGGTCGACTCCAGGAGGTCCAGCTCGGGCTTGGAGAGCCGGCCGACGCGGCGGCTCGCGCCTGCGGGCTCGGGCTCCGGCGGGGCGGCCTGGGCCGTGGGCACCAGCCAGCGCTGCATCGGTTCGATGAGGGACGGGCCCGCGGACAGGACCAGCGAGGTCCCGAGGAAGCCGCGCCGCGCCAGCATCAGGTCGCTGCGCGAGAACTCGCTGAGCAGGGCCACCGTCTGCGGGCCCGTCCAGGGCAGGTCGACGCCGGACACGGAGGGTGACTGGCGTGCCGCGCGCAGGCCGAGGTCCTCGACGGAGACCACGCAGCCGAAGCGCTCGGAGAACAGCTCGGACAGGATCCTGGGGATGGGCTCGCGGGGATTCTCGCCGTCCAGCCAGCGGCGCACCCGGGAGGTGTCCGTGGAGATGTGGTTGGCGCCCAACTGGCGCGCCCGGCGGTTGACTTGGCGGGCGAGTTCGCCCTTCGACCAGCCGCTGCGCACGAACCAGGACGTGAGCAGTTCGTTCGGGCGCTTGTCCGTGCTGGTCGCGGTCGTCCCGCTTCCGCCGTTGCCGCTCACTGGAACGCCCCCATCCCTGAGACCACTTGTCGCTGAGTGCGCCAAGCCCTATCAGAATGCCGGTAAATAGGTCTGCCCGTCCGGTGGTTCTCACCCTTCGAACGGAAACCCGAGTTGCCTCCGGCATACCCACGAGTGCATGTGCCCCCAGGACTCGTGCACTCAAAGTAATCCTACGATCACCCGTCCAGCCATGGCGATCCCGGAAACGCCACCATTCGCCACCCCTTCGAATGAACTAACGGTCGCCCGCGCGCGATTCACTTGACATAGGACGACCGGGAGTAGGCGGAGCGATGCACTCAGGGGCGCGCGTCGCCGAACTCACCACCCGGGGCACTTCCGAGCGCCGCCTGGACCGCGCGGGACCGGGAAGTCGGGAACACAGCGTCACGTTCCGCATCCGCGCCGTAACCACCGGCGCGTAGAACCCGTTGGAGGGGGCATGGGTTTCACGATCGGCGGCATCCGGGAGATCCGCTCCGGCACGCGCAGGCGCGGCGGCCGCTCCTCCGAGTGCACCGCCGTCGCCGAGTTCACCGGCCTCTGGGGCTGGGACGTGGTGGCCGGGGCACGGGCCGCCGGAGGCGTCTGTTCCTGCGGCCGGACGGATTGTGGTGAACCGGGGGCGCACCCACTGGAGTTCGCGCCCCAGGTGCAGGCCGGCGCCACCCTCGACGAAGTGACCAAGACCTGGGGCGAGTTCCCCGGCGCGTCGGTCATGCTCGTGGTGGGCCGCGCGTTCGACGTCATCGAGGTCGCCGAACCAGCCGGCCGCCGCGCACTGGTCCGCCTGGAGCGCATGGGCCTCCCGGTCGGCCCGGTCACCGCCACCCCCGAGGGCCGCGCCCACTTCTTCGTCGCCCCCGGCGCCGCCGCCGAGCTCTCCGAGCTCCTCTACCGCATGGGCTGGGACGACCCGACCTCCCTCGACCTGCGCGGCCTCGGCCCGGGCACGTACATCACGGCCCCGCCGTCCGACCGCGGCGGCCTCGGCCCGGTCCGCTGGCTGCGCCAGCCCGCCCTGGACTCGGCGACGAAGCCACCGGCGGCGCGGCTGCTGCTGGGGACGCTGGCGTATGTGGCACACCGGTCGCGCGCGTAGCCGTACATGACGAAGCGCCCGTTCCGACTGCACCTCGGGACGGGCGCTTCCTGCGTGTGTACGACCGTGTGTGCGACGTGTCTCACTCGCCGATAAGCGCATCCACGAACGCCTCCGGCTCGAACGGCGCCAGGTCGTCCGCGCCCTCGCCCAGGCCGATCAGCTTGACCGGTACGCCCAGCTCGCGCTGGACCGCGACGACGATGCCGCCCTTGGCCGTGCCGTCCAGCTTGGTGAGCACGATGCCGGTGATGTCGACGACCTCGGCGAAGACGCGGGCCTGCACCAGGCCGTTCTGCCCGGTCGTGGCGTCGAGGACGAGCAGGACCTCGTCCAGTGGGGCGTGCTTCTCGACGACGCGCTTGACCTTGCCGAGCTCGTCCATGAGCCCGGTCTTGGTGTGCAGGCGGCCCGCGGTGTCGATGAGGACGACGTCCGACCCCAGCTCCTTGCCCTCCTTCACCGCGTCGAAGGCGACGGAGGCGGGGTCGCCGCCCTCGGGCCCGCGCACGGTGTGGGCGCCGACGCGCTCGCCCCAGGTCTGCAGCTGGTCGGCGGCGGCGGCCCGGAAGGTGTCGGCGGCACCCAGCACGACGCTGTTGCCGTCGGCGACCAGGACGCGGGCGAGCTTGCCGGTGGTGGTGGTCTTGCCGGTGCCGTTGACCCCGACGACCATCACGATGCCGGGCTTGCGGTCCTCGGGCTCGGTCCGCACGGTGCGGTCGACGTCGGTGCCGACCAGCTTGAGGAGCTCCTCGCGCAGCAGGCCGCGCAGCTCGTCGGGGGTACGGGTGCCGAGGACCTTCACGCGGGCGCGCAGGCCGTCGACCAGCTCCTGGGTGGGGGCCACGCCGACGTCGGCGGTGAGCAGCGTGTCCTCGATCTCCTCCCAGGTGTCGTCGTCGAGGTGCTCGCGGGACAGGAGCGTGAGCAGCCCCTTGCCGAGCGCGTTCTGGGAGCGGGAGAGGCGGGCACGGAGGCGGACGAGCCGGCCGGCGGTGGGCTCGGGGACCTCGATCTCGGGGACTTCGAGCGCAGGGGGTTCCTCGACGGCGACCGGCGCCGAGCCGTCCGGAAGATCCACCTCCTCTATCGTCCGGCGCGGTTCGTCGCGCGGCGTCTCGGCCTCGTCGCCGACGTGCGGTTCGGCCGGAGGGGCGGTGATGTCGGGGGCGGCGGGGGGCGGCGGGGGCAGCGACTTCTTGCGCCGACTGCCGACGACGAGCCCACCGAGCGCGCCGATCACGACCACGGCGATGACTACAGCAAGGATGACGGTTTCCATAACCCGTCCAGTATCGGCCATGGAGTCCTACGACACCCCTCTGGATGTCTGACACACCGTCAGCTAACGTCCCCCTCCACACCCGCCCGGCGAAGGGGACCCCCATGCCCGTCACGGTCGTACGTTTCAACCTCGTCGAACCCGGCGCCACCCCCGCCTCGCTCGGTGCCCGCTACCGGGCCGCCCTGGAGATGGCCGCGTACGCCGACGAGCACGGGGTCACCACGGTGCAGACCGAGGAGCACCACGGCGTCGACGACAACTGGCTCCCCTCCCCCTTCACCTTCGCGGCGGCCGTGTTCGGGGCCACCCGGCGGATCGCGGTCACGGTCGGCGCGATCATCGGCCCGCTGCACGACCCGCTCCGGCTGGCCGAGGAGATCGCGGTGCTCGACCTGCTCAGCGGGGGCCGCCTGGTGACGGTCGCCGGGATCGGGTACCGGCCCGAGGAGTACGCCCAGTTCGGCGTCGACTGGAAGCGCCGCGGCCGGCTCCAGGACGAGCTGCTGGAGACGCTCCTCAAGGCCTGGACCGGCGAGGAGTTCGAGTACCGGGGCCGTACGGTACGGGTCACCCCGCGCCCCTTCACCGAGCCGCACCCCCTGCTGCTCGTCGGCGGCTCCTCGAAGGCCGCCGCGCGCCGGGCAGCCCGCCTCGGCCTCCCCTTCTTCCCCAGCGCCCACCTCCCCGAGCTGGAGGCCTACTACAAGGAACGGCTCGTCGAGTACGGCACCGAGGGCTGGACCATGATGCCGACCGCCGAGACCCCGCTGCTGCACATCGCCGAGGACCCGGACCGGGCCTGGGCGGAGCACGGCGAGCACTTCCTGCACGAGGCCCGGACGTACGCCTCCTGGCAGTCCGGCGACATCACCTCGGCGGTGCGGTCGTCGGCCGCGACCGTGACCGAGCTGCGCGCCGAGGGCGTCTACCGCATCCTCACCCCGGACGAGTGCGTGACCCAGGGCCTCGACAACCTCGTACTGCACCCGCTGGCCGGTGGGATGCCGGTGGAGGAGGGGTGGCGGAGCCTGCGACTGTTCGCGGAACGCGTGATTCCGGCGCTGGGTGGCTGACTTGCGGCGACAACCGGTGGCCCGGTGAAGACATCGCACCGCCGCCCCCGACCGGGAAGTGACCGGGCGGGGGCGGCGGAGGGTGTCGAGGAGAGGGGCAGCGGGGACTTGGCCCTTCTCCTCGAGTTCGAGGGCCTCTGTTACGAGGCTCAGCCCATCTCCTCCAGCGCCTTGCCCTTCGTCTCCTTCACGAACTTCAGGACGAAGGGGATGGAGAGCGCGGCGAAGACCGTGTAGATCACGTAGGTCGCGGAGAGGTTCCAGTCGGACAGGGACGGGAAGCTCGCGGTGATGGCCCAGTTGGCGATCCACTGCGCGGAGGCGGCCACGCCCAGCGCGGCGGCGCGGATCTTGTTCGGGAACATCTCGCCGAGCATGACCCAGACGACCACACCCCAGGACAGGGCGAAGAAGAGCACGAAGATGTGGGCGGCGATCAGGGCGGTCCAGCCCTGCGCGGCCGGCAGCTTGCCGTCGACCAGGTCGTACGAGAACGCCCAGGCCTCCAGCGCGAGACCGATCACCATGCCGACCGAGCCGATCAGGGCCAGCGGCTTACGGCCGACACGGTCCACGAAGATCATGGCGATCACGGTGCCGACGATGTTGATGATCGACGTCGTGAAGGAGTAGAAGAACGAGTCCGTCGGGTCGACGCCGACCGACTGCCACAGCGTCGAGGAGTAGTAGAACGCGACGTTGATGCCGACGAACTGCTGGAAGACCGAGAGGCCGATGCCGACCCAGACGATCGGCTTGAAGAAGAAGGAGCCGCCGAGCAGGTCCTTGAACGTGGACTTGTGCTCGCTCTTCATGGCGTGCTCGATCTCGCCGACCCGCGCGTCGAGGTCGACGCTCTTGCCCTCGACCTCTTCGAGGATCTCGCGGGCGCGCTCGCGCTTTCCGACGGAGATCAGGAAGCGCGGGGACTCGGGGATCGCGAAGGAGAGCAGGCCGTAGAGGACGGCCGGGACCACCATGACGCCGAGCATGACCTGCCAGGCCTCCAGGCCCATCAGCTTGCCGCGCTGGTCGCCGCCGGCCGCGTTGAGCAGCCCCCAGTTGACCAGCTGCGAGATCGCGATGCCGACCACGATCGCGGCCTGCTGGAAGGAACCGAGCCGGCCGCGGTACGCCGGCGGGGCGACCTCGGCGATGTAGGCGGGGCCGATCACGGAGGCCATGCCGATGGCGAAGCCGCCGACGACCCGCCACAGGGCGAGGTCCCACAGGGCGAAGGGCAGCGCCGAGCCGACGGCGCTGATCGTGAACAGCACGGCGGAGATCTGCATACAGCGGATACGGCCGATGCGGTCGGCTATCCGGCCCGCGGTCGCGGCGCCGATGGCACAGCCGATCAGGGCGATGGCGATGACCTGCGCGAGGGCCGCGGAACCGATGTCGTACCGGTCCCGGATGGCCTCGACGGCGCCGTTGATCACGGAGCTGTCGTAGCCGAAGAGGAAACCGCCCATCGCGGCCGCCGCCGCGATGAAGATGACGTGCCCGAGATGATCGGGATGAGCCGTCCTGGCTCCTGACTTCTGTGCCTGCGCTGTGCTGGTCACGTTCAACTCCTCGGGCCACCGGCAACGCTGCCGGGTGGGGGACCCTTCGAGATAGGTGGTATCTGAAGGTAAAAGCAACGTTGCCGAGACTATGCCTTCAAGTTTCGAAGTCAAGAGGGTCTGGCTGTGACTTTTCAGCGCAGGAGTGACGAGGTTGTGTTCAACTCTTGAAGAGATAGTCTCAGCGCAGGCGCTGGCTGATGACCTTCGAGACGCCGTCGCCCTGCATGGAGACGCCGTACAGCGCGTCGGCGACCTCCATGGTCCGCTTCTGGTGCGTGATCACGATCAGCTGCGACGCCTCCTGCAGCTCCTGCATGATCCGGATCAGCCGCTGCAGGTTGGTGTCGTCGAGCGCCGCCTCGACCTCGTCCATGACGTAGAACGGGCTCGGCCGAGCCTTGAAGATCGACACCAGCAACGCTACGGCGGTGAGTGAGCGCTCGCCACCGGAGAGCAGGCTGAGCCGCTTGACCTTCTTGCCCGGCGGACGGGCCTCGACGTCGACGCCCGTGGTGAGCATGTTGTCCGGGTCGGTCAGGATGAGCCGCCCGTCGCCGCCCGGGAAGAGCCGGCTGAAGACGCCCTCGAACTCGCGTGCGGTGTCCCGGTACGCCTCGGTGAAGACCTGCTCGACCCGCTCGTCGACCTCCTTGACGACCTGGAGCAGGTCGGCGCGGGTCTTCTTCAGGTCCTCGAGCTGCTCGCTGAGGAACTTGTGGCGCTCCTCCAGGGCGGCGAACTCCTCCAGCGCCAGCGGGTTGACCTTGCCGAGCTGCTGGTAGGCCCGCTCGGCCGCCTTGAGCCGCCGCTCCTGCTCGGCCCGGTGGAAGGGCTTCGGCTGGTTGCGCGGGTGCTCGGGGTCCTCGGGCAGCTCCTCGCCCTCGGCAGGCGGGGACGGCGGTACGGGCTGGTGCGGGCCGTACTCCTCGACGAGCCCGGCGGGCTCCACGCCCAGCTCCTCCAGCGCCTTGGTCTCCAGCTGCTCGATCCGCATGCGCTTCTCGGCACCGAGCACCTCGCCGCGGTGCACCGAGTCGGTGAGCTTGTCGAGCTCGGTCTTGAGGTCACGGCCGGTGCTGCGGGCGGCGGTGAGCTCCTGCTCCCGGTGGGCCTTGGCGGCCTCGGCCGCGGCCCGCTCCTCCTCGGCGCGGGCGAGGGAGACCTCGACGTGCGCGAGCAGCTGGCGGGCGCCGGATGCGACGGCCTCGGCGACGGCCGCCTCGTGGCGCAGCCGGGCGCGGCGCTGCTCGGCACGCGCGCGTGCGTCGCGCTCCGCTCGGGCGGCGCGGTCGAGGGAGTCGGCACGGCCGGCGAGGCCCTTGACGCGTTCCTCGTGCGTACGGACCTGGAGGCGGGCCTCCATCTCGGTCTGGCGGGCGTTGGCGCCGTCTGCCGCGAGGCGGTCGCGGACGGAGGTGTCGGGTTCCTCCTCGACCGGCATCTCCTCGGCGACGGCGAGACGTTCGGCGAGTTCCTCGACCTCCTGGAGGGCCTTGTCGAGGGACTCCTGTGCGCGGGACGCCGCGGCGACGGAGCGCTCGGCCTCGCCTGCGGCGCCGCGGGCCTGGCCGGCGAGGCGGCCGAGTTGCTGGGCCACGGCGGACTTCTCGCGGTCTGCTGCTCGGCGGCGGTCGGCCAACTCCTCGACCAGGGCGGCGCATTCCCTGCGGCGGTCTCCTGCCGCGTGCTGGGCCTCGGTGAGTTCCTCGCAGCGGACGGCGAGCTCTTCCAGCTCGGCTGCCGCTTCGTCCACGGAGGCCTGTACTTCGAGGAGGCTGGGCGCTCCCGCGGAGCCGCCGTGGGCGAAGTGGGCGCCGAGCAGGTCGCCTTCGGCGGTCACTGCGGTGAGGTGGGGGTTCGCGTAGACCAGTTCTTCGGCGTCTTCGAGGGTGGGGACGATGACGATGCCGTGGAGTAGGCGGCGGATGGCGGGCATGAGGTCGGAGGGGGCGCGGACGAGATCTGCCGCGTGCTGATGTGTGGCGTCTGCGGGTCCGTCGTGGCTGGTCGCGCCCCGCGGCGGAGCCGCAGATTGATACAGCCCCGCGCCCCTGAGTGGGTCGGGTGCTCCGGCAAGAAGCAGTGACGCTCTGCCTCCGTCCTGTTTCCGCAGCAGGCGGATCGCGTCTGCTGCTGCCGACGGGGAGGTTACGGCCAGCGCATCCGCCGCCGCGCCGAAAGCCGCCGCCAGGGCCACCTCATGGCCCGGTGTCACCGTCAGCAGTTCCGCCGCCGGACCCAGCAAACCGTTCAGCCGGTCCTTCGCCCCCAGCAGCGCCCCCGTGCCGTCCTTCCTCCGCAACCCCATCGCCAGCGCCTCATGCCTCGCCTGCGTCGCCGCGCGCCTGCGTTCGGCCGCTGTTGCCGACTCGCGGGCCGCCGACAGGGTCGCCTCCGCCTCCTTCAGTTGCTGCTTGGCCGCCTCGTGCTGGTCGGCGAGGCTCTCGTCGCCCGCGTCGAGGGCGTCCACCTCCGCCTTGAGGGCCTCGTACTCCTCCTGGGCCGCGACGGCACGTTCCTGCGCCTCGTCGCGGGCCGCTGCCAGGCGGTCGATCTCGGCCTGGGCCGAGGCCGCACGGGAGCGGGCCGCGTTCACCTGGCCGTTGAGGCGGGCGAGGCCCTCGCGGCGGTCGGCGATGGCTCGGGCCACGTCCTTCAGGCGGCGTTCCTCCTGGGTGAGTTCGCGCTCCAGCTCGGCACGGTGGGCGACCGTGTCCTCCAGGGCGCGCTCGGCGGCCTCCAGGGCCGCTTCGAGCTCGGCCTCCTGCTCGCGGATGCGGGCGGCCTCGCGCTCCATGTCCTCGGGGTCGCGGCCCCGGCGCTCCTCGGGCGGTACGGAGGTCGCGCTCTTCACGCGTGCGTCGGCGAGGGAGATGGTGCCGCGGACGCGCTCGGCCAGCTGGGAGAGTTCGTACCAGGTCTGCTGGGCGCGCTGGAGGCGGGGCGTGAGCCGGCGGACCTCGTCCTCCAGGAGTGCCTCGCGCTGCTGGGCCTTCTTCAGCTCCTGCTCGGCCGTCTCCTTGCGCTCCTTGAGGGCTGCCTCGTCGGCGATCTCGGTCTGCAGTGCCTGGCGCAGTCGTACGAGATCGTCGGCGAGGAGGCGGAGCCGGGAGTCGCGGAGGTCGGCCTGGATGACCGCGGCCCTGCGGGCGACGGCGGCCTGGCGGCCGAGGGGCTTGAGCTGGCGGCGGAGTTCGTCGGTGAGGTCCTGCACGCGCGCGAGGTTGGCCTGCATCGCGTCCAGCTTGCGGAGGGCCTTCTCCTTGCGCTTGCGGTGCTTGAGGACGCCCGCCGCTTCTTCGATGAAGGCCCGGCGGCCCATGGGGTCGGCGTGCAGGACGGAGTCGAGCTGGCCCTGGCCGACGATGACGTGCATCTCGCGGCCGATGCCGGAGTCGGAGAGGAGTTCCTGGATGTCCAGGAGGCGGCAGGTGTCGCCGTTGATCTGGTACTCGCTGCCGCCGTTGCGGAACATGATCCGCGTGATGGTGACTTCGGCGTACTCGATGGGCAGCGCGCCATCGGAGTTGTCGATGGTGAGGGAGACCTCGGCGCGGCCCAGGGGCGGACGGCCCGTGGTGCCGGCGAAGATGACGTCCTCCATCTTGCCGCCGCGCAGCGACTTGGCGCCCTGCTCGCCCATGACCCAGGAGAGGGCGTCGACGACGTTGGACTTGCCCGAGCCGTTCGGTCCCACGACACACGTGATGCCCGGCTCGAACCGGAGCGTGGTCGCCGAGGCGAACGACTTGAACCCGCGGAGGGTCAGGGCCTTGAGGTGCACGCCGCTGGACTCTACCTCCCGGGGGTGTCTCACTCCATGAACCCACGGTTTCACCCATGAACGTGCAGGGCACACCAGACGTTAAAGAGAGTGAAAGGATGCGCGGGGGAAAGAAAGAAGGGACGCCGAAGCGTCCCTTGCAAACTCTAACTCTGACAACTTAGCGGTTGACACGGGCAGCCCAACCACTGCTGTCGTTGTTCGATGCAGTGATCAGGTGAGCGCAGGCTCCGCCTGGTGTGCGTCGATGCTCTCCATAAGCGAGTCATGAGAAGCGGCAGCCGCGAGCGCGTCGTTCTCCGCCTGGATCCGTACGAGCTCGGATTCCAGGTCCTGTACGCGCTGCTGGAGCCGTCGCATCTCGGCGATGAGTCGCGGGTCAGAGCCGCCGACGTAACCGAGAAGCGCCTTTGCCATGATGGATGGTCCTCCACACTGAGTGACCGACCGAAGCGGTGTGGGTCGTGAGGGAATCGCACCCGCGATGCTTGGCACTGTTGAGTTTGTGCTGCCGTTCATCCATGCCAAACAGCTAAGGTGCGCGGGGCTTTCAGCGTCTCACCAAAAAGTTTGACGGTCAACACGATCACGCCCTGTATTGGCGGGCAACCCGGGGCTGCGCGGCCTGAAACGGGCGGCGCTGCGGCTCCTGCGGGGCCCTCAGGGCGTGACGATCATTCTTAGGTGCGGAGCCTGCCAGAGCGTGGGGTTCTTGGCAACCACCAGGCCCTTTCTGCTCGGGGCAACTGCCGGTGGCAGGTCCCTCCGCTTCCGCCTGGGCCGATTTACAGAAACCGCTCAGCGGATGGCGAAGCCGTCGTAACCCCCACGAGGTGTGTCCCAGATCTCGGTGACACCCTCCACGCGGCCGGGCGTGTCGTCGCCCTGAAGCCAGTCCAGAAGACCTTCACAACGCTCCCGCGGGCCCTCCGCGACCACCTGGACCCGTCCGTCCCCCAAATTGAGAGCAAAACCACTAAGGCTCCCCAGCTCCAACGCCTTGGCACGCGTGAACCAGCGGAAACCCACACCTTGGACGCGTCCCCGCACCCAGGCGACCAGTCGCACATCCTCGCTCATGGGTGCAACCTAACCGGCCAATGTCTCTCCGGACACTCCTTCCTCTGGCGCCATGCGGTACCGTCCCCACCCAATGAATCTCATATGAAACTCACTCGATCGAGTGAGTCACATCACTCGCAGGATCTTCACGACGCGGGTGATCTCATGGACGAGGAAGGGCAAGGACATGGGACGCCACCGACGCTCCGCCGCCGGCCGCGCCGCCACGGGCCGCGCCACGGGGGTAACAGGAACGGACGGCTCGTACACGAGCGGCTACGACCCCCGGTACCACTCGCCCAGCTACGACTACAGCTACGACCCGCCGGAGGCGTTCGCGGGCGACGGGCAGAACACCACCCTGGGCACCGCTCCGTACCTGAACACCGACGAGCTCCCGCGGACGTCCGTCGAGCACGAGCGGGCCTCGGCGCGCAGTGCCGCGTACCTGTTCGCCACGGAGGACGACTACGCGACCGTCTTCCCGGAGCACGGGCTCTCGGCGGACAGGAACCGGCGCGGTGGTTCGCGCCGGCGCAAGAAGAAGGTCGTCACGCCGGTGAAGACCGGGCTGCTCGGGGTCTCGGCGGCCGTCGCCATCGGCACGGTCGCGGTCGCCACGGGCGCCGTCCCGGGGCTGGAGAACTACAAGCTCGGCGGTGGCGGCAACGACAAGGTGCAGGCCGCGAGCACGCCGACCAACTCGGCGACCGAGCAGGGCGGCACCTCCGGCAGCGTCGACGGCCGCGACCAGGGCTCCTCCACGAGCCGTGACGCGGACCGTACGGCCTCGCCCTCGCCGAGCGTGTCCGCGTCGGCCGCGCCGACCGAGGCGCCGACGAAGAAGCCGAAGGCGACGCCCAGCAAGAAGCCAAAGACCACGCCCTCGCAGAAGGAGACCAAGCCGCCGAAGGAGACCACCGCCCCGGTGACGGTCTCCGCGGAGGCCGCCGCCGAGGCGGAGGTCCTCAAGCTGGTCAACGAGGAGCGGGCCAAGGTCGGGTGCAGCCCGGTCGCCGCCAACAGCGCGCTGTCGGACCTCGCGGAGACGTTCAGCGACGCGATGGCCGCGGACGGCTTCTTCGACCACACCGACCCCAGCGGAGCCACCCCGTGGGACCGGGCGGCGAAGCTCGGCATCACCAACCTGGGCGGCGAGAACATCGCCCGGGGTCAGGCCACCGCGGCCGCGGTGATGGAGGCCTGGATGAACAGCGAGGGCCACCGCGCGAACATCCTGAACTGCGACTTCAAGACCCTCGGCGTCGGCGTGCACTTCGGCACGGGCGGCCCTTGGTGGACGCAGGACTTCGGCTACTAGACGGAGCGCGAGGCGCTAACCGGCAGATTGCACTAACTGTCGGTTAGCGCTGCCTTCGAGTACGCTTGTGGTATGGACATCACGCAGGAGCGCGCGGAGGTGCAGGACCTCCCGTACAACGTGTTCGCCAAGGCCTGTCCCTCGCGCGGCACCCTGGAGCACGTCACGGGACGCTGGGGCGCGCTGACGCTCGGCGCCCTGCACGAGGGGTCGCTGCGCTTCAACGAGCTGCGCCGCCGCGTCGACGGCGTGAGCGAGAAGATGCTGTCCCAGACACTGCACGCGCTGGAGCGCGACGGCCTGGTGCACCGCGAGGCCCAGCCGACCAACCCGCCCCGCGTGGACTACGAACTGACCCCGCTCGGCCACGAGGTCGCCGAGCGGCTCCTCGGCCTGATCCATCTGCTGGAGGGCCGCATGGACGACGTCCTCGCGTCCCGGACGCGCTACGACGAGACGCGCGGCGCCCTCTGACACTTCGGGCAGAAGTAGCTGGACCGGTTCATCCAGGGGCGCCGCCGCATCGGCGTACCGCACCGCTTGCACGGCAGCCCCTCGCGGCCGTACGCGTCGAGTGACCGGTCGAAGTACCCCGACTCGCCGTTCACGTTGACGTAGAGGCTGTCGAAGCTGGTGCCGCCGACGGCCAGCGCCGCGTTCATCACATCCCTTACGTGGCCCAGGAGTTCGGCCGTGCGGGGGCGGGTGAAGCCGGCCGTGGGGCGCTCGTAGTGGACGCGGGCGCGCCAAAGGGCCTCGTCCGCGTAGATGTTGCCGACTCCGCTGATCAACGACTGGTCCAGCAGGGCCCGTTTGATGGTCGTCCGCTTGCGGCGCAGCGCCTGGTGGAAGGCCTCGTCGTCGAACAGCGGGTCGAGGGGGTCGCGGGCGATGTGCGCGATGACGTCGGGCAGGCCCTCGGGGGTGTTGTCGTGCAACGACAGCCCGCCGAAGGTGCGTTGGTCGACGAAGCGGAGCTCGGTAGCGAGGTCGTCGGCGAAACGGACGCGGATGCGGAGGTGCTTCTCGTCGGGGGCCGTGTTCGGCTGGACGAGCAGCTGGCCGCTCATGCCGAGGTGCGCCAGGACCGACTGGTGGGTGTCCTCCAGGGGCAGCCACAGGTACTTGCCGCGGCGGCTGGGCACACCGACGCGGTGGCCCTTGAGGCGGTGCGCGAAGTCGTCGGCGCCCGCGATGTGCCGGCGCACGGCACGCGGGTGCAGCACCTCGGCGTCGGCGACGACACGGTGGGCGACCCACCGTTCCAGGCCCCGCCGGACGACCTCGACCTCGGGCAACTCGGGCATGACGACCCCCGTACCGGACTGTGTATGAGCCGAACGCCCGCCCCACGGCGGGGACGGGCGCTCGGGATGCGCTGTTCGTCAGGCAGAGACGGAGGTGGGGCCGTCGCCGTGTTCGGCGGCGTGTTCGGCCGCGGCCCGCTCGGCCGCCGCCTTCTTGGCCCGCTCGTCCGCCGCGGCCCGGATGGACCGCCACGCGGACTCGGCGGCCTGCTGCTCCGCCTCCTTCTTGCTGCGGCCGGTGCCGGTGCCGTACGAGACGCCTCCGACGCGGGCGGCAGCAGTGAAGGTCTTCTCGTGGTCGGGGCCGGTCTCCGTGACGAGGTACTCGGGCACGCCGAGGGACTCCGTCGCGGTGAGCTCCTGGAGACTGGTCTTCCAGTCCAGGCCGGCTCCGAGGTTCGAGGACTTCTCGATGAGCGGGTCGAACAGGCGGTGCACCAGTTCGGAGGCCGCGTCGAGGCCCTGATCGAGATAGACCGCGCCGATCACCGCTTCCAGGGTGTCGGCGAGGATGGACGCCTTGTCCCGGCCGCCCGTGCCCTCTTCACCACGGCCGAGCCGGATGAAGGAGCCCAGGTCGAGACCGCGACCGACCTCCGCCAGTGCACGCGAGTTGACCACCGCGGCCCGCAACTTGGCCAGCTGGCCTTCGGGCAGGTCGGGGTGGGTGCGGTACAGCGTGTCCGTGACGACCAGGCCGAGCACGGAGTCCCCGAGGAACTCCAGCCGCTCGTTGGTCGGCAGACCGCCGTTCTCGTACGCGTACGAACGGTGGGTCAGCGCACGCACCAGAAGGGCGGACTCGAGCTTGTACCCGAGCCGCCCTTCCAGAAGCGTGTGGGACGAGGCCGTGTTGTCCGACTTTTTCCGGGCGGATGGGTCCGCCTTGGCGTCTTCCGCCTTCTTGGCAGTGGACACGGTGCCTCTCACCAGCCGCTCAGACCTCGAGGACCTGGCGCTTGTTGTAGGTGCCGCAAGACGGGCACGCGATGTGCTGCTGCTTGGGCTCGTGGCAGCGCTCGCACGCAACCAGGGTGGGGACCGCAGCCTTCCACTGCGACCGGCGGTGGCGCGTGTTGCTGCGCGACATCTTCCGCTTCGGAACAGCCACGGCTACTTCTCCTGCTTCTCGTCGACGCCCGCTTCCGCGTCAGCGCCGCTCATCTCGTCCTTCTCGCCGTCTTCGAGTGAACCGGCGAGTCCCTGCAAAGCCGCCCAACGGATGTCGACGGCGTCGTGGTGGTGGTCCGGGTCGTCCGCCAGCCGGGCTCCGCACTCGGAGCACAGGCCGGGGCAGTCGTCCTGGCACACCGGCTGCATCGGCAGTGCGAGCACCACCGCATCGCGCAGCACGGGCTCGAGGTCGAACAGGCCGTCCTCGATGAAGAGCCTGTCCTCGTCTTCCTCGGCGTCGTCGGTCGGCTCCGCCTTGGGGCGGCCCCGATCGTCGGCGTCAGGGTACGAGAACATCTCCTGGAATTCCGCTTCGACGTCCAGCTGAAGCGGCTCCAGACACCTTACGCACTCCCCCTCGGCCTGTGCACGGGCGGTGCCTGTGACAAGCACCCCTTCCATGACCGACTCGAGGCGGAGGTCGAGCTCCACCGGAGCGCCTTCCGGTACTCCGATCACCCCCTGGACACCGAAGTCCTTGGGAGCGTCGATCGTGCGGGACAGCCGCTGCAGCGCACCGGGACGCCGACCCAGCTCGTGCGTGTCGAACACGAGGGGGTTGCGGTGGTCGAGGCGAGCGTTGGGAGCCATTCCTGCTTTCGATCTTCGAGCTCAGAGGGACGCCGCCCTGCGGTGTTCCGGGGCAGCGTTGATCGCGGACGTACACGCGACCGAAGAGCCAGGATACTGGACCTTTCGCTCACGGCCCAATCCGGTGGTCCCTTACTGGCCGCGCCCCTGCTCGTAGGCCCTCAGCTGCTCCGGCGTGATCATGCTCGTGTCGAAGAGGCTGGTCTCGTCGAGGGCGTACGACTGCTGCGGCTGGTGCTGCGCCTGGTGGCCCTGGTTCGGGTCGTAGACGGGCTGCTGGCCGGTGTCGTAGCCCTGGTAGGCGTACGGATCGGCCTGCTGGTAGCCGTAGGCGTCCTGCTGGCCGTAGCCCTGCTGCTGGTACTGGCCCGCATAGGGGTCGGGCTGCTGCTGGTAGCCGTAGACGGGCTCCGGCTGGGCGTAGTCCTGCTGCTGGACCGGCTGCTGCTCGGCCGGGGCGTCCTGCTGGGCCAGGGCGGCGAGGTCGGCGAGGTAGTCGGCGTCGCTGGAGTGCTGGAAGGACGTCTGGTCGTCGGCGAGGGCGCTCAGGTCGTCGGTGGCGATACGGCCGTGCAGCTTCTGCCGGCCGCGGCCGACCGCCTCCAGGGTCTTGGCCAGGACCGCCTCGAAGGCGCCCAGCTTGGCGTCGACGTAGGCGTCGGCGTCCTTGCGCAGGGTCTCCGGGTCGTGGCTGCGCTCGGGGGCGTCCTCGTCCTCGTAACCCTGCTCGTCGAGGCCCGGGCCGGTGCCGAGGAGCTTCTCGCGGCCGCGGCCGACGGAGCCGAGGGTCTTGGTGAGGACGACCTCGAAGTTGGCGAGCTTGGAGTCGACGTAGTCGTCGGCCTCGGCGCGGACCTCCTCGGCCTCCTGGCGGGCCTCGGTCAGGATCCGGTCGGCCTCGGCCTGGGAGCGGCGGGCCACCTCGGTGTCGGAGATCAGCGAGCCGCGCTCCTGGTGCGCCTGGCCGATGATCCGGTCGGCCTCCTGGCGGGCCTGCTCGACCATCTGCTCCCGGTCACCGATCAGCTCCTGGGCCTGTGCCAGGGAGCCGGGCAGCGCCTCGCGCACCTCTTCGAGCATGGCGAGCAGTTCCGCGCGGTTGACCACGCATGACGCGGACATGGGCATCGACCGGGCGCTGGAGACCGCCGCGACGATCTCGTCGAGCTTCTTCTGCACGTCCACCGTGTGCTCGCCACTCTCTACCGATGTGTTGGAGACGGACGGGACGACTGTAGCCCCATCGGTCCCCGCGCCTCATCAGACCTTGCGCAGACGCTCGTTGAGGGCCTCCAGGACCAGCGGCGGCACCAGGTGGGAGACGTCTCCGCCCCAGGTCGCGACCTCCTTGACGAGCGAGGAGGACAGGAAGCTGTAGGTCGGGTTGGTCGGCACGAAGAGGGTCTCCACGCCGGACAGGCCGTTGTTCATCTGGGCCATCTGCAGCTCGTAGTCGAAGTCGCTGACCGCGCGCAGGCCCTTGACGATGGCGGGGATGTCGCGCTGCTTGCAGTAGTCGACGAGGAGGCCGTGGAAGGCCTCGACCTTCACGTTGCCGTACTCGGCGGTGACCTGGCGGATCAGGTCGATCCGCTCGTCGATCTCGAACAGGCCCTTCTTGGACTTGTTGATCATGACCGCGACATAGACCTCGTCGTACAGACGGGAGGCGCGGGAAATGATGTCGAGGTGTCCGTTGGTGATCGGGTCGAACGACCCGGGACAGACGGCACGGCGCACTTGAGGTCCCTCGCTCTCCGGTCCGGTCATCGTGCGTCTTCGCACGTAGAGGCGTCATCGCCCGTGGCGGCGCGACCGTACCAAAACGTTCCCTCGCCGTAACGACGGGACCGGATCGCCTCGAAGCCGTCCGGCCACGCGAATTCGCCGCCTCTGGTGCTGCGCTCCACGGTGACGAGGGCCTCCGGCGCGAGCCAGTGTTCGGTGCGGAGTGTGAGCAGAATCTCGCGAAGATCGTGATCTGTCACACGGTACGGAGGGTCCAGGAAGACCAGGTCGTACGGGGCTGTCGGCGGGCCCGTCTGGATGATCTGCTCGGCCTTGCCTGCCCTGACCTCGGCGCCGGGGAGGCCGATGTTCCTGACGTTCTCGCGGATGGTGCGGGCGGCTCTGGCGTCGGCCTCGACGAGGAGGGCGTGGCCGGCGCCGCGGGAGAGGGCCTCCAGGCCTACCGCTCCTGAGCCGGCGTAGAGGTCCAGGACTCGTTCGCCGTCCAGGGGGCCGCCGAGGAGGGACTGCCAGGTGGAGAAGAGACCTTCGCGTGCGCGGTCGGAGGTGGGGCGGGTTCCGTTGCCGGGTGGGACGGATAGACGACGTCCGCCGGCGGCACCGGCGATCACGCGGGTCATCTTTGGTCCTTGTTCGGGGGTGGTTACGGATTCAGTTTGGCAGCAGGTCCGTCGTGGTTGCTCGCGCTCGCGCGGCGGTAGCCGCATATTCAATACAGCCCCGCGCCCCTAAAGCAGGTCGGCTCCCTTCTAGCCCTTTTCCAAGTACTGCTCCCTCTCCTCGTCCAAGAGGGCGTCCAGGGCTGTGCGTAGGCCCGGAAGGCCCGTCAGGTCCGGGTCCGCCTCCACCACTGCCGCTGCCTCCTCCCTTGCCTCGGCGATGACGTCCTCGTCCTCGATCACGGCCAGGACCCGCAGAGAGGTACGGGCACCCGACTGGGCCTGGCCCAGTACGTCGCCCTCTCGGCGTTGTTCCAGGTCGATCCGGGAGAGTTCGAAGCCGTCCAGGGTGGAGGCGACCGCGTTGAGGCGTTGGCGGGCCGCGCTCGCCTCCGGCATCTCCGTGACCAGGAGGCAGAGGCCGGGGGCCGCGCCTCGGCCCACTCGGCCGCGCAGCTGGTGGAGCTGGGAGACGCCGAAACGGTCGGCGTCCATGATCACCATGGCCGTGGCGTTCGGGACGTTCACGCCGACCTCGATGACCGTCGTGGCGACCAGGACGTCCGTGTCGCCGGCGGCGAAGCGGCGCATGACCGCGTCCTTGTCGTCGGGGTGCATACGGCCGTGCAGGACCTCGACGCGGAGGCCCTGGAGGGGGCCGTTGGCCAGTTGGTCGGCCACGTCCAGGACGGCGAGCGGGGGGCGCTTCTCCGCCTCGTCCTCGGGGGACTTCTTCTTGGCGGACTTCTTGGGGTCGTCCTCCTCGTCGCCGATGCGGGGGCAGACGACGTACGCCTGATGGCCGTTCTCCACCTCCTCGCGGACCCGCTCCCAGGCGCGGGCCAGGAAGTGGGGCTTGTCGGCGGCGGGGACGACGTGCGAGGCGATGGGCGAGCGGCCGGCGGGGAGCTGGTCGAGGACCGAGGTCTCCAGGTCGCCGAAGACGGTCATGGCGACCGTGCGGGGGATGGGGGTGGCCGTCATGACCAGGAGGTGCGGGGGCTGTTTGCCCTTGCCGCGCAGGGCGTCGCGCTGCTCGACGCCGAAGCGGTGCTGTTCGTCGACGACGACCAGGCCGAGGTCGTGGAACTGGACCTTGTCCTCGATCAGCGCGTGCGTGCCGATGACGATGCCGGCCTCGCCGGTGGCCAGGTCGAGCATCGCCTGGCGGCGGGCGGCCGTGCCCATGGAGCCGGTGAGCAGGACGACTTTGGTGGCGTGCTCGGATCCGCCCAGCATGCCGCCCTCGGCCAGCTCCCCCATCATCTCGACGACGGAACGGTGGTGCTGCTGGGCGAGCACCTCGGTGGGCGCGAGCATGGCGGCCTGACCGCCCGCGTCGACGGTGGCGAGCATGGCGCGGAGGGCCACCATGGTGTTGTGGGTGACCGTGAAATTGTCGGTCACGTACGCGTGGCTCGGATGAGCAACGCTGATGCATTGGACGTGCTTTCGGCCGACGTGCTCGACTGCACGAATTCCGCGTCGGAAGGTGTTGTATTTCGGCCGGGGGCGTACGCGATCTGCCTTACGGGTCAGCCGGAACGGCGCGTATTCGCCTGGGAGGGCCACCGAGACATTGAAAGCAGCTCGCTTCGGCAGTACGCGCGCGCGGCCACCCAACGAACGCACGATCCAGGCCACGTCGTCGGCAAGCCTGCGCGAAGCGGAACAGAGCGAGATGCTCAAGCCGTCCGCCTGGACGGTGCCGTCTGTGTCCAAGAGGCCCTGCAACAGGGCAAGGCGGTTCTTGACCGTCGTGTTCTTGAACTCGTCCGGCACGAATTTGCCGTGCGACGTCATACCCCACAGGTCAAGATCCCGCAGGGTCTGAATGATGGGATTGCGGACTCCTCCGACGCGTCGCGTCAGCTGGATGGTGTAGTCGCAGCGAGAGTCCTTCACCGGGACGAGACGGCATTCAGGTGCGATCGCGGCTGCCACGGCATCGCGGATCTCGTCGTCGATCGTGGACAAACGCAGGTTGTGGCGGAACGAACCGTCCCCAAGCAGGAGACCGAACAGATATGGATCCAGCGGCGGGCCGGAGTCGTCTCCGAGATCCACAGGCGCCGCTGCTGGGATGTACCACTTCGACGATCCATTGGCTTTGAACGTGTCGAGGCGGATCTCCCGCGTTGTCATGACCTTGGGTGCCTGGCCCCGATGCCAGCCGGAGCTCGTGCCGACGATCCAGAGGTGCTCGTCGTCGCACTCCACGGAACTTCCGTCGGACAGGAGCAAACGCCAGACGTCCCGCTCTCCCTGCGGGAACACGCCGTCGACCAACGCGATCTCGCCCTGCGGCACGACCACTTCGTCCCCCACACTCATATCCCCCATCCGACGGAAACCGGCGGGGGTGAGCACAAGCGAGTCAAGGGGCTGTGCCTTGCCCGATCCGACCTCCCCCTGCAGCAGCCGGTGCATCGGATGCTCGGTGGCCAGGTCGTCGAAGATCTCCTTGGAGACCTTCTGCTGGCCCTCGGTGAGGGTGAAGGGGAGGCGGTCGTCGAAGGCGGTGAGCAGGCCGTCGGGTTTGGGTTTGCGGGCGACCGCCGGGAGTTGGGCGTCGGCGTGCCTGCGGCGGGCGAGGGCCACCTGGAGGACGAAGGCCTCGTCCCATTTGAGGCGGGAGCGGGCGTCCTCGATGTCGGCCTTGGTGTGCGGGCGGTGGATCTTGAGGAGGGCCTCGGGGAGGGTGACCAGGCCTCGGCCCTCGCGGAGGCCGGCCGGGAGGGGGTCGACGGCTTCCTGGGCAGTCGGGAGGACCGTCTGGATCGCCTTGCCGATCTTCCAGGACTCCAGCTTGGCGGTGGCGGGGTAGATGGGGATCAGGGCGCCGGCCCAGGTCTCGACGGTCTCGTCCGTGTCCCCTCGGAGCAACTCGTAGGCCGGATGGGCCAGTTGCAGGCGGCGGTTGAAGGCGGAGACCTTGCCCGCGAACATCGCGCGTGTGCCCGGGAGGAGTTCCTTGTGGGGCTTGTGGACGCCGTTGCCGAAGAAGACCAGTTGGAGGCGGCCGCTGCCGTCCGTGATCGTGACCTCCAGGCGCTGGCCCTTGCCGCGGGGCGCCTTGGCGGAGGCGAAGGAGTGCAGACGGGCGTCGGCGACCATGGCGACCACCGTGACGTGCTCGTCCATGGGGAGGTCGGCGAGGTGCGTGAGCTGCCCGCGCTCCTCGTATCTGCGCGGGTAGTGGTGCAGGAGGTCGCCGACGGTGTGCAGGGCGAGGTGCTCGGCCATCACCTTCGCGGTGGCTGGTCCGAGCACCGACTTCAGCGGCTGTTGCAGCGGTTCTTGCAGTGCGGGCACGAGATCCATTGCACACCACGCCACTGACATTGCCGTATACGTACCCAGAAACCCCTGGTCAGACGGCTGGTTCGGGCTCTAGGATGGCGCGCTCCGGCCATCCCCCGCGGTCACCGCCCCATCCGGGACCGCCCGACCCCGCGCCGACGCGAGTCCCCCCACCGGCGCTGCGACGATGGACTCCCAGACCTCGAAGTCACCCCAGCCGTCCCAGTCACCCCAGCAGCCTCACACTTTCCAGGTCGACCTGCGCGGCCTGGTGGACCTGCTCTCGCACCACCTCTACTCCAGCCCCAAGGTGTATCTGCGGGAGCTCCTGCAGAACGCCGTGGACGCCATCACCGCCCGGCGGGCCGAGCAGCCCGACGCCCCGGCGCGGGTGCGGTTGTACGCGGAGGGCGGCGCCCTGCGTGTCGAGGACACCGGCGTGGGGCTCACCGAGGCGGACGTGCACAACCTGTTGGCCACGATCGGGCGCAGCTCCAAGCGGGCCGAGGGGCTGGAGGCGGCCCGGTCCGAGTTCCTCGGGCAGTTCGGCATCGGGCTGCTGGCCTGCTTCGTGGTGGCCGAGCGGATCCGGGTAGTCAGCCGCAGCGCCCGTACGCCGGACGCGGCGCCCGTGGAGTGGACGGCGAGCGACGACGGCTCGTACACCGTCCGGACGCTGCCCGCCCAGGCCCGTCCCGAACCCGGCACGACCGTGCATCTGGTCGCGCGGGCGGGGGCCGGCGAGTGGCTGACGCCCGAGCGCGTGCTCACGCTGGCGCGGGACTTCGGGTCGCTGCTGCCGTACGACGTCCGGGTCGGTGAGGAGGCGGTCACCGATCTGCCGGCTCCGTGGGACCGGCCCTACCCCTCCCCCGCCAACCGGCGTGTGGCGCTGGCCCGGCACTGTCACGACCTGTTCGGCTTCACCCCGCTGGACACGATCGAGCTGAGCGTGCCGCTGGCCGGGATCCGCGGGGTCGCGTACGTGCTGCCCTCCGCGGTCAGCCCGGCCCAGCGGGCCACGCATCGCGTGCACCTCAAGGGCATGCTGCTGACCGAGCGGGCCGAACAGCTGCTGCCGGACTGGGCGTTCTTCGTGCGCTGCGTGCTGGACACGGACAGCCTGCGGCCCACGGCGTCGCGCGAGGCGCTGTACGAGGACGAGACGCTGGCCGCCGTACGGGAGGCGCTGGGCGAAAGGATTCGGTCCTGGCTGACGGGGCTCGCGGCGGGGGATCCGGAACGGCTCGGCGCCTTCCTGTCCGTGCACCACCTGGGCGTGAAGTCCCTTGCGCGGCACGACACGGAGATGCTGCGGACGATGCTGCCGTGGCTGCCCTTCGAGACCACCGACGGGCGGCTGTCCCTGGAGGAGTTCGCGCAGCGGCACCCGGTGGTGCACTTCACGCGGACCGTCGAGGAGTACCGGCAGGTCGCGCCGATCGCGTCCGCGCAGGGCGTGGGGGTGATCAACGGCGGTTACACGTACGACAGCGAGCTGGTCGAGGCGCTGCCGTCGGTGCGGCCGGGGACGGTGGTCGCGGAGCTGGACGCGGACACGGTGACCGCGCATCTGGACGCGGTGGATCCGGCGGAGGAGCTGGCGTTGTCGGGGTTCCTGGCGGCGGCCCGGGCCCGGCTGGACGCAGTGCAATGTGACATAGTACTGCGCTCCTTCCACCCCATCTCGGTGCCCGCGCTGCACCTCGACGACCGCCGGACCCGTCACGAACAGGCCCGCGCCGAGGCCGAGGAGCAGGCCGACGACCTGTGGGCGGGCATCCTGGGTTCGCTGCGCGGCGGCGCCCCACGCGCGCGTCTGGTGCTCAACCACCTCAACCCGCTGGTCCGCAGGATCAGTTCGCTGGGTGACGCGGAACTGATCGGCACCGCCACGGAGTCCCTCTATGGGCAGGCGCTGCTGATGGCGCAGCGCCCGCTGCGGCCGGCGGACACCGCGCTGTTGAACCGGGCGTTCATCGGTCTGCTGGAATGGGCGACTCACGGCGAATCCGACACGCCGGGCAACTCCGCGGGGGGCGGTCACTGATGAGCGGGATCACGGACTTCGACGCCCTGCGCCGGGCGATGGCGGAGAACTCCGAGCAGCCGGAGGGCCCGGCGCGCAACGCGCGCGCGGAGGAGCTGCTTGCCGAGGCCGAGAAGCTGGGCATTCCGCTGGCCGTCGTCGAGGCGCTCGGACACCAGCTGAAGGTCTACAACTACAGCTCCGAGAAGGACAAGATGTTCGTCCCCTTTGCGCGTCTGCTGCGCATGTGGGACGAGCGGCCCGAGGACTTCGACGAGTACGAGGTGCACTCGCTGCACTGGGTCTTCAAGTGGATGTCGTCCGGCATGCTCGACCAGCCGCACGTGCCGCTCGCCTCGATCGAGAAGTGGCTCGGCGAGATGGAGCACCGCTACCGGCTCGCGGGGCACTCGGAACGGGCCGTGCGCAGCGCGGAGTTCAGTGTGGCCGCGCATGTCGGGGACGTCACGCGCGCGCAGCGCGCGTACACGGCGTGGCTGGCCGCGGACCGGGACGACATGGCCGACTGCCACGCGTGCGAGCTGCACGGGCAGGGCTGGTGGCAGGCCGAGCAGGGGCGCGACGCGGAGGCGCTGCTGCTGTGGCGGCCGGTCCTGGAGGGCGAGTTCACCTGCGCGCACGAGCCGCACACGGTGCTGGCGTCGTCCCTGGTGCCGCTGCTGCGGCTGGGCCGCACGGACGAGGCGCGCGCGAACCATCTGCGCGGCTTCCGGCTCGTGCGGTCCATGGAGAGCATGCGGGGCGCGTACGCGGACCATGTGGAGTTCTGCGCGCTGACCGGGAACGAGGCGCGCGGTCTGGAGCTGCTCGCGGAGCGGCCGGCGTACTTCACGGACACCGGGCATCCGCGCAGCCGGCTGGAGTTCCTGAGCGTGGTGACGCTGCTCATGGAGCGCCTGGACGAGGTCGGGCTCGGCGACCGTGAGGTGCCGGGGCCGGCCGGCCGCACGTGGACCGCGCGCGAACTCGCCGCACACGCGCGTGCGGAGGCGCTCGCGCTGGCGGCGCGCTTCGACGAGCGCAACGGCACGGCGTACGTGAGTGAACGGGCACGCGCGCGTATGGCGCAGCGCCCGCTGGTGGACCGGCTGCCGCTCGGGGTGCGCGCGGCGGTGCGCCCTGTCGTGGCCCCCGCCGCTCCTGTGGCGCCGGTCGCGGTGGACGCGGCGGAACCGGATCTGCCGGCGCTGCTGGCCGAGGCGCGACGGCTCTCGGACACCCTGCAGCCGAACGCCGTGGAGGCGTGGGCGGCCGTCTCCCGGGCCGCCGAGGGCGCCGAGCTGGACGCCCGCGACCGCGCGGAGATCGTCGACCACGAGGCGATGGACCGGGGCCCCGAGGGCGCCGAGCTCTTCGAGCGGGCCGCCGAGCTGTACGCGGAGGCGGGCGACCCCGGTGAGTCCCTGGCGGCACGCACGCGTGCGGCGTACGTACGCGCCCTGACGGGCCGCGTGGACGAGGCCCTCGCCGCGGTCGCCGAGCCGTACGACCAGATCCTCGCGCTGTACGCCGACGACGCGACGGAGGTACGTCAGACGGCGTCGGTGCTGATGGGCCGGGCGCGGATCCTGATGCGGAGGGTGCAGGAGGCGAACGAGGCCGCGGAGGACGGCGGGCAGGTCAACGGTGTGACGGACGAGGCGGGCGGCGCCGCCGACGCGCCTTCCGGCGAAACGGTTCTGGCCGACGCCGAGGCCGCCGTGCGGGAGTTGCTCGCGTTGGTCGGCGGGTACGCCGGGGGCGACGTGCGGATCGCTTCGCGGGAGGCCGAGGGGCGGGCCATGCTTGCCGAACTGGCGTTGCAGCGCGGCGACTTCGAGGAGGCCGTCGAGTTGTTCGGGCGGGCCTCGGCCGGGTTCGTCACGGTCGGGCTGCCGTGGTTCGCCGTGGAGTACGAGGCGCGGCTGGCCGGGCTCGCGCACCACCTCGGCGACATGGCGGAGACGGAACGGGCGCTACGGGCGGCCCTGGAGCACGGCGGAGCCCATCTGGAGGCCGTCGGACGGGCCCAGCTGCACCTCCAGCTGGCCGAGGTGCTCGGTGGCCGCGGGCTGGCCGTGGAGGCCTCGGAGCACGCCCTGGAGGCCGCGCACTGGGCCGACGAGGCGGGCGAGGGCCGGACGCTCGGCGCCTGGGCCCGGCACCAGCTGGGCGGGTTCCTGCTGCGCCAGGGACGCTGGGCCGAGGCCGCCGAGGTGCTGGAGTCGGCGCTGCCCGACCTGAGCGCCGAGACGCACGGCGACGGCGCGGTCGTACAGACGCAGTGGTGGCTGGGCGACTGTCTGAGCGAGCTCGGCGAGCACCGGGAGGCGGCCGAACGGCGGCTGCAGGCGGCCGAGACCGCCCGGCACTGGCCCGAGCAGCACGACCACGCGACGCTCGCCCACCTCGCCGCCGAGTCCCTCGGAGCGGCGGGGCTGCCCGCCGAGGCGGACCGGGCGTACGCGCGCGCGGGCGAGCTGTGGCGTTCGCTCGGCAATGTGCACGGCCTGGTGCGTTCCCTGCGCGCACGCGCGTGGCTGGCGCTGCGGGCGGACGACGGGGCGGACGAGGCACGGGAGTTGATGGCGGCCGCGGTCCGGGAGTGCGAGTCCGTGCTGGGCGACGGCGTGGACGACGAGGAGGCGCGCGAGCGGCTCGTCGCCGAACTCGGGCACACCCACCGCCAGTTCGGCGACCTTCTGGCCCGCTCGGCGGCCGAGGACGCCGACGACGACTCGATACGGGCCGCCCTCGAAGGCGCCCTCGCCGAGGTCGGCGAGGCCGTCGCGGTCTTCGCCTCCCTCGGGGACGACGCCCTGCACAGCCGTACCGGGGCCGAACTCGCCGCGGGCTGGCTGGAGGCCGACCTCAGCCGTCCAGCACGGGCGGCGGCACGCGCGCGTGCGGTGCTCGCGGCCTACGACGGCGCCGACGAGGCGGACGAGACGGCTCAGGAACGGCGTTCGGAGGCGGAGCAGATGCTCCAGGTGGTGGAGGAGCAGGGGGCGGAGTAGCAGGGGGCGCGTAGAGCACTCGGGCCGGTTATTCGACGCCGATCAGCAGCAGTGCGCCCTGGCGGCCGCCCCGGTACACCACCGTGTCGACGGCGAGGTACGACTCACGCACGCGTGCCTCCAGGTGCGCGGCGACGGACTCGGGGGCCTCGTCGCCGATGACGAGGGTGACGAGTTCGCCGCCGGCCTGGAGCATGCGGTCCAGGACCGACTCGGCCGTGGCGGTGACGTCGGA
Organism: Streptomyces sp. NPDC047081; assembly: GCF_040643775.1. Lineage (NCBI taxonomy): Bacteria > Bacillati > Actinomycetota > Actinomycetes > Kitasatosporales > Streptomycetaceae > Streptomyces > Streptomyces sp. NPDC047081. The sequence goes on along the minus strand of NZ_JBEYUY010000022.1, from coordinate 34,528 downwards.
GCCGATCACGGCGACGTCGCCGTCGACGAGGCCCAGGACGTCACCGGCCTGGCAGATGCCGGCCATGGTCCAGGACTGGCGCTCGGCGACGGCGACCTCGGCGTAACGGGTCGCGCCGGCCGCGGAGGTCATCGACACGACGTCCTCGTCGAAGCGGCGCTCGGGCTCGTGCACGGCGAGCGCCGCGATGCCCTGGACGGCGGACCGGGTCGGGATCAGCGCCACCCGGATGCCCTCGGCGCGGGCCTGCTCGGCCGCCGCGGCGGCGGTGTGGCGCAGGTCGGCGTCGTTGGGCAGCAGCACGACCTCGCGCGCGTGGGCCCGCCGTACGGCATCGAGGAGCTCCCCGCTCGCGGGCGGCTCCCCGGGGCGCGCGAGCACGGTGGTCGCGCCGGCCTCGGTGTAGAGCCCGGCCAGGCCCTCGCCGGGCACGACGGCCACCACGGCACGCTGGACGCGCTCCCGGGGCGGCCGTTCCGCGCCGGTGGTGTGCACGTCACCGGCGCCGAAGTGGGTGATCCGGATCCGGTACGGCCGCCCGGCCTCGACGCCCGCCTCCACGGCGGCGCCCGCGTCGTCGACGTGCACATGCACGTTCCACAGCCCGTCGCCGCCGACCACGACCAGGGAGTCGCCGAGGGCGTCGAGCCGGTCGCGCAGGCGGGACACGGCCGCGTCCTCGGCCTCCAGCAGGTAGATCACCTCGAAGGCGGGGCCGCTCGCGCCGGGGGCGCAGTCGTCGGCGAGAGCGGCGGCGGGGGTGACGGCCGTCTCGCCGTCCACGCGCGCGTGGAGCGCGTCGGCGACGTGTGCTTGTAGGGCGTCGGCGCCGTGTGGCTGGAGGGGGTCGGTGCCGTGCGGCTGGAGCGCGTCGGCGGCCTGCGCTCGGGAATGGGGATCGCCGGCTTCGTCGCCCCCCGCGTCTCCTTGCGCGGCCCACGCTTCCGTACCACCGCCCCGTCTCACGCGCGCGTGCCCCGCCGAAACCGCGACCGCCCCCGGCACCTCCCCCGTGAACGTCTCCACCAGCGCCCCGAGCACCGCCACGAGCCCTCGGCCGCCGGCGTCGACCACCCCGGCCCGGCCCAGTACCGCCAGCTGCCCCGGGGTCGCGGCCAGGGCGGCGCGGGCTCCCTCGTAGGCGGCGCGGGCGACCGCCCCGCAGTCGCCCTCCGTACCGTCGGCCGCGTCGGCGGCGGCCGAGGCGACCGACAGGACCGTGCCCTCGACGGGATGGGCGACGGCCTGGCGGGCGGAGTCGGCGGCGTGCCGGAGGGCGAGGCGGAGGCCGGAGCCGTCGGTGTGAGGCGTCTCACCGTCGGCGGCGAGGACCTGGGCCATGCCGCGCAGCAGCTGGGCGAGGATGGTCCCGGAGTTCCCCTGGGCGCCTATCAGCGCGCCGTGCGCCATCGCGCGCGCGGCGTCGGCGAGCGCGGGCTTCCCGGACTGCGCGGGGCCGACCGCATGACCTGCGAAGACGGCCTCCACGGCGGCGGCCGCGGACTCCACGGTCAGATACAGGTTGGTGCCGGTGTCCCCGTCCGCCACGGGATAGACGTTGATCGCGTCGATCTCCTCGCGCGCGCGACCGAGCGCCTCCAGCGCGAGGCCGCACCAGGTGCGCACCGCGAGAGCATCGAAGAATGTCTGCGGCACCTGCGCCACCTACGGCCTCCCTGAGCTGCTGGACTGCACGCAGCGTAGAGCAGCCATGGTAGTTTCGTTCTACTGGCGCAGTCGTTGTATGCTGCTCCGGTTGCCCGATCCGATCGGGCCGTTCCCCTGGCAACGCCACTCAGATCTAAGATCTCGATCCCGGCATGCCGGGATTAACCGTAAGTGCATCTGAAGCTTTTGGAGTGACCCGTGGCTGCCAACTGCGACGTCTGCGGCAAGGGCCCGGGCTTCGGCAACAACATCTCGCACTCGCACCGCCGTACGTCCCGTCGCTGGAACCCCAACATCCAGCGCGTCCGTACCGTGGTCGGCGGGACGCCGAAGCGCGTGAACGCTTGCACCTCGTGCATCAAGGCCGGCAAGGTCTCGCGCTGACGCACAGTTAAGCGCGCGGCCACTGCTGGTTCGCTGCATCGAGCCGGTCCACCGGAAGGTGGGCCGGCTTTTTGCTGTACCTGACAAGTCGCCCCGCCTGACAAGCTGTACGCATGCGCTTCGGCATCCTGGGCCCCCTGGAGGTACGCACCGACGACGGCACCCCCGTCGACCCCGGCGGTCCCCGCCCCCGCGCCCTGCTCACCCTCCTGCTCCTGGACGTCGGTCACGCGGTCTCCACGCAGCGCCTCGCAGACGGCCTGTACGGCGCCGAGCCGCCCTCCGGGGCCGCCAACGCCCTCCAGTCCCAGATCTCCCGTCTGCGCCGCCGTCTGGCCCCGCACACGGACATCGAGGCGGGTCCGGCGGGCTACCGTCTCACCGCCTCCGCCGAGAGCGTCGACGCCCACCGTTTCGAGCGCCTGGCCGCGGAGGGGCGCGAGGCGCTCGACGCGGGTGATCACGCGCGGGCTCTCTCCCGTCTCCGCGAGGCCCTCGCCCTCTGGCGCGGCCGGGCCCTGCCCGACCTCCCGGACGCGCATGCCGAGGCCGCGCGGTTCGAGGAGCTGAGGCTGGCCGCCGTACAGAATCGCGTGGAGGCGGAGCTGGCGCTCGGCGGTGGCGCCGACCTCGTACCGGAGCTGCGGGCGCTGCTGGCCGCGCATCCGCTGAGCGAGCGGCTGTACGGGCAGCTGATGCGGGCGCTGCACGCGGCGGGCCGGCCGGCGGAGGCGCTCACCGTGTACGAGGAGGCGCGGCGCACGCTCGCGGACGAGCTGGGCGCGGACCCGTCACCCGAACTGTCCGCCCTGCACCTGGAACTCCTCCGGGGCACCGAGCCCGAACGCCGCCGCCTGCCGGTCCAGCTCACCCGCTTCGTCGGCCGCGAGCCCGAACTCACCCGCATCGCAGCCCTCCTGACCGACTCCCGCCTGATCACCCTCACGGGCCCGGGCGGCGCGGGCAAGACCCGCCTGGCAATCGAGGCAGCGGCCGCACTCCGAACCCGCCCGGCCGGGGCCGACGCGCCAACGGGCCGCTACGGCGGGGCCGCCACAAACACACGGCCACCTTCGGCGGCACAGCCGAGAGACCCGCACCCCACCACCCAAGACCCCCGCACAATCCCCGGGGGCCCACACCTCGCATCTCATGGCCGCGCCCTCCCCGAGGACTCGCGCCCGGCCGCCCAAGCCTCACGCGCAGCCCCCGATGGCTCACACCCCGCCAACACGCACCCGCACCCCACCCCCGACATCTGCTTCGTAGAACTCGCCCCCCTCACCGACGGCCGCCACATCCCCTACGCCGTCCTGACCGCCCTCGGCATCCGCGAAGGCTTTCGTACGCCCGCCACCGATGGGCTCGATCGGCTCCTCGGTGCCTTGGAGGACCGTGAGGTCCTGCTCGTGCTCGACAACTGTGAGCATCTCGTCGAGGACGCCGCGAGGGTCGTCTCCCTGATGCTCGCCGCCTGTTCCGGTGTGCGGGTTCTCGCCACCAGCCGGGAGTCGCTCGGTGTCACCGGTGAGGTCCTGGTGCCCGTGCCGCCGTTGCAGCCGGAGCCGGCGACCGCGCTGTTCCTGGACCGGGCCCGGGCCGTGCGCCCCGGTTTCGACGGCCACGCGCGTGTGGGCGACATCTGCACCGCCCTCGACGGGCTTCCCCTCGCCATCGAGCTGGCGGCCGCCCGGCTGCGGACGCTCACCCCGGACGAGCTCGCCGACCGCCTCGACGACCGGTTCCGGCTGCTGTCCCGGGGCGACCGCTCCAAGGCGCCCCGGCACCGCACCCTGCGCGCCGTCGTGGAGTGGAGCTGGGAGCTGCTGGACGAGGAGGAGCGGGAGCTCGCGCGGCGGCTGACCGTGTTCTCCGGGGGCGCGACGCTGGAGGCCGTCGAGGCGGTCTGCGGGCTCTCGTACCCGGAGGACGTGCTCGCCTCGCTGGTCGAGAAGTCCCTGCTGGAGGTCTCCGAGGGGCGCTACCGGATGCTGGAGACCATCCGGGCCTTCGCCGCCGAGGACGTGCCCGAGCCGGAGGAGCTGCGGGACGCCCACGCCGCGTACTTCCTGCGGCTGGCCGAGGAGGCGGAGCCGTATCTGCGCGGCGGCGGTCAACTGCCCTGGCTGGACCGGCTGTCCGCCGAGCGCGGCAACCTGGACACGGCCCTGCGCCACCTCGTACGCCGTGCCCCCGAGGACGCGCTGCGGCTCATGGCGTTGCTGTCCTGGTTCTGGCGGCTGCGCGGACTGCACGGCGAACAGATGCCCACGGCCCGGGAGTTGCTGGCGACGGTGGGCGACACACCACCGCCGGGGCTGGAGGAGGAGTACGCCCTGTGCGTGGCCAACGCGCTCTCGGGCGACGGTGAGCGTCCCGACGGCCAGGAGGAGCTCATCGCGCGCCTGGTCGCGCTGCTGGCCCGGTACGAGGGCCCGCTCAGGCTGCCGTACGTCGTCGTCCTGTGGTCGCTCGCGGTCGGCCCCCGGCAGGCCACCAACGAGCAGGCCGAGGCCCTGGCCGGCGGCTCCCCCTGGACGCGTGCGCTGCTCGACGTCGGCCGGGGGTTCCAGGCGCAGTTCAGGGGCCGGCCTCTGGAGTCGGAGGAGTGCTTCGCGCGGGCGCTGGAGGGCTTCCGGGCCACCGGCGACCGCTGGGGCATGGCCAACTGCCTGGAGCCGCTGGGGATGTTCAGCCACGCGCGCGGGGACTCGCGCCGCGCGCTGGAGCTCCTCGACGAAGGGCTCGTGCACGTCCGGGAGCTGGCCGCCCCGGAGGAGACCGCCGATCTGCTGCGCACCCGGGGCACCGTACTGCTCCACCAGGGCGACGCGGCCGACGCGGCCGCCCACTTCGGGCAGGCGCTGACGCTCGCGCGCTCCGCCGGTCTGCCCGACAAGGTGGCGGGCGCCCGGCGCGGTCTCGCCGACACGGCCCGGCTGACCGGGGACACGGCACGCGCGCGCGTGGAGTACGAGAACGCCCTGGAGGCGTGCGCCGCCAACTGGTTCAGTGTCGGCGAGAGCGTGCGGATCTTCATCGGGCTCGGCCGCACGGCCGTCGCCGAGGGGGACGTGGAACTGGCCCGCGACTGGTTCCGGCAGGCCGCCGAGCTCGCCACCGAGGGCCCCGGAGACCTCGAACTCGCCGACACCGCCGAGGCGTTGGCCGAGGTCGCCGAGTCCCCACGGCGGGCCGCCGTCCTGCTCGGCGCCGGGGCGGGCCTGCGGGGCGGCCGGGTCGAGGGCGACCCCGATGTCGTACGAGTGGAGCGGGACGTACGCGCAAAGCTGTCGCCCCAGGCCTATGACCAGGCCTTCGAGCAGGGCCGGAGCCTGCGGTCAGCGGCGGTCAGCGAACGGTAGGAGAACGGTCAGCGCCGGCGCCGAAGCTCGACCCATGACGAAGACACCGAGCACCGCGAAGACACCGAGCACGACGAACGCTCAGAGCCTCGACCACCTGAACGTCCTCATCTCCGGCGCCAGCGTCGCGGGCCCCGCCCTCGCCCTCAACCTGCTCCGCCACGGCGCCCGAGTCACCGTCGTCGAGAAGGCGCCCCAACTCCGCGGCGGCGGCTTCGCGGTCGACTTCCGCGGCCACGTCCACCGCACCGTCCTGACCGCCATGGGCATCTGGGACGAGATCCACGCCCGCCAGACCCACATGGGCCGCCAGATCGTCGTCGACGCGGACGACTCCCCGAAGGTGGACCTGCCCTCGGAGATGATGAGCGGCGACGTCGAGATCTTCCGGGGCGAGCTCGCTCGGATCATGTACGAGCGGACACGGGATCGGGTCGAGTACGTGTTCGGCGACTCGATCACCACGCTCACCGACACGGCCGACGGCGTCGACGTCACCTTCGAGAACGGCCCCGCACGCCGCTTCGACCTGGTGATCGGCGCGGACGGCCTGCACTCGAACACCCGCGCTTTGGCCTTCGGCGACGAATCGCGCTACCTGCGCTTCTTCGACCACTACGTGGCCGGCTTCGAGGTCCCCAACCACCTGGGCCTGGACCGCACCGGCCGCACCTACAGCGAGCCCGGCCGCGCGATCATGATCGGCAACTACGACGGCGACCCGGACCGCGCGGGCGCGCTGCTGGTCTTCCGCTCCGAACCGCTGTCGTACGACCGCCGGGACATCGCGGGACAGAAGCGGATCCTCGCCGAGCGCTTCGCGGGGATGGGCTGGGAGGGGCCGAACGTCCTCAAGGCCCTCGAAGAGACCGATGACCTCTACTTCGACGCGATCGCCCAGATCCACGTCGACCGGCTCACCAAGGGGCGCGTGGCGCTCCTCGGGGACGCGGGCCACGGGGCGACCATGGGCGGCATGGGGACGGGCGTGGCGATCGTCGGCGCGTACGTCCTCGCCGGTGAACTGGCCCTCGCGGGCGGGGACCACCGTACGGCGTTCGCCGCGTACGAGGCCCGGATCACCGACTTCGCGAAGGGCTGCCAGAAGACCTCGGGCAACGCGGGCCCGTTCTTCGCGCCGCCCACCGAGCGGCGCATTCGCAGCCGGGACCGCATGTACCGGCTGCTCGCCTCACGCCCGCTGGCCGCCTTCTTCAAGAAGATCACCGAGAAGTCGGCGACCAACATCAAGCTCCCCGAGTACCCCGCATAAGGGCCCAGCCGTGGTCCACGGGCCCGATCCCGCCGCCGAGCGCGAACCCGGCGGCGATCGCCCCGGTGACGTACTCCTTGGCCGCCGCCACCGCCTCCGGCACGGACTGCCCCTTCGCCAGCTGCGACGCGATCGCGGACGCGAGGGTGCAGCCCGTGCCGTGCGTGTGCCGGTTGTCGAGACGTGGGGCGCGGAACCAGTGCTCCTCACCGCCGTCGGTGAGCAAGTCGACCGCGTCACCGGTGAGATGACCGCCCTTGACGAGCACCCACTTCGGCCCGTACGCCAGCACGGCCGCCGCGGCCTCCTTCAGCTGCTCCTCCGACTCGACCTGTACGCCGGTGAGTTGGGCCACCTCGTCGAGGTTCGGCGTGGCGACGGTGGCGGCCGGAAGCAGGCGCCGGCGTACGGAGTCCAGCGCCTCCGCGGCCAGCAGCGAGTCCCCGTGCTTGGAGACGCCCACGGGGTCGACGACCACCGGAGCGTCCGTCCCGGCGATCAACTCGGCCACCGCGTCGACGAGTTCGGCGGACGCCAGCATCCCCGTCTTGACCGCCTGTACGCCGATGTCGTCGACGACACTGCGGTACTGGGCCCGCACCGCCTCCACCGGCAACGGCCAAGCCCCCTGCACTCCAAGGGAGTTCTGGGCCGTGACCGCCGTGATCACGCTCATGCCGTGCACACCGAGCGCGAGCATGGTCTTCAAGTCGGCCTGGATTCCGGCCCCTCCACCGGAGTCGGAGCCCGCGACCGCCAGCACCCTCGGCGGGGCGTTCACGACTCGATGTCCCCGAAGTGGTCCCAGCCGCCCTTGCTCGTCCACGGCGCCCCGTCGACCGTCACCTGGGGCAGGGCGGACGGGTTGAGCACCTCGCCGATCACCTTCCAGCGGGCCGGCAGCTTCACGTCCGGCGGGAAGGTCGCCACGATCGCGTGGTCCTCTCCCCCGGTCAGCACCCACTGCATCGGGTCGACGCCGACGGCCTGCCCGATGTCGTTCATCTGGGAGGGGATGTCGATCGCGCCGGAGCGGATGTCGATGCGGACCTTGCTGGCCTCGGCGATGTGCCCGAGGTCGGCGATCAGCCCGTCGCTGACGTCGCACATCGCGGTCGCGCCGAGCCCGGCCGCCGCAGGACCCGCGTGATACGGCGGCTCGGGGCGCCGGTGCGCCTCGACGAACGCGCGCGGCGAGCGGAAGCCGCGGGAGAGCACCGCGTATCCGGCGGCCGACCAGCCCAGCCAGCCGGTCACCGCGACGAGGTCGCCGGGCTGGGCGCCGGCCCGGGTGATCGGCTCCTGGTTGCGCAGATCGCCGAGCGCGGTGATCGACACCATGATCGTGTCGCCTCGTACGACATCACCGCCCACGACCGACGCGCCCGCCACCTGGCACTCGTCGCGCAGGCCGTCCATCAGCTCGCTGGGCCAGGTCACCGGGAGTTCGGCGGGGACGACCAGGCCGAGCAGCAGGGCGGTCGGTACGGCGCCCATGGCGGCGATGTCCGCGAGGTTCTGGGCGGCGGCCTTGCGGCCCACGTCGTAGGCCGTGGACCAGTCGCGGCGGAAGTGCCGGCCCTCCAGGAGGATGTCGGTGGAGGCCACGACCCGTCGGTCGGGCGCGGCGACCACCGCGGCGTCGTCGCCCGGGCCGACCCGGACCGCCGAGGTGGTGGTGAGACGGGAGGTGAGCTCCCTGATGAGCCCGAACTCCCCGAGCTCACCAACAGTGCCCTTCATTGCCCTTGCTCCCCTTCTGTCCCTTGCCGTGCCCGGTCGCGCGTCACCAGTGTCCTCGATACGGTCGAGACATCCGTCAACCCGTGTCGTACCGGCACCCCGGCGCGGGGGCCCCGGGTCTCCCCGCGGTGAGCGGCGACGCGATACCGTGGCGTTCCTTTTCCCCACATGATCCTCGTGGCCGCCCTGGAGGTTCCGTGGTACAGGCGTACATCCTGATCCAGACGGAGGTCGGCAAAGCGTCGACCGTCGCCGAGACGATCAGCAAGATTCCTGGGGTGATCCAGGCCGAGGACGTGACAGGACCCTATGACGTGATCGTGCGGGCGCAGGCCGACACCGTGGACGACCTCGGCCGCATGGTGGTCGCGAAGGTCCAGCAAGTGGACGGCATCACCCGCACCCTGACCTGCCCGGTCGTGCATCTGTAGCCCCCGTCTACCCTTGGCCGGTGAACTTCTTCAGTCACCGGCTCACCGGCCTGCCCGTGCTCGCCCTGCTGATCACGGTCGCGGGCTGCTCATCAGCAGACGACAGTGCCCGGGCCGCGGTTCCCTCGCCGGGTACGAAGGTCGCCGAGCTGTGCCGGAACCTGGACAAGGCGGTGCCGGCCAAGGTCGACGGTCAAGGCCGCCGGGATCCCGAGCCCGCGTCCGCGCTGACCGCGGGCTGGGGGAACCCGGCGATCATACTGCGCTGCGGTGTCGAGCGGCCCGCGAAGATGAGCGACCCGGAGGCCGACGGCGTCGAGGTCAACGGCGTGGGCTGGCTGCTGGAGAAGCAGAGCGACGGGTCGTTCCGCTTCACGACGACCCTGCGCAAGGCGTACGTCGAGGTGAGCATCCCGAAGGACCGCACGGCAGACGGGATGGCGCCGTTGGTGGATCTGGCGCCCGCCGTGAAGAAAGCGATCCCGGCGGGTATTGCCGACTAGTCGCCATGGCCGGAGAGGTCGTGCGTCGGCTGCGGACCGCTGGGGGCTGGTCGCGCGCACGCGGCGGAGCCGCATATTGATACGGCCCGCGCCCCTGGGTCGGTCAGCGCAAACCCGTTGACCTGCGCAGCGCCGCCTGGATGAGGCGGTCCACCAGTTCCGGATAGCTGATCCCGCTCGCCGCCCACATCTGCGGGTACATCGAGATCGGGGTCATGCCCGGCATCGTGTTGATCTCGTTGATGACGAAGTCGCCGTCCTCGGTGAGGAAGAAGTCCGCGCGGACCAGGCCCTCGCAGGACGCGGCCTCGAAGGCGTCCACCGCGAGGCGCTGCACCTCGGCGGTCTCCTCCGGGGTGAGCGGCGCCGGGACGATGCCCGGGGTCGAGTCGATGTACTTGGCCTCGAAGTCGTAGTACGCGTGCGCCTGGGCCGGCGGGATCTCCGAGGGGACGCTGGCCCGCGGGCCGTCCTCGAACTCCAGCACCCCGCACTCGATCTCGCGGCCCCTGAGCGCCGCCTCGACCAGGATCTTCGGGTCGTGCCGCTGCGCCTCGGCGATCGCCTCGTCGAGCCCGGACAGGTCGTCGACCTTGGTGATGCCGATCGAGGAACCCGCGCGCGCCGGCTTCACGAACAGCGGCCAGCCGTGGTCGCCGGCCAGGTCGACGATCTTCTTGCGGGCGGCCGACTCGTCCAGCTCCCACTCGCGCGGCCGGATCACCACGTACGGGCCGACCTTGAGCCCGAAGGAGGTGAACACCCGCTTCATGTACTCCTTGTCCTGGCCGACGGCCGAGGCGAGCACGCCCGAGCCCACGTAGGGGACACCGGAGAGCTCCAGCAGGCCCTGCAGGGTGCCGTCCTCGCCGTACGGGCCGTGCAGCACCGGGAAGACGACGTCGATCTCGCCGAGCGCCTTGGGCACCGATCCCGGTTCGCTGTAGACGACTTCGCGGTTCGCCGGGTCGACGGGGAGCACCACGCCGCCCTCGCTGGACTCCGCGAGGTCGTCGACCTCGGGCGTGCGGCGGTCGGCGATCGCCATGCGCTCGGGTTCGTCGGCCGTGAGCATCCAGCGGCCTTCCCGGGTGATGCCGATCGGCAGGACGTCGTACTTCGTCCGGTCGATGGCACGCAGTACGGCGCCGGCGGTGACCACGGAGATCCCGTGTTCGGAGCTGCGGCCGCCGAACACGACGGCCACGCGCGGCTTGCGGGCGGGCTGCTCAGGGCTCTGGGAGAGGTTCTCGGTGCTCATATCGCGTTGAGAGTACCCGTTGGTAGTGCGCTGATACAGCGACCGCCCCGCACGGGAGAACGGCGTCGCTCAGCGTCGTTCGGGCTTCGCGCTGCGCGACATCAGCTCCTTGAGGGCGACCACCGGAGGCTTGCCCTCGTGCACGATGTCCACGACCGTCTCGGTGATCGGCATCTCCACGCCGTGCCGACGGGCCAAGTCCGCAACGGACTCACAGGACTTGACGCCCTCGGCGGTCTGCTTGGTGACCGCGATGGTCTCCTCCAGGGTCATGCCCTTGCCGAGGTTGGTGCCGAAGGTGTGGTTGCGGGACAGCGGCGAGGAGCAGGTCGCCACCAGGTCGCCGAGGCCCGCGAGTCCGGAGAAGGTCAGCGGGTCGGCGCCGAGCGCGATGCCGAGCCGGGTGGTCTCCGCGAGGCCGCGCGTGATGAGCGAGCCCTTCGCGTTGTCGCCGAGCCCCATGCCGTCCGCGATGCCGACAGCGAGCCCGATGACGTTCTTCACGGCGCCGCCGAGCTCGCAGCCGACCACGTCGGTGTTGGTGTACGGCCTGAAGTACGGCGTGTGGCAGGCCGCCTGGAGCCGCTGGGCCACCGCCTCGTCGGTGCACGCGACCACCGCGGCGGCCGGCATCCGGGCGGCGATCTCCCGGGCGAGGTTGGGTCCGGTGACGACGGCGATGCGGTCGGCGCCGACCTTGGCGACGTCCTCGATCACCTCGCTCATCCGCATGGTGGAGCCGAGTTCGACGCCCTTCATGAGGGAGACGAGGATGGTGTCGGGCGCGAGCAGCGGCGTCCATTCGGCGAGGTTCGCGCGCATGGTCTGGGACGGCACCGACAGGATCGTGAAGTCCGCGCCCGCGGCGGCCTCGGCGGGGTCGGTGGTGGCCCGCAGGTTGGCCGGGAGTTCGACGCCGGGCAGGTAGTCGGGGTTCGTACGGCCGGAGTTGACGGCCTCGGCCACCTCCGCGCGCCGCGCCCACAGGGTGACCTCGCACCCCGCGTCGGCCAGCACCATCCCGAACGCCGTACCCCACGAACCGGCGCTGAACACCGCCGCCTTGACGGGCTTGCTCACGTGCCCTGCCCCTCTTCCTGCTGTTCCTTCTCCTGCGTCTGTGCCTGGGTCCTGCGGCGCTGCTCGATCCGCTCGCGGCGCGGGTCGTAGGGCGTCTCGGGCGCCTTCTCGCCGCGGATGTCCTCCAGCTGGCGGGTGACGGCGGCCATGATGACCTCGGTGGCCTCCTTGAGGACCTCCGCGGACATCTCCTTGCCGTAGAAGCGCGAGAGGTCCACCGGCGGGCCGGCCAGGACGTGGTGGGTCTTGCGCGGCAGGATGTACGCCTTCTTGCTGTACGGCGGCAGGAGTTCGTTGGCGCCCCACTGGGCGATGGGGATCACCGGGCACTTGGTCTGCAGGGCGACGCGGGCGGCACCGGTCTTGGCGGTCATGGGCCAGCCGTCGGGGTCGCGGGTGATCGTTCCCTCTGGGTAGAACACCACGCATTCGCCGCGCTCCACTGCGTCCACGGCGGCCCGGAAGGCGCTGAGCGCGTCGGTGGACTCGCGGTAGACGGGGATCTGTCCGGTGCCGCGCATCGCGGCGCCGACGAATCCCTTCTTGAAAAGTCCGCTCTTCGCGAGGAATCGCGGAACCCGCCCGGTGTTGTACTGATAGTGCGCGTACGCGAAGGGGTCCACGTGGGAATTGTGGTTCACCGCGGTGATAAATCCGCCCTCGGCCGGAATGTGCTCCATTCCGCGCCAGTCCCGCTTGATCAGAACCACCAGCGGCGGTTTGCAGAGCACCGCGGCGAAGCGGTACCAGAATCCGACTCTGCGGCGGGGCACGCGCGCACCTTTCTCTAGGCGTCAAGGACATCGGTCAGTGGGGCCGCACAAGTGTCGCCCCAGGCCGCCGGTCTGTCGAGAACACCGTACGCCTCGACGGCGCGACCGCCAGATGGCCGAGGTGACGGCTGAGTGACAATGGCCGCGACAAGAGAGGGACGGAACGCTCGTGCAGTGGACGTTGGTCATACCCCTGAAACCCCTGGCGCGGGCCAAGAGCAGGCTCTCGGACACCGCGCACGACGGGGTGCGCCCCGGCCTGGCCCTCGCCTTCGCGCAGGACACCGTGGCAGCGGCGCTGGCCTGCCCCGCGGTGAAGGATGTGGCAGTAGTCACGGACGACGCCCTCGCAGGCCGTGAGCTGGCCGCGCTGGGCGCCCGGATCGTGGCCGACGAGCCCTCCGGCGGCCTCAACGCGGCACTGGCGCACGGAGCGGCGGTCGTACGCGCCGAGCGCCCGGAATGCGCCGTGGCCGCCCTGAACGCGGATCTCCCGGCCCTGCGCCCCCTGGAATTGTCCCGGGTCCTGGACGCGGCCACGGAATTCCCCCGCGCTTTTCTCCCCGACGCGGCCGCAATCGGCACCACTCTGCTGGCCGCGACCCCGGGCCTGGAATTGCTCCCGGCATTCGGCCCGGATTCCCGCGCCCGCCATCGCGCGTCCGGGGCGGTGGAACTCCGCCTGACCGCGGTGGATTCGGTACGACAGGACGTGGACACCGGCGAGGATCTGCGCGCGGCCCTCGCGCTCGGAGTGGGCGCCCGGACGGCCGCCGTGGCCGCGCAGTTGCTGATCCCGGGGCAGTAGGCTGCCGGGCATGCAGGCGACCGCGTACACGTACGATCCCGAAACCCGCAGCGGGCAGGTGCTGCTGGACGACGGCACTCCCGTGCCCTTCGACGCGGCGGCGTTCGACGCGGGCGGTCTGCGGCTGCTCCGGCCCGGTCAGCGGGTGCGTATCGAGACGGAGGGCGGGGGCGGCGGTCTGCGGATCATCCTCGTGACGCTTCAGACGCTGTAACGGGTGGCTTCTCAAGGCCTGTAACCGCCCTTGCACACGCCGCGGGCCGGACTCCGATGCGGAGTCCGGCCCGGCGCGTGAGTACCCCTGTGCCCTTACCTCTTGCGGGCGGTGGCCTTCTTGGCGGTGGTGGTGCGAGCCGTCGACTTCTTGGCGGGCGCCTTCTTGGCGGTCGCCTTCTTCGCCGGGGCCTTCTTGGCCGTCGCCTTCTTGGCCGTGGTCTTCTTCGCCGCGGTGGTCTTGGCGGCGCCGGTGGCCTTCTTGGCCGTGGTCTTCTTCGCGGTCGCCTTCTTGGCGGTGGCCGTGGTCTTCTTGGCCGTCGTCTTCTTGGCGGTGGTCTTCTTCGCCGCGGCCGTCGCCTTCTTCGCCGGGGCGGCCTTCTTCGCGGCGGCCTTCTTCACCGTCGCCGTCGCCCCGCCGGACAGGCTGCCCTTGGGCGCCTTCTTCACGGCGACCTCGCCGCCGCGCGGGAGCTTCTTCGAGCCGCTCACCAGGTCCTTGAAGCCCTGGCCCGCGCGGAAGCGCGGAACGGAGGTCTTCTTGACCCGAACCCGCTCGCCCGTCTGGGGGTTGCGGGCGTAGCGGGCCGGCCGGTCGACCTTCTCGAACGAACCGAAGCCGGTGACCGAGACCCGGTCCCCCGCGACGGTCGCGCGGACGATGGCGTCCAGGACCGCGTCGACGGCCTCGGCGGCCTGCTGACGGCCACCGACCTTGTCGGCAATCGCTTCTACGAGCTGCGCCTTGTTCACGTCTTCCCCTTCGGAGACATTGCCAGAACGAAAGTGTTCAAGCTTTTTCGCACGTTAGGCAGATATATACCGCAAATCAAACACGAAACGGGCTTATCACCCATGCGCCGCAACGAACTCGGCTGTCTCGGCTGCGTTCAGCGGTCCTCATCGGGGATTCGACCCTCGTCGAGGTCCGCGGTGAACGCCTCCAGTCGCCTTGCCGCGTCGGCGAGATCGTGCTTGGCCGCGGCCGTAATGACCAGCAGCTTCCGGGTCAGCGCCATCCGTACGCCCTCCGGGACTTGCAGTGCGCGCACTCTTGTGTGCGCTTCCTTGAGCTGGACCGCGACTGCCGCATAGAGCTCGAGTTGGCCGTCGTGTTCCATGCACAGATTGTGCCATCTGGGGCGAGTTGTCGCCTGCGGGGGTAGCAACTGTGCCCTCAAACGGCCTTCCACGCGTGTGCGAAAGCCACGGTCACTGCATCCGCGTACCCCCGCAACACCCTTTGTAACGTGGGAAGTTGAACGAAAGCCAGTGCCTGTGCGAAGACATTCGTCCGCAGACACGGCTGTACCCCCGATCGGGCTGATCGGGGGTACAGGCGGGGGTGTCGGTGGCCGAATCTCGACCTGTTCAGTTGCTCCGGAGGAGGGTTGCCGTCACGCCTGGAGCGTCTTCGGCTTGAACGAGGGGCGCTTGGCCTCGTAGGTCGCGATGTCGGCCTCGTTCTGGAGGGTGATGGAGATGTCGTCCAGCCCGTTCAGCAGCCGCCAGCGGGAGTTCTCGTCCAGCTCGAAGCTCGCGGTGATGCCCTCGGCGAGCACCTCGCGGGCCTGAAGGTCGACCGTGATCTCGGCCTGCGGGTCGTTCTCGCTGAGCTCCTGCAGCGCTTCCACGATCTTCTGGTCCAGAACGACCGTGAGCAGGCCGTTCTTGAGCGAGTTGCCGCGGAAGATGTCGGCGAAGCGGGAGGAGATGACGGTCTTGAAGCCGTAGTTCTGCAGCGCCCACACGGCGTGCTCACGGGAGGAGCCGGTGCCGAAGTCGGGACCCGCGACCAGGACCGTGGCGCCCTTGCGCTCGGGCCGGTTGAGGATGAAGTTCTCGTCCTTGCGCCAGGCCTCGAACAGCCCGTCCTCGAAACCGTCCCGGGTCACCTTCTTGAGCCAGTGAGCAGGGATGATCTGGTCGGTGTCGACGTTCGAGCGGCGCAGCGGGACGGCCCGGCCGGTGTGCTTGGTGAATGCTTCCATGACTGATCAGACTCCAGCGGGGACGTCGGCGAGGTCGGCGGGCGAGGCGAGGTGGCCCAGCACGGCCGTGGCCGCGGCGACCTGCGGCGAGACCAGGTGCGTACGGCCGCCCTTGCCCTGCCTGCCCTCGAAGTTGCGGTTGGAGGTGGACGCGGAGCGCTCACCCGGGGCCAGCTGGTCCGGGTTCATGCCCAGACACATCGAGCAGCCCGCGTGCCGCCATTCGGCGCCGGCCTCCTTGAAGACGACGTCCAGGCCCTCGGAGACGGCCTGCAGACCGACGCGCGCGGAGCCCGGGACGACCAGCATCCGTACGCCGTCGGCGACTTTGCGGCCCTTGACGAGCTCGGCCGCGGCGCGCAGGTCCTCGATGCGGCCGTTGGTGCACGAACCTACGAAGACGGTGTCCACCTTGATGGAGCGCAGCGGCTGGCCGGCCTCCAACCCCATGTATTCCAGGGCCTTTTCGGCGGCGAGGCGCTCCGATGCGTCTTCGTACGAAGCCGGGTCGGGGACGGCGGCCGAAAGCGGCGCGCCCTGACCGGGGTTGGTGCCCCAGGTGACGAACGGCGACAGTTCGGCGGCCTCGATGACGACCTCGGCGTCGAACTCGGCGTCCTCGTCCGTCTTGAGGGTCTTCCAGTACGCGACGGCCGCGTCCCAGTCCTCGCCCTTGGGGGCGTGCGGGCGGCCCTTGAGGTACTCGAAGGTGGTCTCGTCGGGGGCGACCATGCCCGCGCGGGCACCGGCCTCGATCGACATGTTGCAGATGGTCATGCGGGCCTCCATCGAGAGTTTCTCGATGGCCGAGCCCCGGTACTCCAGGACGTAGCCCTGGCCGCCGCCGGTGCCGATCCGGGCGATGATCGCGAGGATCAGGTCCTTGGCGGTGACGCCCTCGGGCAGTTCGCCGTTGACCGTGATGGCCATGGTCTTCGGGCGGACCAGCGGCAGCGTCTGGGTGGCCAGCACGTGCTCGACCTGGGAGGTGCCGATACCGAAGGCCAGACCGCCGAACGCGCCGTGCGTGGAGGTGTGGGAGTCGCCGCACACGACCGTCATGCCGGGCTGGGTCAGACCCAGCTGCGGGCCGACCACGTGCACGACGCCCTGCTCGACGTCGCCCAGCGAGTGCAGGCGCACGCCGAACTCGGCGGCGTTCTTGCGCAGCGTCTCCAGCTGGATGCGGGAGACCGGGTCGGCGATCGGCTTGTCGATGTCGAGGGTCGGGGTGTTGTGGTCCTCGGTCGCGATGGTGAGGTCCAGGCGGCGCACCTTGCGGCCGCTCTTGCGCAGACCGTCGAAGGCCTGCGGGCTGGTCACCTCGTGCAGGAGGTGCAGATCGATGAAGAGGAGGTCGGGCTCGCCCTCGGCGCGCCGGACGACATGGTCGTCCCAGACCTTCTCCGCGAGTGTCCTACCCATCGCTTTCCCTCCGGCCGGCAAAGCTGCGCCGGCCCAACTAGAGATCTTGTGGAGGCGACGCCCTCGGCCCCTGTTCCCGGGCACCCGCCGCCAGGCCCGTCGGTCTTCGGGCCGCTGTGCATACAAGGGTTGCGCGTCTCACGGAAAAATGAACTTGCGTTTCACAGAGTGAGACGTGAGTATCGTTGCATGGACAACAGTAGCGGCGTCGGCGTTCTGGACAAGGCAGCCCTTGTCCTGAGCGCCCTGGAGTCCGGGCCCGCCACGCTCGCAGGATTGGTGGCGGCCACCGGACTGGCACGACCAACGGCCCACCGACTGGCCGTGGCCCTGGAGCACCACCGCATGGTGGCACGTGACATGCAGGGCCGTTTCATTCTCGGCCCCCGTCTCGCGGAGCTGGCCGCGGCGGCCGGCGAGGACCGCCTGCTCGCGACCGCGGGCCCGGTGCTCACGCACCTGCGGGACGTCACGGGCGAGAGCGCCCAGCTCTACCGCCGCCAGGGCGACATGCGCATCTGCGTCGCCGCCGCGGAGCGCCTGTCCGGACTTCGGGACACCGTCCCGGTCGGCTCGACGCTCACCATGAAGGCCGGCTCCTCCGCGCAGATCCTGATGGCCTGGGAGGAGCCGGAGCGCCTGCACCGGGGCCTGCAGGGCGCCCGCTTCACCGCCACCGCGCTCTCGGGCGTACGCCGCCGCGGCTGGGCCCAGTCCATCGGCGAGCGCGAGCCGGGCGTCGCGTCCGTCTCCGCGCCCGTGCGCGGCCCCTCCAACCGCGTGGTGGCCGCCGTCTCGGTCTCCGGCCCCATCGAGCGCCTGACCCGCCACCCGGGCCGGATGCACGCCCAGGCGGTCATCGACGCCGCGGCCCGCCTCTCGGAGGCCCTGCGCCGCACCGGCTGACACACCGGACCACCCCACGGGACGTCGGCGGGGAGAGCCGGCCCCGACGCCGCGGCAGGCCCTCCCCGCTCCCCCGATCCCCCCTGGTCCCTCCCGGTCAGCCCGCCTGCTCGGCCGGTGCCTCCTGCTGCGACCGGTGCGCGAACCGGTCCTTGGCGTACCTGCCCCGCTTCTCCAGCGGGATCTGCCCGTGCGCGGCCGCGAGACCGAAGGCCGGCATGTCGCCGTAGATCGCCTCGTACGACCCCTCCGGCACGATGTACGCCTCGTGCCAGATCCCCACCTGCCCGCGCAGCTTGCCGTCGCGCTCCTTGCGGTTGAGCGTGGCCCACGCCTTGTGGTGGAACGCGTCCGGTGCGGTGGCGTAGGCGTACAGATTCTCCTTGGACTCCCAGTAAATCTGCCGCACCCCTTCTGGCCTGGGCTTATGAGGGTTAAAGCGGCTGTGACCTGCTAGGACGGGTTACAGAGGCGATCGGAGGCAGTCAGAGGAAAACGCTCTGATTCGACCCCGGTACGACCCGGGTCGTTCAGAGGCAGTCAGAGGCAGCGCCTCTGCAAGCTGCTTCTGGGAGACCCGAGTTGGCCGGGATGGATCAGGAGCGGCGACCTCGACGGCGCTCCGCTCCTGCCTTGGTCGAGTTGCGATGGGGACGCCTGCCTCCAGAGCGGGGCCAGGCATACGAATGCCTCCAGGACGGCAATCCTGGAGGCATCGCTGGCACCGATCGGAGGTCGGTTCCGGGCATCACCCGTGGTTTTAGCGGGCCTGGGTGGCGCCCTTGTCTTTGCGAGACGACCTCACCGTGCCACACCACAGTCATCAGGCAGAACCACAGCGGCAGATCCCTCACCCGTTCGGCCGACTGGGCCTTCACCACCTTCGTCCGGCTGCGGCCGAACTCGTCCTGCTCGGGGATCTCACCGGCCGGTACGCGACGGGCAGTTACAGCAGGCTCGGTTCCGACGGCCGCATCGTGGCCGTGCGCCAGGACCGGCAGGGCGCGGCCGAGCACGGACACCGCGTCACAGCGGCCATCGCCTGCCATGTCGCCCGGGCCGGCGGCAGCATCGACGAGCTGACCCGGCTGCTGCTGCACCCCGACCACGAGGGCGGCCGGCACGCCCGGCACATCGCCCTGCGCTCAGGGCAGGCACGCGCCCTGGACTACATCCGGCGGGTGTGGGCCAGCGCGACGGCTGTGGTCGCCGGAACGCGAGTGCCGGCTTCACGTCACCACGCCTACGAGGTTCTTGCCGCCCTGCGGGACCGCATCGAGACCGCGCCCTGGCGCGGCGAGCGGGGACGGACCGCGCTGCGGGTGCTGCGGGCGCATCTGAACTTCGCCGAAATTGCCGGTGGCCCGCTGCATCACGCCAGCGAGCGGCAGACCGCGGAGGAAGCGGGGATCTCACGGACAACGCTGCGCGTGGTCTACGAGACCGTCCTCAAGCCTGGGGGCTGGCTGCGGCGGCTGCGGGTCGGGCATGGCCGGGAGGGCTCCACCTGGTACCTCGACCACGACAGCAGTACCGGTGGCCGTGCCTGCGGTTCGCTGTCTCGTTTCTGGACCACTCAGTACCCCCCCGACCTGGCACTTGAGGAGTGGACCACCCCTGAGACGGCCATGACGGCCGACATCGACTCCACCGTCATCGCCCGCCTGATGGGACACGACGCCTTCGCCCACCGAGGTCTCGGCAGCTCCGCCCTCATGATCATCGGTGCGCTGCACGTCCGGCCTGCTCAGACGGTTAGCGAGCTTGTCGGTACGGCCTCCGTGTCCCGCGCCACTGCCTATCGGACGTTGCGGCGCCTGGCCAACCACGGTCTGGTGCACCACGACGGCGAGACGTGGACGCTCGCTCCCCGTGCCGTGGAGGGCTTCGGCAACGGCTCTCAGGACGCCGCCATGGAACTGGGTGCACGGCCGGCTGAGGGCTGGGACAGCATCGCCCAGTGCTACGGCACAGCGGGCGTCGCGGTCCGGCGCAGGACTCTGCATGCGGTCGAGCGGGCGGCGTACCGGGAGGCGCTGGACCGGTTCGCGGAGCACCGCAGCAAGGCCATTGTGATCGTCCGCGACGGGCGCCAGGTCCTGGTCCCGGCACCGCGGCCCGATGAATTCCCGTCCGCGTGGCAGACGCCGGGCGGGAGCGTCCTCGACCCGGTCACCGGTCGGACTGCGGCCGATTGGCGCCTGGCCACCGATGGCCGACTGATTCTCATCACCCCTGCTGACCAGCGCAGTTACGACGAGCTGGCCGCTGCCCATGCCGAAGCCCTCAGGGAATGGAACTCCGCCACGTGACTCCACAGCCTCCACTCGCCGATGTCGAGAGTGAATCGGTCACTCCTCAAGGCCTGCGTGAGCAGTACGAGTTGGGCGCCACGGTCGCCGAACTCGTCGCCACGAGCGGTCTGTCGTACGGCACGGTCCTCAACCGGCTGCGCGAGGCCGGGACCGTGATGCGCACCTCGTGGCAGACGCGCAGGCTGCGCGACGGGCAGGCCCGCCGCAATCTCGCGGCTCGTCTGCGCCGCCTCTACGAGCAACAGGGCGCCACGCTCGAAGAGTTGGCCGTGGCGGGGTCCGTGACGCGACGTGCCGCGCGGCGGCTGCTGATCGAGGCCGGGGGCACGCCCCGCACCACCCAGCAGACACTGCGCATCCGTTCCGCAGCCCATGCCGCGCGGCGGATGAAGCTCGCGGCATCCCTGCGGGCGCGGTACGAGGCCGGCGCCACGGTGCCGGACCTCGCTGCGGAGTGCAGCTACTCCGTCGGCAGCGTTTACCGGCTCCTGCACCTGGCGGGCACCCGCATGCGGCCCAAGCACAACCACGGCCCGGCCCGGACCCCGCGGAAGCGGTCATGAGCGCCCCCGCAGGTGTCCCTGTCCGGGTTGGGCAGGTCAGGGGTCCGAGGGTGAACCATCCCGGATCCAGCTGCGCAGCACGAGGCCCTCCTCCGCCCAGATGCGGCCGCCTCCGGCGTCGGCCTCCTCGCCGGCGCACGCAACCCCACACACCTTTCCCGATTCAGGAGATCAAGCACACGTGAGTGAAAACACCCGTACCAAGACCCTGGCCGCTGCTGCGGCCGGCGCCTGGGACGCCTTCGTCATCGTGGTCGGCATGCTCAAGGGCGGCACCGGCAAGACCACCTCGGCCTGGTTCATCGCCCTCTACTACGCGGTCGTCCTCGACGTGCCGACGCTGCTGCTGGACGCGGACGCCACCAGCCAGTCCGCCTACGACTGGTTCAGGGTCGCCCAGGCCGCCGGCTTCGAGATCCCCGCCAACCTGGTCATCGAGCGGTACCCGTTCGACGACATCGCCGAGTACATCCGCACCAAGCGGGCCGAGTTCGGCGCGATCGTGGTCGACGCCGGCGGCGGCAGCGCCCGCATCTTCCACGAGGCTGTTACCGAGGCGAACCTGCTGCTCGTGCCGGTCGCCCCCACCAAGATCGAGCGCCGCAAGCTCGTGGCCACCTTCGACGAGGCCGAGCGCGCCGCCGCCCGCAACCCCCACGACGTCACCGCCCACGTGGTCATGGTCAAGGCCGACGACCGCACCAGCCTGCCCGGCCGGGCCAGGGAGCAGCTGCTGGAGCCCGCCGAGGGCGAAGGCATCGGCCCGGACCGTGACGAGCCGTTCCCGCTGGCCGAGACCACCATCCACTCCTGGGTGCACTACATGGAGGCCTTCGGCGAGATCCCGACCGAACTGAGCGAGTACGCCAACCTGATGAAGGAGCTGACCGAGGCATGAGCGAGAAGAACGACAGGCCGAAGCCGCCAGCCCGCCGCGCGGGCGGTCGCGCCCTCGGCGGGGTCAAGAAGACGACCCCGCCGCCCCCTCCGCCGGCCGCCGAGCTCACGCCCGAGCAGTTCGCCGCCGAACAGGCCGCCGCCCGGGAGGAAGGCCGTCCCGCCGCCGACGAGTCCCCAGCCCAGCACCCTTCCACGGCTCCCGCGGAGACGTCGGCGCAAGGCGACCCGACTGGGACGGTCCGAGAGGTGCCGCAGCCCCAGGTCCCGCCGACCGTCGACATCGAATCGAGCGGCGCTGTCCACGACCTGGCGGCGCAGCCGGCTCACTCCATTGCAGGAGCGCCTGCGGTGCAGCCGATTCTCTCGGGGCAAACGGCGCAGGGGCCGGAGCAGTTCGTGGTCGGAGCCGCTGAGCCCGCGGGACCCGTGGTTCAGTCCACGCAACTGACTGAGCAGGTTCCGCAGGCCGCTCTGTACCAGGACACCGCCACGGTCTCTGGGGTGTCGCCGACCGCCGAGGTTGCAGTGCGGCCAGCCGCTTCTCCGGTCCCAGGCAGTACCGCCTTCCCGGTGAGGACGGATGTTCCGGGATCTCACCAGGAGCGGAACACGCGATCGGAGGCGGCCCCGAGCGAGGGAACCCCGTGGGCTCAGGGGCCCGGTCGTCCCAAGGACATTCCCGAGACGGCCGTCGTCCTCAACCAGCGCATCATCACGCGCGAGAGCCTCGACTCCTCAGTCCCCGCCGCGCTGAGGCTGAAGAAGCGGATCAAGCGCTTCGCACTGGACAACGAACTCGACCACCTGCCGATCGGCGACATCGTCTCAGTCGCACTGGACGAGTGGCTCGCCACCCGCGGCTTCTGAACCCAACGGCAGTGCACAGGCGGCCGCCTCTACAAGGATGCGGCCGCCCCTGCCGACTATTCCCATAGTCCATTAGGCGGCTGACTAGTCGCCTAGCCGGAACCGACCGGAGCAACTCTCGTGCCTGATCCCTCCCACTACGCCCGCCGACTGCGTGAAATCGCCGACGCGCTCGACTCTGAGGTCGAACCGACCGATGACGCTCTTGCGCCGCACCCGGACACGTTGGACGTCATCGGCAACCGGCATACAAAACGCGGACAGCTCAACTATGCCGTTCCTGAGGTTCTCCAGCTTCAGCGTCGGATCCGCCGCTACCACGCCGACACCGGCGTACCGCACGGAGACATCGTCGCGCTGGTGCTTGACACCTTTCTTCGCGCCAAGGGCTACCCACCTCACCTGAGGCCATCAGAGCCGGAAGCCGTGTGACCTCTTTTCCCGCAGCAATAGGGATCGGGACATCCGTGCTTCAAGGTGACGGGTTGCGTCGCCAATCACTCCAGGTTCCGTTCGTTCCGGCTCGGGGCGCCTTGACGGTCCTTCAACTGCTGTGTTAACGCCCATCGGATGGCACTCGCGTGGACGCCGGAGAGCAGGGTGTTCGGAAGGAGACGCTGCCCCTGACTCAGCTGGCAACGTTAAAGTGACCCTGCGGCAGTGAGTGCATGACGTGGTCGCGAACTCGAAGGCGCACACCGCTCTCACCTACGGAAGATCGAAGAAGCCAAGGGGGCGCAGCTGCGTGGAACTTGAAATACGCCTGGAGGACGGGGCGCCGGCCGAAGAGTTCACCTCGCTCCTGCAGTGGTTGCGCCGTGAGCGCGATCTTCAGGGGCATGTAAGGGCTGAGCGTCGGCCAACACAAGCGGACGAACTCGGAGGCGCATTCGAGTTGATCAGTGTGGCTGTCGGTTCTGGTGGCATTGCCACAGCCTTCGTCGCATCGCTCGGGTCCTGGCTCAGCAGCAGGCGCACCGAACAGAGCGTCAGTGTCACCGTCGATGGGAAGTCCGTGCAGATTGTCCGTAATGGTGCGGACCTTGTCGACGAAGCGGAACTTCTGCGCCTGATCAAGCAGACGCTCGATGAGCACTAAGGGGAGCACTGGCCGGCTCGATCGATGCGCCGTCCTGCTGGGCGTGTCCCGTTATCGCGATGTGCGGCAGCGTCCTGTGCCGGCAGCCGCGAACAGTCTTCGGCGCATGCGGCAATTGCTGATCGACTCAAGGCTGTGCGGCTGGCTTCCTGAGCAGGTGACCGTGATTGACAACGCGGCTCACGTACCGGACGTTGCAGTCCAGTTGCGCGAACTTGCGGCGCGCACTGACGGCACCTTCCTCTTCTATTTCGTCGGCCATGGCACTCTTTCCGAGCGTGGTGAGCTGTTCTTACCGCTGAGTGAGACCAATACGGATCATGTCGATCTGACCGGCATGCCCTACGCTCACGTTCGGGACGCTTTGCTGGGCAGTCCAGCGCGTGTGAAGATTTCGGTCCTTGATTGCTGTCATTCCGGCAGAGCGGTTCAAACGCTCTCTGCGCAGGCAGACAGCCTTGCTCTGGCAGCCGATGTTCGAGGAACCTATATATGGACGGCTGCAGACGGTCCCGCGCATGTCGTTCCCCTCGATCAACAGGACGACGCCTGTACCTCCTTCACGGGTGAGCTCATCAGCCTTGTTCGCGAGGGGATTCCGAACGGACCCACGGTTCTGACGCTCGGCGACCTTTACGAGCCCCTGCGCCAGAGGATGCGCGCTCGCGGTCTGCCGTTGCCGAACCGTCTGGTCGATGACACTGCCAGTAGCGCTCCCTTCGCATGGAACGCGTGGAAAACGGCCAGGCCAGCGGCCACTGTCCAGTATGAAGGGTCAAGCCAGGCAAGTCGGAACGGCCGGGTCGGGTCGCCCTCCCGTGCTGAGGCACAACCAGTCTTAGGCAGGAGGGACCTTGCAGCCCTCAAAGCCGAAGTTCCGCTCAGGGACGTGATCGCTGATTATGTTCCACTTCGCAAGTCTGGACACGAATTCCGTGGAAGTTGCCCTTTCTGTGAAGGAAACAGCGGGCAAATCAGCGTGAACAGCGAAAAGGGCGTCTATCACTGCTTCGAGTGCCTTGCCGGTGGTGACGCGCTGGACTTCATCATGAAGATGGAGCACCTTTCCTTCGGCGAAGCCGTGGACCGGCTAGCTTCACGCGGCGGTATCGCGCTGCGCGCTGATGCAGGCCACCGCGACCGCCAGCACGTTGACCGCATCCGCCTGGTCGAAGCACACACAGCGGCCGCGCAGTTCTACCTCACACAGCTCAACACCACCTCCGAGGCCGCGATCGGCCGCACATTCCTCGCCGAGCGCGGTATCGACCAGGCCGCTGCCGAGTATTTCTCCGTCGGCTACAGTCCCCAAGGTTGGGACCACCTCACGCGCTACCTGCGCGGCAAGGGCTTCACGGACAAGGAACTCCTGCTCTCCGGCTTGGCCCAGGAAGGGCGCCGTGGCCCCATCGACCGCTTCCGCGGCCGTCTGATGTGGCCCATTCGCAACATCGGCGGCGAAGTCGTCGGCTTCGGCGCCCGCAAGCTCCGCGAAGCGGACAACGGCCCTAAGTACATCAACACGCCCGACACGGCGATCTACAAGAAGTCCCAAGCGCTGTTTGGCATCGACCTCGCGAAGAAGGACATCGCCAGGACCAACCACGCCGTTGTGGTTGACGGCTACACCGACGTCGTGGCCTGCCACCTGGCGGGTATCTCCACCGCCGTCGCCACCTGCGGCACTCTTTTCGGTGCTGATCACATCCCGATCCTGCGACGCCTCCTCAAGAGTGATGGGAGCTCCCGGATCACCTTTGCCTTCGCCCATGATGGGCACGCTCATCAGTCCGCGCTGCGCACACTCGCAGACGATCAGAAGTTCGCCGCTCACTCCTACATCACCGTCGCACCTGACGGGATGAGCGCCAGTGCATTGCGCATCGCTAAAGGCGATGCGGCCGTCACGGAACTTGCTG
Source organism: Streptomyces sp. NPDC047081 (assembly GCF_040643775.1). NCBI lineage: Bacteria > Bacillati > Actinomycetota > Actinomycetes > Kitasatosporales > Streptomycetaceae > Streptomyces > Streptomyces sp. NPDC047081. The sequence continues at coordinate 9,041 of NZ_JBEYUY010000022.1, read as the reverse complement.
AACCACACACCCCGCTCTTCGAGTTCATCCTGCGTAAGATCATTACTCGACACGATCTGGAGACAACGGCCGGGCAGAGGGCCGCCCTGGCAGAGGCTGCTCCCGCAGTCGCCGGCATCACGAACAGGGCGACTCAGCACCACGTCGCGCTCCAACTCGCCAGCATGCTCGGCAGCCTGGACGAGACCTTCGTGGTCAGGCACGTAAGCCACCTGGCTCGTGAAACGCGCGGTAGTACTAGCCAGGCTCCCACGACGCGGCACCTGCCTTCGAACGCGAACGCCGGGACTCAGCCCAACCCCGTGATCAATCTTCGTAACCCCGTCTATGCAACGGAGCGCGAACTACTCAAAATCGCCCTACAGCGGCCCGACCTGGTCTCCCCAGCCTTCGACGCCTACGGGATCGAGGAGTTCACTGCTCCGCCCTATGCGGCCGTGCGCCGAGCAATCATGGAAGCGGGCGGCGCCGAATACGGTGTCCAGGACCCGCAGGAGTACCTCTCTCTGGTACGCGAAGCCACTCCCGACGGCGCTGTCCGGGCCCTGATCGCCGAGCTGACCGCCGAGCCGATCATGCGCAGAAACGTTGACGAAGCCTACGCAGGTGGCCAACTCGTCGCCGTCAGGCGGCGTTCAATCGACCGGAGGATGCAGGACCTCCTGGGCGTCCTAGCTCGCGAGCACGACGAGAAGGATCCATCGCAGTCGGCAGCCGTACAGAAAGAAGTGTGGCTGTTGCAGCAGTACAGTCAAGCCTTGCAGGAACGAGGTGCGGAAGCCTTGTGAACGCGCTCCACCCTTGGCACTGACCGCGTGGCCGTCAATGCCCTCGACCTGGGAAACGGCTGGGCTTCACGGACTTCAAAGCCGCGCGATTCCTCAGCTGTTCGACCGGCGAGCTGCTGGTGACCACATGCCGCGGGTGCCTGGTCGCTGGATGCTGAAGGCCTTGCGAGGTACGTGGCGTCATTGGTGCCGTCGAGCAGCGGCGTTGAAGGCGGGCTGCGAGTGACATGCGGCAGCCGGAATGTGGTTTCGCCTACGCCGCCCCAACGCTTCCGAGGTTGCAGCGGCCGTCGCCGCGAGCTGTGTCTCCTACGGTCAGGCTGTTAACGCGTTCTTACTACGCCGCGTGCAGCGACCAGTCCGACTCCGACTCTCATTCACGTATCGCTGATCCCAGATGAAGAAGTCCTGCAGCCCTGGAGATGTGCTAGATCCCGTGGTTAGGGATGGACGATCACTTGGAGAGCGCTGTTGGCGGTATCCATCGCGTATACCTCGGCGCAGGCGAGCAGGTGGAGCTGGTCTTCGGAGACCCGGGTTTTGGAGACGCCGGGCTGAACGATGGTGATGGTGAACTTCGGCTCCAGGAGTGAAGCACGCTGGGCGAGGTCGTAGAGGGTCTGGTCCGTCCCCTTTTCCAGTCCAGACCGGCCTTGCTCTCGGCGGTTACCTTCGCGGCGGATCAGGTTGTTGAAGAGGCGTCCCGGGCGGTGCCTCCACTTAGTGGATTTATGGACTTGGCCGCACACTTCGTACAGATCAGCGACTCGGGCACCAGGTGCATCGCCGTGCGAATACTTGCAGTGGACGAGGTTCACATGAAGTTGGTTGCCCTCGACGCGGGCCGCGACGATGTCTGCCACTTCACCGGCGCCATCGTCGTCGATAACAAGGTCCCAGTCGGCCTCGCCAAGGAGATGCTGGATGGCCCGTGCCTGGATGGAGGTGGGGTCTCGGTCGGCACCCTGGGACTCCTTGTGCAGGTTGATGCCCGTCCAGTCGATGGTCACGAGCCGTTCGGGGCTGAACGGCGCCACAGTCCCTGCCGGGCGAATGAGGAGCATGTCCGGTTCCAGGATCGCCTCGTCCTCGAAGAGGATCCGCAGACCGTGTTGGTTCAAGTATTCGCTGAAGGGCTGGGCTTGGCGGCTCGTCGCGACTGTTGGTTCGGGGCCGTCGCACGTGAAATTTAGACGGCCTTCCGCGACGGTGATCTGGTAGTCGACGCTCCAGTGCGGTGTGTGCAGGGTGAAGCCGATCGGGCCTTCACGGGTGAAGGTGGTGATAGTGAGGTCGGTGTCGATCACCGGCCAGCTGAAGTTGTCGCGCTTGACTTCCACGCTCTCGGTGGTGTCGAGGAAGAACTGGATCGGCCACTCCAGGGCCAGCGGGACGAGCTCGGGACGTTCCTGGACTTCGGTAGGGATAATGAATCCCTTGAGGACGTCTGCTGGATCGACAGTCGTATCGGTGAGTTTGGCACCGACTTCGTCGCACCAGTCGACCCAGCGTTTGAGGTTGTGCGCCACGCCGTAGTTCCAGACGCGCCCTTTCAGCGAGGCGCCCACGTTGACGCGCTCGCCGCCTTCGTAGCCGCTGACGAAAATGTTGGTCTGGCTCTTGTTGCGCCGTTCGGCCTCGGGATAGTCGAGGAGGACGTCGGCGCCGACCGCAAGCTGAAAGCGGCGGCTGCGGTTGCGGGCGTCAAGGGTCCCTACGTTGGTAGGCACACACCGCCGGATCTTTGCCATGATCCGGTAGACGACCGGCCCCTTGATCCGGATGGCGTCCGCGCCGGCCACCGCTTGGGCGAGTTCTTCGTGAACACTGCTGGTGTTGGAGCTGTTGATGTAGAGCAGCCCGTGTGTTCTGTCCCAGTACAGGATGTAGAGGTCGTGCGAGACGTCCTCCAGGCTCTTCACCGTGCCCCAAACGACAGGCTTCCGCTCGCGTGCCACGAGCCAGGCGACCCGGTCTCGTTCGTTGATGGCAACCGGGTAGGTGAGCAGCCGGTCGCCGAAGAACGGCGCAAGCGCTTCGGGCTTCCACCGCAGAGTGCTGGTGCGATAGACGACCGTGCTCATCCGCGGCGCGATGTTCCGGATCGAGACCTCTTCGGGCAGGCTGGAGAAGGCCTCCTCGAAGTCGCTGAGTTCTTCCTGCGCGCCGACCGCGTGAGCGGAGAGGATCTCGATGACGTCATTCCAGTCGGCATCCTCGGCATACAGCTTCTTCAAGTTCTCGTCGAACTGAGTCTCGGTGCGGTTGACGACGACGGTCGCCGTTCCCACCGTGGTGCCAGCGGTCACTCGTGCGAACCTGCCGATGAACTGCAGTGTGATGCCCAGGCTCTTGTGCTGGTCATGGATTGCCGCGATCTTGAGCGAGGGCAGGTCGAAGCCTTCGCCGAGCATGTCGACACAGACGACGATCTTGCTGCTTCGGTCGCGCAGCGCATTCAGTGCGGCTTGAAGGTCCGTCTTGCGGCCTTTGCTGTGCAGGATGACAGGGTTCAGGTCCGGGGCGAGCTCTTGGTAGAGGGGCAGGACATCCTCGGCGCGCCCGATCCGTTTGACGCGAGCCATGAGGAGGTGGTCGTAGCCGGCGGCTAGGTCCTCGCGGAGTAGTTCTACGGCCCGTTGCGCAATGGCTCGGTCCGGGTCGAACAGGTCGATCACGGGAGCGTATGTGATCTTCGAGAAGTACTTCTGCTGGTATGCGTCCTTCAGCGAGAAGCTGAACACGAATCGACCGCCGAGGTCGGCGCCGTCGCTGCGGAACGGGGTGGCCGTGAACTGGACTACGCGCTTCCCGTCGAATTGATCGCGAATCTCACGCCAAGTCTGCGCGGTCACATGATGGGCCTCATCCACGAACAGATGGGTGCACGTCTCGATCAGGGCATCCCGTGCTGCTGGAGAGAAATGCTGCATGACGGACGGCGTCGCCACGATCACATTGCAGTGCGTCGCGAACTCGTGGGCCAGAACAGGGTCTTGCATCCCGCGCTTGACCCGTCCGACGACCGGCTTGAGTGCCGACTCGGCGACGTTACCGAAGGCTTGGAGTAGCCCCAGTCCCTCGAACTTCTTCGCCACCTGGTCCCGCAAGGCGTCGGAAGGAACGATCACCAGAAGGCGCTCAACTTTCCCGGCCACCAACAAGGCCACCATGGTCTCGGTCTTGCCCGTTCCCGTAGGCATGACGACCGTAGCGGGCTGAGGCCTCCTTGACGCCCAGTGCCCAAGAACTGCATGTACGGCGCCAAGCTGCGGCTCCCGCAAGCCAGCTATGCCTCGCTTCAAGTCCTCTTGGCGGAACCGGAAGGCCTCATCGAACGAGGCATGCACCGTGGCTGCGTCGACAAGATCGTCAGCGCCGTTCGGAGTCGCGAGGCGCCAGGCAATGTTGCCTTCGAGAGTGCAATGCTTGAGCCGGCCGGAGGGATCCACTCCCATGACGCCTCGCACGAAGTAGGTGACTCAAGAAGCCACTTAATGATCATTCATTAGCAATTTTATCAGCAGTCACACCGACCTCTTTGGGCTGCCGTGATGAGCAGGGCGCCCTAACTGATCGAGCTGAGGAGAGGTCGGTGCTGGGCCGCGCCGACTGGACTGGCGTCGCGCAGCTTGATGTGCTGGCCGCCCTCCTGAAGGGCAGTCAGGTGCACCGGTGAGGAGGCAGACCGGAAAGGAAGCGACCGAACGCCGCTCGAAGGTCACGCCCCTACCGCCAGTGGAATGCGGACTTGCGTTCACCGGCACCGCCCTGCGCACACCTCAGCCCTAGCCGTCTGGGTCGGAGGACGGTCAGTCAGCCCGAGGCGGCGCTGCCGCAGGAACCGGGCTGTCCAGTAGTGTCGGCCGTCAAGAACAATTGCCACGCAAGCAGGCGCGGCACCCAGCGCTGACAGTCAGTCTGCGAGGGCGCAGTAGTCGTTCTGCGCGACGACGGCTGCAGCTGGACCCCGGCTAACGTTGATTGGCCCTTGACGATCCGCTCTCACCGCTGCTGTTTCTTGCCAGAGCGATCGTCCACCAGGTGATTGATGAGCTCACCAGGCGCTACATCAAGTGCTACCGCGATGTCCACGAGAGTCAGAACGCTGGGATTGCGCTGCCCATGCTCAATGTAGATGAGACCGCGAAAGCTCAGCCCGCTGCGTTCTGCGAGCTCCTCCAGGCTGTAACCACGTTCCTCTCTGTGGCGGCGGATCTGCATACCCAGCGACAGGAGCCGCGGGTCGGGCGACGGTTCACGATCTGGCACACAGCGACACCACCGGTGCGCCAACCGGAAGGCCATGAACAGCTGTGCATAATCGGGCCGGGTGCGGGAAATGCTGATGCTGTACAGCAAGCAGGCCACACCGCGAGGCGCTCATTGTCCGGACTCGATGACGTCTCGGCACCGCTGTTGAGTTGACGCGGCGGGAGTGGTGAGTTCCTTCAAGAGGCACGATGAGAAATGTGTTGCCGTTTGATCGTTGGCATAAGTCATATCCGAAACCACACCGCGGCGACGTTCCCTGCAAATGTGGGACCAGGGGCCGCCCCCTCTATCCTTCAGCGGATCACGGACGAGGGCTCCGGTGGCAGGCCCGCTACGTCGATCACCTCGGACGGGAGCGTCGCGTCTCGTTCAGGGAATGGCATGAAGCACACGATCACCTGAACCAACACTCGTTGCCTGGAAAGAAGGAAGGAGAGAGAGGTCGGGCGCACCGCGGCCGTAATGTCTCCTTCTATGCAGCCCAGATGATCAGGAGGAAGAGGAGGCGGGGGAAAAGGAGGAGCACGGTAGACCTGTACGAAGGGCATCTCCGCAACCACATCCTGCCGTTCGCCGGTGACCGTCCCGCAGCATCGCTGCGTCGGAGTGATTCCACGGCATTCGTCGACCACCTCCTGGACACCCCGAGCCTTCGGTCGCCACGCTCGGTCGTTCAGGTTTTCAAAACGTGGCGAATCCTCATCAACTACATGATGGACGAGGACGTTCCACTACCCGTAAACACTGTCTTCCGCGTCGAACTCCCCGAGATCTGCTGCAGCACTGAAGTGGCCCTGACGCCCGATCGCGTAGCTGCGGTAGCGGCGGCAATGCGACAGGTCGAACCGCACTATGAAATTGCGGTGTGGCTGGCTTCCTGTGCCGGCCTCCGTCGGGGAGAAGTGCTCGGGCTGAAATGGGAGCATATCGACTGGGAGCGGAATCTCCTGCGTATCAGGGAGCAGCGGCTGCGCGGACAGGACGCGCCGCTGAAGACTAAGGCGAGTTCTGCCACCCTGCCCGTCGACGCCTTCCTGATCGGGCAACTGGAAAAACACCTGGCGCGCTTCGCTCCGCCCGGGGCTGAACCCGGACTTCTCCACGCGAAGGGGAGGAGCGGGGCGGCTATAGAACCAGGAGGCCCCGGTCTTGTCGTGACGAACGCTCATGGCCGGCCGGTCCGGTTGTCTCACTTTTACCGTCGCTGGCATCAGGCTCTGGAAAGGGCAGGTCTCCCTCCGCGAACGCGCTTCCACCAGCTGAAGCGCTTTTACACTTCCACGCTCGCCATGTCAGGAGAGCACGACCCCAAGACTGTGCAGCTGCTGTCCCGCCATGCCAGATTCTCCGAAACCTGGGACACGTATGCGCAACCTCCGCGGACTGCCGCAGAGCTGAGGGTCAACGTTTTCAGTAGCGTATTCAGTGTCGCGAGCTGACGCCGCATGGCATTCCGTGCGACCGGGCCTGCCGGAAGGGCCCTCCCCGGGTTGCCGTGGTGCCTCTCGGGCATCAGCCCCATGACAAGGCCTCTGTCCCGTACGGCAGGAGCACCGCAGGCGATGGCCCGTGGGCGGAGGCCGCCGAGATGTGACGTGGGCGTCCCAGGGGGCACGGCCGATTCCCTACCGCAACGGCCGGATGATTCTGGCCATTCCCTGAATGCCGTCTGGCGTTGCCGAATGGCCGACGTCACTCTCATGTCTGAAGAGGTACGTCCGGGTGTTCAGGGGGAGGGACTGCCGTGAAAGACGCTCTGAGTGCTGCGCAGATACTGGAACGCCTCTTGGATTCGGTTGTGGTCGCTGCGGATTCCAAGAACGCACTGATCGGCAGCGTGGAAACAGCGGCTCGCGCCGAGGACAAGAAACGGCAGCGGAATCAGCAGAAACAGGCCGAGGAAGCGGAGCGGGAGGGCCGGCCCCGCAAGGAGGCGCCGCCGGAACTGCGCCGCAAACAAGGGTTGCGTGCCCTGCCCGGCTCCGAGCTGGGTGCGTCCGTGCAGCTGCCGTACATCGCGCTGCTGCATCACCTCGCGCGAGGTCTGTCGCTCACGCAGCGCGGCGCGGCTCGCGGGCTCGCGGAGCACTGGGGCAGCTTGAAGTACATCCAGGCCTTGCAGGCGGGGAAGGGCTCGTTCCTGTGGCTCTCTGGGGAGGGCAAACGCATCGCCAAGCACTACAAGACACTTCAGTCGGAGGAGCTGGGCCAGGCGTTCGCTCTCACGCTCGCCGAACGCGTCCTGCGCAGCCGGTATCCGCATCACCACGTCTCCATCCTCCACTCGGACACGGTCCTGCGCGCAGGATGGGCTCTGACCAGCGCGGAAAGAGAGAACAAGGACAACAAGAGCGTGAGCGTCGGTTACCGCTACCGTCCGCAGTACCTGGCCGAGGTGTGGAAGCCGGACCAACCGTCGATGATCTTCCCGATCGCGTGCAAGGGCAACCACAGCGGGGCGTCCGTCTCACACACGCAGCTTGCTGCCTGTGCGGCGTACGTGGACGGCGTTCACATCGGGGCCTGGAACGAGACGCCTGGCTTGGTTTTCAGCACCGAGCTTCCCCTCGACGGGCCGGTCACCGTCCATGCCCTGCATGCGCCAGGCCACGGATCTGACCTCAGCCTCAGCGGAGATGAAGGAAGCCGCGAGGTGGACTTGGACCAATCCCCGCGCCAGCTGGAACAGTTCCCGGGGATCGAGCGCCCCGCCGAAGCGGGACGTCACGTGCCTTTCGAGCCCGGCTGCCAGGTGAAGCCTGATCAGTTCGCGTGGTTTCAGCAGACCTTCGCCCACACCGACGCCGCGGGGCTGATGGCATTCGCCGGAGCGGGCCGGGCCACCGCAAGGCTTCTGACGAAGCGACAGGGCCGAGAGTTCTTCGAGGCTTTCGAGCATCCGGCAGCAGGCAGCGTCCAGGACATCACCTGCACGCTGCTGGGTGACGAATTCGCCGGCACCGACCACGTCTTTCGCCTCAACGGCGACCACGTGGAGGCCTTCTCCGGAGTCCAGGCAGATCTCTTCCGCCATCTGGCCAGGGGCACACGAGCCGGCGACGACAAGGCGGAGCGAGCACAGGTGTCGGCATGGCGCAGCACCCTTCATGAGCGGAGGAAAGCCTGGCCCCGCGCCGACTGGGACGATGAGTGGGGTGGGCCGGTCTCCATCCGCGAGGACGGCACAGTCCTCGCCCTTCGCAGGGTGAACGTGAAGAAGACAGGCGACTGAACTCGGGCCGGTCTTCCCTCGCACCGGTAGTCATGCCGATCAGGCGGGAAGCCGCGGCGATTTCAAATCCCTGTCTGCCCCTCGCCGATGGCCGAATGCAGCCCTGCCCGCTGGTCGTCGAGCTGTGCCAGCGGCACCTTCATGCCAGAGTCATCCCACGTGACGGCCCGATAGCAAGGAGTGGTGAATGCAGGACGGGGGGCGCCATTGGCGGCTCGTGGTGCCGGCCGGCGGGGATGCGCTGCGGCAGGAGCGGCTCACGCGTGATCTGTATGCGGCACTGCACGAGGCGGAGGGGGTGGCCGTCGGGTTCGCCGACGCCGGCCAGCCCTCGGAGCCTGGTCACAAGGGCACCGGAGCCGGCGAGGTCGCGCTGTGGGCTGCCACGGCTACGGCCATTGCGCGACCCGCCTCACAGGTCCTGATCACTGCGATCAAGGAATGGTGCGCCAGGGACCGGCACCGCAAGGTCGAGGTCACCTACGACGGGCGTTCCGTCGCGATCACGGGTCGGCCGGACGCCGCTCAGGAGCGCGTGGTCCGCGATTTCCTGGACAAGGTGGGTGACGCCCCCTCCGGCGGGCCGGAGGGCGGCGGGGAGTGACCCGACTGGTCAGACGCCGTGCCCTGTTGATCGGCAATGAGCACTACGTGTGAACGATCACGTAATTCCCCGGGCCCGGCGTCACGTAATTCCCCAGGTCCTGACCTTGTTCATGTCTACTTGATCGAGGGCTTGTTTGTCT
>NZ_JBEYUY010000021.1:0-183121 GCF_040643775.1 Streptomyces sp. NPDC047081 | reverse complement strand
AGACAAACAAGCCCTCGATCAAGTAGACATGAACAAGGTCAGGACCTGGGGAATTACGTGACGCCGGGCCCGGGGAATTACGTGATCGTTCACACATGTCACTTTCCGATCGGCCTGGAGCTGAACGCCCCATCGATCTGTGACTGCGCTGACCAGTGCCATCCCTCGTCCGGCTACGGCGTCCTCCCCAGCGTCGAGGAGGGCTGGCAGAGTGCGAGTATCGGGGTCGTGGACCTCGATGCGCAGCCGAGGTCCATTCATGGCAACGGCCAGTGTGGCGGGAGTGCCGACGCCTACGTGGGTGATGACGTTCGACACGAGCTCGCTGACACAGAGCTGAGCATCACCTACGACCGCATCCAGCCCCCACATCTCCAAGTGCAGTCTCATGACGCGGCGCAAGGGTGCCACCTCTGCGGGTTCTGCCATGAACGGAAGGGTCCACAGCTTCTTCTCCAGACCTACATTGCAGCCCATGGCTCAACTCCCCTACTCGCGACCTGCGTTGCGATTCGTGTTCAGCTCCACACCGAGAGTCGCATTGGAACTCTCAAAATGGAACTCTCATTTCCGATCATTGGGAGTGCGGACTGCCGACGCACGCCCCCGGCTCGCACCATCTTGCAGCTGGGCGCGTGGAAGCTTCACCATCGGACCGATCGATCTGAAGGGCCAGGGACATGGCAGTCGGACCCACCACCCGTAGGCGCCAGCTGGGCGCGGACCTCCGGCGCCTACGCGAGCTCAAGGGCTTGACCCTTGAGGAGGCGGGCGCACGGGTCGGCATCTCAAAAGCGACACTCAGTCGCTACGAGACGAAGGAGGGCACGGTCAAATGGCCGGCTGTAGATGCCCTTTGCCGCGAGTACGGCGCCTCGGACGAGGAACGACTGGCTCTCGTGGAACTCGCGAAGGGCGCCAAGATCCAAGGATGGTGGCGTTCACTGGCCGATCCCGTCCCCGAGTCCATGAACCTCATGCTCACGCTGGAGGACGAGGTCGTTCGCGAAGACCACTACGCTTGCATGTACATCCCTGGCCTTCTCCAGACTCGCACATACGCCGAGGCCGTGCACCGAGCCTCTGAAGTGCAGTGCCCGGAGCGGGAAGTTCAGCACATGGTCGACATCCGCATGAAACGACAGGAACTCCTACAGCGAGCTGAACCGCCCCACATCTGGTGTGTGATCGACGAAGCCGCTTTGCGACGCAGGGTCGGGGGGCGCGAGGTCATGAGGGAGCAACTCCGGCACCTCGGCAACCTGTCGGAACAACCTCACATCACTGTCCAGGTACTGCCCTTCTCAACAGGCGCACACGCAGCCGCCGTCGGCAGCTTCGCCGTGCTCCGCGGCCCCGCCCCCGATCTGGATGTCGTCTACGTGGACCTGCTCGGTGGTGGGCTCTTCATGGAGAAGCGGCCAGAACTGGAGCGTTATAGGTTGGCGTTCGAGTACCTCAGCGCACAGGCACTCGATCTTGAGTCCTCGGCGGACATCATCCACAGCATAAGCAAGGAGTCCTGATGACAGCGCCCTCGATGCCCCATTGGTTCAAGTCCTCATACAGCGGAGGAAGCGGGACCGAATGCGTCGAGTGCGCCCACACGGCCAACGGGACGTCCGTTCGCGACTCCAAGCGGGCCGATGGACCAGCCCTGACCGCCGGCCCGCGCGCCTGGCAGGCCTTCATCGAAGGTCTCATACTCCGACCGTGGATCGGATCGTGAAGTGCTCTCCGCCATCGACATCGGAGACCGGCGGCACATCCGAATACGACCGCCTACGCCAGCGACCGTCGAACCGCGTCGATCAACGACGCGGCACGCGCATCATCATCTCCCCCGATGATGTTGTTCATCACATAACCGAAGGCAATACCCTGCCGAGGGTCGGCGAAGCCGAGTGAGCCGCCCCGCCCGGTGTGGCCGAAAGAGCCCGGCCCAATCATGGGATTGGTCTCGGTGGGCAGCATGTATCCGCTACTGAATCGGCTCGGGATCAGCATCACCTGGTCCTTCCCACTGGCCTGCTCCTTGGTCGCCGACTCGAGGGTCTCCCGAGTAAGCAGGCTCGTACTGTCCACCTCGCCGATCAGCGCGGCGTACATGCGCGCCAGTGCGTGTGCGGTACCGATGCCGTTGGAGGCCGGAAGTTCCGCAGCCTGCACCTCAGGCGAGTCGAAGTCGATCTCGGCGGGGACGGTGACTGCGTACGCTCTGTTGCTGAACGACTTCGGATCGCGCCACGCGGCCACTTGTTCGCGGAGTTCTTCGGGAACCGACTCGGCGGGCACGGTGGTGAGGTCGACGGCCGGTCGCTGGTACACCATGCGGCTGACCCGGTCGCGTTGATCCGCCGGCAGTCCGATGAAGAAGTCCAGCCCGAGGGGAGCGGCGATCTCCTCAGCGAAGAAGCGGCCCGGCGTCTGGCCGGATACCCGGCGGATCACCTCGCCGACGAGCCAGCCCCAGGTCCGCCCGTGGTAGCCGTGCGCCGTGCCCGGAGTCCACTGTGGACGCTGCGCGGCAAGTGCTGCCGTCATCGGGTGCCAGGCCAACGCCTCGTTCAGCGGGACCGGTTGGTCCAATGTGATCAAGCCGGCCTGGTGGGACAGCAGCCAGCGCACCGGGATGTCCGCCTTGCCGTTCGCGGCGAACTCCGGCCAGTACTTTGCCACCGGCGCGTCCAGGTCCAGCGCACCACGCTCGGCCAGCATGTGTGCCGCAGTCGCGGTCGCCCCCTTGGTCGCCGAGTAGACGAGTTGCAGGGTGTCCCGTGTCCACGGACGACCGGTCTCGGGGTCGGCGACGCCTCCCCACAGGTCCACCACCGGTCGGCCGTGCTGGTACACGCACACCGCCGCGCCGATGTCCCCGTGCTGGGCGAAGTTCGCCGCGAACGCCTCACGCACCGGTTCGAACCCAGCCGCGACCTCACCGTGGATCGTCGTCATGCCGTCCATCCTGGCATTACCACAGCCTGCTCTGAGGGGGCGGGCTCGACCTCGCAATCCGAGAGGCGACGGTCACGCCGCGACGGGCACGGCCTGAAGGCGCTCGCGGAACTCACGGACAGCGGGGACGGACTTGCGCGGTTCGAGGTGTGCGGAGAACTCCTTCAGGCGGTCCAGCGCCCGTACGGAGCTGACACTGCTCTCCAGGAGTTCGGTGCCGTAGTTAGCGGCGTCGAGCGCCCCGTCCAGGTCGCCGCCGGCGAGCCGCGCCTCGGCCAGGCGGCTGGAGCGTACGGCCTTGTCCCGAGGAGCTGCGCTCTTCACCGAGGTCTCCAGCGAATCCGTCGCGCGCTCCACCTGCCCGGACCGCAGCAAGACCTTGCCCTCGGTCGACTTCAGCTGGGCCTCGCCGAACCAGTTGAGCCAGTCCGGGTTTTCCTCCGTCGTGTGGTGCTCCCAGTGGGACACGGCGCGGTTGAGCGCTGTTCCGGCCTTCGCGTGGTCGCCGTCGCGGGAAAGCGCCTCGGCCTTGTGCAGGTAGAGGAAGGACTGGGTGTACGGCGACAGCGTGCGAGGGGCGTTGTCGATGGCGGTGGAGATGAGGGCGACGCGCTCGGCGGTCCGTCCGGACTCGGAGACGTGAACGCCCATCTCCGCGAGGATGAAGGCGCCGAACGCGTCGTCGCCGGCGGTACGGGCGCTGCGCAGGGCCCCGACGTAGTAGCGCTGGCCGGCGGAGCGCAGCCCCGCGTCGTAGGCCATCCAGCCGGTCAGGTGCGATACCCGGGCTGCCAGGGCGTAGAGGCGGATTCGGATGCTCTCCGTGTATCTGCCGGTGCTCAGGAGGCCGGTGACGAGGGCGAGATCGCCGCGTGCCTGCTCCAGGAGTGTGGCGCCGCCGAGTTGGTCGTCAAGGGTACGCAGCGTGCTGATGCGCTGCTCGATCGTCGAGACCATCGTGTCCGTGACCTGATCTCCGCCCAGGGCCGAGGCGAAGGCGGACGGCGCGTCCACCCAGCTCGCCGCGAGGCCGGTCAGGGCGACGCCCGTGATGGTGAGAAAGCCCCGGCGATCCATGCGGCCACTCCCCACGAGTTCGGACAACGCCTCAACGGTACCGGCCTCGGTCCACGGGGCTGTGAGCCCCGTGACCTCCCAGACCGGCAGCCATCGGGGCCAACCTTCCTTCCGGGCCTGCTCGTACGGGACGAGCAACAGGTCGGCGAGTACGCGCTGGGCGTCCGCGTCCGGCTCCTGCCCCTGCTCCCACTTCCATACGGTGGTCCGGTTGGTCGCGAGCGGGATGCCGAGCGACCGCCCGTGGGCCTGCATGAGGCGGGCGAACTCGGCCTTCCCCCATCCACGCGTCTCGCGGAGGAAGCTCAGCGGGTGGACCGCCAACGGTTCACCAGGCATGTCATCACTCCCGTCATCCCCTCAAGGCGTAGTGGGGAGGCTACTTCGCGTGGCCGCGTACGGGGAGGGCGTCCCCATGAGGAACCCCCTAGAAACGTTCCGCCTTGCCGCCAGGGGCCGTTGACTGAATATCAGCCGTCCACGGAGCCCGCGCAGGGTTACCTCTCCCGGAACGGTTCTCAGATCGGCGGCTCCGCCCCCGTTTCCCCGTCGGGGACGGAGCCGCTCTCCAACTCCTCGGAGGCGTCAGCCATGCCCACGCTTGCCCATCGGTTCGTCCTCGCGGGTGAGGAGAGGGAAGTTTCCCTCGCCCGGTGCACGGTCGTCGACAAGGTGCGTGCATGGGGTGTGCCGTTGAACGATGACGCGGCTGACGCCATCCGTCTCGTCGCCTCCGAGCTCGTCAGCAACGCCGTGGTCCATGGGGAAGGGCCCGTCACCGTCACGCTGTACCACCGGCCCGGCCGCCTGGTGATCGACGTACGCGACGACAACCCTGCTGTTCCGCAGGCGAGTTGTGCCCAAGCCGACGACGAAAGCGGGCGCGGCCTGGCGCTGGTCGAGCAACTCGCTTCGCGGTGTGCCTGGGAACCCACCGGCCAGGGCAAACGCGTATGGGCGGAGATCGCTCTTCCCAAAGCGGCGCCCGCCATCCGAGGTGCCGTTCTGCGCAGGCTATTCGCGCTACGGCCGAAGCGCGGCGTGGTAGCCGAGCCCGAGTCGCTCACTCTGGCGGTCGCGTGATGGGACGACACACCTTACGAGCGCATCCGCTTCCTGATCCCGACATGGTCTTCCGGCCCACCCGCCGAGACATCGACCCCGTCACCGGAGAGCCCACTGACTACGCGCTATGGGACCGCCACGAGTGGCAGGCGCGCGGCGAGTGCTGGCTGTGGTGCGGGCGGGACGACGTCGAGGTGACGTGGATCGGGCCCGTCCGGTCGAGCGGCATGCACGCGGCCCTCTACGCCTGCCGTGCCTGTCTGTATGAGCTGGACCAGCGGGTTCTGGAGATCAACATGCGCGAGGACGTCGGCAGCCTGCCGAACCACCGCTGACCTGCCCTGTCCCTGGCGCCGGACTGCCGCTCAGCGAGCTGCCAATGACCGCCGCCCCACGTCTCCCACGGCCGTGGGGCGGCCATAGACCTCCCGTCGGAGCCCTGACGGGAGAACCGAAGAGGAAGGAGTACGAGGTGGCAGAGCCCACGACACCGCCTCCGGCCCGGAGCGGCCTCCTGGTGGCGGTGCAAGAGCTGACCGCCATCCACGACCGCTACGACAGCCTCCGGTCGGACAACCAGGGCAGTTCCGGCGACGCGCCGTGGCCGGGTGGCGACGGCAACCTGCACGACAGCGAGTAAGCACCAAGCGGTGAGGGCCGACGTGGTCGGCCGCGCCGGCCCTCACCGTGTCCGCATCAGTGGTCGAACCCATGGAGGACGCACGATGGAACACCGGTTGATCAGCGCCATCGAGGCAGCACTCGGCTGGAGTGGAGCCGAGGAGCTGGGCAAGGACTTCGTACGCGGGAGCATGGACGATCCCGCCCTCGTCTCCCGCATCATGACCCCGAACCGCCTGCTCGACGTCGCGATGCGCAGGAGCCTGAACCGCCCGCAGTTCCGGTGCTTCCAGAAGGGCGAGGAGGTCCATCCGGCCATCTACTACACCGACAGCGTCAGCCCCCGGGGCCAGAGCATCTCCATGGTCAACATGCACAGTCTGGGCAGGCTCCTGGGCGAAGGCGCGACGGTGATCATGGACCAGGCCAACGTCTTCGACCCGACGATGGAGGTCGCGTGCCGGGCCCTACAGTGGTGGTCCCGTGAGCGAGTCCAGGTCAACGCGTACCTGACGACGAACGACGCCTCCGGCTTCCCCCTGCACTGGGACGACCACGATGTCGTCATCGTCCAGCTCGCGGGTGAGAAGGAGTGGGAGGTGCGCGCGACTTCCCGTGCGGTCCCGATGTACCGGGACGCCGACCCCAACAGCACTCCGAGCGACGAGATCATCTGGTCCGGTCGGTTGCGGACCGGCGACGTCATGCACATTCCGCGGGGCCACTGGCATCAGGCGACACGGACCGGCAGCGGCTCCGGCAAGAGCCTTCACGTCACGTTCGGCATCACCAAACGCACAGGGGCGAGCTGGCTCGCGTGGCTGGCCGACTGGTGCCGCGAACACGAGATCTTCCGCCACGACCTCGACCGCCAGCACGGAACCGGCACCGCCGCGCTGACCGAGGCCGCCGCCCAACTGGTCAGCGAGCGTCCGCCGGCCGACTTCTTCGACGCGTACGAGCAGGCGACGACCCTGCCTCGGCACGTGCCGTTCCTCGACATACTCGGGCCGCTCGACGCCGTGGTGTGCACCACCCATTTCCCGCCTCAGATTCACGAGCACGGAGAGACCGTCGACATCGTGGCCTCGGGGAAGAAGCTCACCCTCGCGGCCAAGGCCCTGCCCGCCCTACGTCTGCTGCTCAGCGGCAAGCCGGTCGCGCTAGAACAGGCCGCGGCCGTCGTCGGAGCCGAGGTGGCGGAGGTCGCTGAGATCCTGGTGGAGGAGGAGCTGTGCGCGGTGCTGACCCCCGAGTTGTTCTCGGGCTACACCGGTCTCGTCAAGAACGCCGGCTCCTGACCGGCGCGCTCGACCTCGGCGTCACAGCACTCGACACCAGCACCAACTACCTCGGCTTCCGTTCGCATCAGGTCCTGGCGCAGACGGCCAGAGACCTGCTGCCGAAGTTCACGGTCTCGACGAAGGTGGGCTACTTTCCGGGACCGGGCGGGGCGGAGCACTCCCTGGATCCCGTACGGCTGCACGCGGCCGTGGAACAGGCGGCCGGGGACCTGGGGCAGGAGCCGGATCTGGTGTTCCTGCACAACCCGGAACACTCGCTCCGCGAGGCTGGCCCGCATGGCCAGGAGGTGCTGGCAGAAGCATGCGCTGCCCTCGATGACGCTACGCGCAAGGGCCTGTGCGCCGCCTGGGGCATCGCGTCCTGGGATCCATCACCCCTGGTAGGACTGATCGGCCCGGCCGTACCGAGGCCAGCGACCCTCATGGTCCGCGCCGGCCTGCTCGTCGGAGTCAGAACGCTGGACGCCGCGGACGCCCTCATCAAGGGGTGGGACCTGGACCCCAGCGAGGCATGGGGCATGAGCCCCTTCGGCGGCAGCACCAGCGACTCGGTGTGGTCCAAGGTCGACCCCCGTGTCTTCCTGGGTGACAGCCGCCAACTCTCGCGTGTGCAGGCGGCGTTCATAGCCGCCTATCACCTGCCGAGGGTCGGCACTATGGCGGTGGGCACTGATGAGCCCGCCCATCTGGGCGAACTCGTCGGCGCCCTGGTCGGCGAGGTCGAGGAACGAACAGTCCAGGAGTACCGGAGTCTCCTGCGAGACCGTTCACACGATCAGCCGGCCTGAAGCTCCTTGATGACCTGCTCGGCCATGCGCCGGGCGGGTTCCAGCCGAGGGTCTTCCGAGTGCGCGTACGGCCCGAGGATCTTCGAGCAGGCAAACAGCGTCATCACCTTGCCGTCCCGGCTCTCGAAATCGGACCGGCGCTCGTGCCATACGCGATCGGCCAGAGCCGGGACAGCAAGGGAACTCGCCCACAGCGAGGCCGAGTCAAGCCCCAGCGGCGCGTTACCCCAGTCCTCCCAGTCGAAAAGACTGAACGCCGGAGCCGTCATGTTGGCCCAGTTCAAGTCCGCGTGGGCCGGCACCCACTGCTCGATGGTCGTATCGAGATCGCCGGGGAAAACACCGCGGACGGACTCGGTGACGAGGGTCTGGGTGATGGTGTCGGTGTCCGGTGTGGCGATGCGGCTCGTGCTCTGGGCCGCAAGCGCGTCCAACGACGTGTTCAACGCCTCCCACCAGTCATCCGGCAGCTCCGGGGCTTCACTCAGGATGGCGCTTCCGACGGGAGCCCCTGGCAGGAGCTCGGTTTCGTCGGCTCGCCACATCACCGGCCCGTCCGGGGCCCGCCAAACCACACATCCGTGCCATTCGGGCTGGGCGATGCCCTTCAGACGGGCGGCACTCTCGGTCCCGTTCCACCCCTGGTCGGAGATCTTGTCGAGCAGGCGCCGCTCGATCCGTACCCAGGTGTCGCGGTCGGTTCTGGCCCCCACGGATCGGCGCTTACGCACCATCGTGTCCGGGAGCAGCCCCACTTGGAGAGACCGCTCGACGCGGTCAAGAACCTCGTCAACCGGCTGTACGCGAAGGTCGACAGCCTGACCCGTGGAGACCGAGAGCGTCATGGACGCGACCGTAGCAAAGGGGCGTCAGGACCCGCGCACGCCAGCCGCCGCCCCCACCCACCCCCAATACGCATCCACATCGACGTTGCTCCCGCACACGACCGTCACCACCCGCCGCCCCGCGAACCGCTCCCGATCCTCCAAAATCGCCGCGATCCCCAGCGCCGCCGACGGTTCGACCACCAAGCCCGCGTGGGCAAGGAGCAGCCGCATTCCCGTGATGATCGATGACTCCCGTACCAGGACCGCGTCGTCCGCGACCTCAAGGAGGTCGGTCAGGACGGGTCGGATGGGGATGCGGCCGGCTACTCCGTCGGCGATGGTGTTGGTCGTGGTCGTGGTGATGACTCGGCGTTGGTGGAAGGAGTGGGTCAGGGCCGGTGCGCCGAGGGGTTGGACGCAGATCACCTCGACGGTTGGGGCCAGGGACTTCAGTACGTGGCCCACTCCCGTCGCCAGTGCGCCGCCGCCGAGGGCGATCAGGATCGTGTCGAAGGGCGGGGCGGTGGTCTGCGCCGGTTCGAGGAGTTCCAGGGCGATCGTCGCCGCGCCCTCGCATGTTTCGATGTCCAGGCTGTCCTCCACCAGGCGGATGCCGTCCTGACGAGCGATGGTCGCCGCGCGTTCTCGGGCCAACTCGTGGTCGCCATCCACCAGTTCCAGCTTGGCGCCCAGTGCACGGATGCGGTCGAGCTTGGTTCGGGTCGCGTGGCGGGAGGCTACGACGGTCACGTCGAGGGACCGGGCTCGGGCGGACCAGGCCAGGGCCTGGCCGAGGTTGCCCGCGCTGGCGCACACCGCGGACTGTGCGCCGTTCGCGGCGAGTTGGCTCGCGACCAGCTCGGTGCCGCGGGCCTTGAAGCTGCGTACCGGGTTCGCCGTTTCGAGCTTGATGCTCACCGCGCAGCCGAGGTCGGGTTCCAGTGCCTCGCAGCGGTACAGCGGGGTGTCGAGGAACATCGGGTCGATGAGGTTGCGAGCGGCCCTGATGCGGGCCAGGTCTAGGCGCGTCCGCGGTTCCTGCATGGCACAGCAGCGTAATGCGACCCGCGGCCCATAACCCACGACCCGCGGCCCACGACCCGCGGCCTTGATTACCTGGCGGGTAATCGACCCCCACCCCGCCCGCCTGCCACGATCGTCCACGTACGGAGCGCACAGGCCGCACAAGCCGCACCGACCAGCACCGACCGCCGCTTCCGACCCAACGGAAGGACCCCAGCCATGACCGCCTACGCCATCGCCCACCTCCGCGAAGCCACCCCGCACCCCGAGATCGCCGAGTACATCGAGCGCATCCCCGCCACCTTCGAGCCGTACGGCGGGCGTTTTCTCGTGCACGGTTCGCAGCACGAGGTGAAGGAGGGCAGCTGGCCGGGACATGTCGTGGTGATCGGGTTTCCGGGGATGGACGAGGCCCGGGACTGGTGGGACTCGGCCGCGTACCAGGAGATCGCGCCGCTGCGTTCGCGCCACATCGTGGGTGACATCGTCCTCGTCCCGGGTGTTCCCGACGGCTACGACCCCGCCGTGACCGCGAAGGCGTTGCGCGCGGCCATGGACGGGCAGTAGGCATCCCGTCATGCGCCATGAGCCGATCACCTTCCGGCCCGCGGACCCCGCCGACGCCACCGCCGTCGCCGGCATCTGGCGTACCGGATGGCGGGACGGTCATCTCGGCCATGTGCCGGAGGAGTTGGTCGTGGCCCGTACGCCGGAGACTTTTGCCGCGCGGGCGGCCGAGCGTGTCGGGGACACGGAAGTGGCGGTCGTGGACGGTGACTTGGCCGGGTTCGTGATGGTCGTCGGGGACGAGGTCGAGCAGCTGTACGTGGCAACCAGCCATCGTGGTACGGGAGTTGCCGCCGCCCTTCTCACCCACGCCGAGCATCTCGTACGACGGCACGGGCATCCACGCGCCTGGCTCGCCGTCGCCACCGGCAACGCCCGCGCGCGCCGCTTCTACGAGCGCCGGGGCTGGACCGACGAGGGCCCGTTCGACTACCCGGCACAGGGGCCCGACGGCCCGATTCCCGTGCCCTGCCACCGGTACGTCAAGGATCTGGCCAGCCCGGACCCAAGCCCCCGATAACGGCCCCAGCCCACCCGGGCGGCTTCAGTACCGCGCCCGCACCCACCTCACCACGCCCACCCCCACCCCCACCCCCACCTACGCAGCCGGCCGCACCACCAGTTCCCGCGCCCGCGACTCCGCCGCCGCCAGGGACGCGTCGCGTGACGCCTCGTACAGCGGAACCAGGTCTGCCATCGCGGGGACGTTCGGAGCCAGGGTCAGTTCCGGGGCGATGAAGCTGACATCCAGGCCGAGCCCCGTGCCGAGCAACTGCCTCAAGTAGCCCTGGAGGTAGTCGTTTCCGTGCTGCCGAGCCTCCTCCTGGTACGAGCCGCCGCGGCTGGTGACGACCACGGCGGGCTTGGCCGCGAGCGAGGGGTGTTCGGTCATCGCCGTACGGCCCACCGCGAAGACGTGGTCGAGCCAGGCCTTCAGGGTGGAGGGGATCGTGTAGTTGTACATCGGCGCGCCGAGCAGGATCACGTCCGCCCGCTCGGCCTCCTCGATCAGCTCGGCGCGCAGGGCGAATGCGGCGCGTTCCGCGGGGGAACGGTCCGCGGCGGGGGTGTAGCCGGCGTAATAGGCGGGGGCCCGGAGGTGGGGGATCGGCGCGGCATCGAGGTCGCGGTAGATCACCGTGCCGTTCGGATGCTCGGTCTCCCAGGTGTGGCGGAAGGCGGCGGTCACGGCGCGGGAGGTGGAGTTCTCGCCGTTGATGGAGGTGTCGATGTGCAGGAGCGTGGCCATGAGCGGCTCTCCAGGGTGAGTTACGCGGGAGCAGCCTCGGCTCGGCCGCCCGTCATGCGCAACACCCTGCTTCCTCAAGCGGAGTTGAGGTCCAGCCCGTGTGACCCAGTTCATGATGTACGTCGATGTCCTGCCGCCCGTTCCAGCGCCTCCGCCGCCTCCGCGACCTCCGCGGCCAGCCTCCCCACCAGCTCCGCCGCCGGCGGCCGGTCGGTCACGAGGTCGACCGCCTCGCCCGCCCACACGGGAAGCGGCGGGACCGTACCCGCCAACACGTCCTCCTGGTAGGCCTGTTGGGCCTCCGGAGACGCGGCCAACTCCTCCTCCCTCCCCCGCCACCGGTCGAGGTACGGATGGCCGAGAGTGCGTGCCGTGTACTTCGAGGTCGACCAGGCGGTGGCTCCCCAGGCGATGTCGAGGACGCTGTTGCGTTCGGTGTCCCGGCCCTTCCCTTCCACCACCGCCCTGACGATCGAGGGGTCAGCCAGGGACTCGGCCGTGGCCTGGAACCGGGTGCCGAGAAGCGCCCCGGCGGCGCCCAGCGCCAACGCGGCCGCCACTCCACGCCCGTCACCGATCCCACCTGCCGCCAGCACCGGCACCGGCACCGGCACCGGCACCGAATCCGGTCCAGCGCCCCGCCCCTCTCCCGCAACCGCCCTCGCCAGATCAACCACGACCGGCACGAACGCCAGCGTCGACATCCCACGCCAAGCGCCATGCCCACCGCTCTCCGCTCCCTGCGCCACGATGACGTCGGCGCCCAGGCCCAGCGCCTGCCGGGCCTCGTCCAGGTCGGTGACCTGGAGGATGACCTTCGTGTCCGTACCGGCGGCCCGGATGCGTTCGACGTACGGTGTCGGGTCCCCGAAGGACAGCATCACCGCATCGGGACGGTGTTCCAACACCCGCTCCACCGCCGCGACTTCCGTCGCCCAGGTCAGGAAACCGACACCCCAAGGCCGGCCACACCCCGCCACCAGGGGCAACTCGCGGGCGAGCAGCTCCCGGTTCCCGTCCCCCGCGCCGAGCAGCCCGAGCCCGCCGCCCCGGGACACGGCCGCCGCGAGCGCGCCGCCGGCCGAACCGCCCATCGGCGCGGAGACGATCGGGTACCGCACGCCGAACATCCGCGTGAACGCCGTAGAAAAGGCCATGGCTCCCCTCAACTCCCCTCCTCCCAAAGGTCCTTATCAACGGGTAAGAGGACGAGTCCCCCCTCATGGAGGTCAACCGGATGACCGCCGGGCGCCAGGGGGCGCGGGGTCCATTCACCCGCACCCCCTCTACTCCTCCTGCTCCTCCTACTCCTCCTCCCCGTTCAACCGCCGCAGCAGCTCCAGCAGTTGCACCCGATCCCCCTCGGCTAGCGGCGAGAAGCACTCCGCGAGGACCTCGTCGGCGACCTTGTGACCGGCCGCGAGGGTGCGTTCGCCGGTCGCGGTGAGGTGGTGTTCGATACGGCGCCCTCGTCCCGGACGCCGCTCGACGAGCCCCTGCGCCGCGAGCCGGCCGACCAACGTCCCGAAGGCCTGCTCCGTCTGAAAGGTGGCGGACGCGAGCTCGCGGGCCGACGCTCCGGGCGTACGGCCGATCGCGCGCAAGGCGTCCCACTGGGCCAGGGTCGTGCCGACGGCCGTCAACGCGGTGTCCAGTGCGCGGTGTTGGCGGTACTGGGCCTGTTTCACCGCCCGGCCGAGAAGTTGGAGCTGAACTTGCAGGTCATCGCGCATGGGCCAACCTTACCCCACTGACTAAGCTAGCTTATATAAATATCCTTAGTTACAGTGGGAGCCATGACGACCACAGACACAGCCACCGACACACACGCAGCCACCGACACCGCCGCGCATCCCCTCCGCCCCGTCCTCGTCCTGCACGGCGGAGGCGGCCCCGCCACCGTCGCCGGTCTCGCGCACCACCTCGCCTCGACCGGCGCCGACGTCATCGCCCCGGTCCACCCCGGCTGGGACGGCACGCCGCGCCCCGACTGGTGCACCGGCATCGACGACCTGGCCCTGACCTACCTGGACCTCCTCCAGGACCGCGACCTGCACGACGTACTCGTGGTCGGCTCCTCGCTCGGCGGCTGGATCGCCGCGGAAATGGCCGTACGGGACACCGCGCGGCGCATCACCGGGCTGGTCCTCGTCAACGCCGTCGGCGTGCACGTCGAGTCCGAGCCGATCGCCGACTTCTTCGCCCTCGACCCGCGCGCCGCGGCCGAACACTCCTGGCACGACCCGGACCGCTTCTACGTCGACCCCGCCACCCTCCCGGCCGACGAACTCGCCCGCCGGCAAGGCAACATGACCACCATGCGCCTGCTCGCCGGCGACCCGTACATGCACGACCCGAAGCTCCTACGACGCCTCGCCCGCGTACACCAGCCCGCCCTCCTCGTCTGGGGCGAGAGCGACCGCATCGTCACACCGGCCTACGGGGCGGCGTACGCGGACGCCTTCGCGGACGGCCACGTCGAACTCGTACCGAAGGCGGGCCACTTGCCGCACATCGAACAGCCGGAGGCGACGTTCGCACTCATCGACGCGCACCTGCGGCGGACGGCAGCGGAGTAGCGGAGTCGGCGCCGCGTGCGGGATGTCATCGGTCCGCGTTCACATCGCTCAAATAACCCGCGATCACCTCGTACAGCTGCTCCGGCCGGTCCAGGTGTACGTCGTGGCCCGCGTCCGGGACGACTACGTGCCGTATGTCGTCGTCGGGGCTTCGGCGGGCCAGCATGTCGGAGGGTTCCGTGGGGTCCATGGTGCCGTTCGCGCCCTCGATGAGGAGGGTCGGGCAGCGGATGGCCGACCATTCGCGCCAGTGGTCGTCGGTGGCCAGTTCCGCGACGCACGCGACCATCACGGCCCGGTCCGCCGGATGCCAGTCGGCGAGCCAACTCGCTATCAGCGAGGGCAGGTTGGGGTTGCGGCCCGCGGGGCCCGCCTCTATGAGGATCAGGGAGCGGAGGAGGTGGGGGTGGGCCGCGGCCAGGAGGAGGGCCGTGTGGCCGCCGAGGGACTGGCCGATGAGGGTTACGGGAGCCAGGCCGAGTTCCTCTACGAGGGCCACGGCGTCCGCGACGTGCGCCGCTCGGGTCACGTCCGCCGGGCGGCGGGTGCTGGCGCCGTGGGCCCGGGCGTCGTAGGCGACGACGCGGTGGCCGTCGGCGAGGAGGCGCGGGATCAGGTCGCTCCATTCGGCCCGGTCGCCCGCGAGGCCGTGCAGGAGGAGGATCGTGCGGTCCGGGGCTTGGGGCGGGACGTGATCCTCGTATGCGATCTTCGTGCCGTCGGGGGTGGTGAGGTGGGGCAGGGGGATCAGCTCCGTGGGGGGCGGGTGGGCTCCGGCTGCGGTGATCTGAGCGCCGCGGTCAGAGTGGCCCAGCCCGGCCGTCGACGCCAGTGAATTCGGCGCCGGCGAGACTTGACAGTCCTCGACTCATGTTTGGTCGGGGTCGGTGTGCCGGCGTTAACCTCGGGCGCAACGGTCAAAGCGGGCGGTAGGAGGCAGGCATGGCCAGGGTTCCCAGTGCGGTGGTCGCGGCGACCGGGCTCGTCGGTGGGTACGGCGTGGCTCGGTGGACGAAGAAGCGGCAGCTGGGCGGGGCCGTGCTCGCCGTCGCGGGGGCCGCGGCCGCGCAGCAGTGGCGGCAGCGGGCGGGTGGGAAGGCGGCCGGGGCGCTGACGGCCACGTACGTCGCGGCCTTCGCGGGGTCGCATCCGCTCGCGAAGAAGGTGGGTGCCTGGCCGGCCGTGTTCGGGGTGGCGGGTGCGGTGGCGCTGGCTTCGTGGGCGGTGGCGGACCGACGCGGGTAGCTCCGCCGGTTGGGCCGCGCTGAGTTGTTGGTCGTCTGCGGCACGGCGGCTCCAGTTTTTGTTATCGGCTGTGCCTTCGCACGTCTCCGTGGCATGCATGTGACAGGACAGATCAGCCGCCGCACCTTGCTCAAGGCCACCGGCGTGGCAGCAGGGGCCGTCGGTGTCGGGGGTGCCGTCGTTGCTGCGCCCGCGCAGGCGGCGACAGGCGGCTTCGCGCACCCCGGGCTGCTGCACACCCGTACCGACCTCACCCGCATGGCCGCCAAGGTGAAGGCGAACGCGGCGCCCTACACGGCCGGTTACGCCAAGCTGACCGCCAACCGCCATGCGCAGGCGGGCTGGACGGCCAACCCGCAGGCCACGGTCTACCGCGGCGCGGGCAGCCCGCAGAACTACGCGACCCTCTACAACGACATCCACGCCGCCTACCAGAACGCCCTGCGCTACCACGTCGGCGGCGACAGCGCCCACGCCGACACGGCGGTCGCGATCCTCAACGCGTGGTCGGCCAAGCTCACGGCCGTCGCCGGCAGCGCCGACCGCTTTCTGGCCGCGGGGCTCTACGGCTACCAGTTCGCCAACGCCGCCGAACTCGTCCGCGACCACGGCGACTTCGACCTCGCCCGCTTCCAGGAGATGCTCAGCAAGGTCTTCGCCCCGCTCAGCGACGACTTCCTGGTCCACCACAACAACGCCGTCGTCACCAACTACTGGACCAACTGGGACCTTTGCGCGATGGCGTGCCTCCTGGCGACGGGCATCTTCTGCGACGACAAGGCCCAAGTGGCCCGCGCGGTCGACTACTTCAAGCACGGCGAGGGGCTCGGCTCGATCAAGAACGCGATCCCGGTCGTGTACGACGACGGGCTCGGCGAGTGGCTGGAGGCGGGCCGTGACCAAGGGCACGCGCTCCTCGGCGTCGGCCTCATGGGCACGTTCTGCGAGATGGCGTGGAACCAGGGGATCGACCTTTACGGCTACGACGACAGCCGTTTCCTCAAGGGCGCGCAGTACGTTGCCAAGTGGAGCATGGGCGGGAAGGTCGACTACACGGCGAACACCCGCCGCAAGGGCGCGATCGGTGGCTGGTCGGGGTCGGAGACGGCCACCGCCGCGGCCCCTGTCGACCCGGCGATGACCCGGCCCATATGGGCCATGATCTCCAACCACTACACGAAACGCCGAGCGCTGCCCGCGACCTACCTCACCCAGATCACGGCCAAGTCGGCGCCCGAGGGGGGTGGCGGGGACTACGGCCCCAACAGCGGCGGCTACGACCAACTGGGCTTCGGCACGCTCGCGTTCACCCGGGACAGGTCGACGACACCGACGGCGACTGCTTCTCCGGCGCCGACGAGTGCGGATGCCCGCCCGCAGTCGGCCGACAGCACGCCCGTGTCCTCTTCGCCCGCCGGCAGCGGCAACGACCTTGCGGCCACGGGTTCCAGTGACGTGGTCGGCTGGGCAGCGGCGGCCGGGATCACGACGGTCGCCGGGGGCGTGCTTCTGCTGCGCCGACGGGAGCGGATGCGGCGGGGCAGCGCGGAGTAGGAGGGTGCCGCGGCAGGTGGTGGGGCGGCTGCGGGTCCGTCGTGGCTGGTCGCGCAGTTCCCCGCGCCCCTGAGGCACGTACACGCACGGGGCGGAGAGCAGCGTACGAGGGTGCCGCGACAGGTCGTAGAGCGGCTGCCGGTTCGTCGTGGCTGGTCGCGCAGTTCCCCGCGCCCCTGAGGCACGTACACGCGCCCGGCGCCGCCCCCGCACAGGTCGGAGAGCAGCCTACGAGAGTGCCACGACAGGTCGAAGAGCGGCTGCCGGTTCGTCGTGGCTCGTCGCGCAGTTCCCCGCGCCCCTGAGGGCGTGCACGCGCCCGGCGATACGGCGGCCCGCAGCCTCCCGCGCGCCGGAGTGGGCCGGAGCCACCGCCCCGCAGCCGCCCCCGCGCCGCAGTGGGCCGGAGCCACCGTCCCGCGGCCGTCCACGCGCGGGAGTGGGTCGTGGGGGTGCGGCGTAACCCGTCGCGTACATCGCAGTCGGGCTCGTTCGCCTCTCGAGGAGACAGTGAGACCGTGGGCGACGGGTTCGCCGTACCCCCACGACCCCGACCCACAACGCACCCCCGGCGCGCCACTACGCCGCAGCCGGCCGGGACCCCTTCGCCCCCGACCCCGACCCCGACCCCGACCCCGACCCCGCCGCAGAAGCCCGCGCCTTCGCCCCCACCGCCGTGAGCGGCCGGGCGATGTCCTCCAGTGACCGCCGCTCCGCCCGTACCGCCAGCACCGCCGCCACCAGCCCCGCCGCGCACATCAGCGCCGCCCCGATCTGGAAGGCGAGGACCGTGTCCGCCACCTTCCCCGTCCCCGTGAGGTCCGCGAACAGCAGCGGCCCGCTGATACCGCCCGCCGCCGTACCCAGCGCGTAGAAGAACGCGATCGACATCGCCCGCGTCTCCATCGGGAAGACCTCCGAGACCGTCAGATACGCACTCGACGCCCCCGCCGACGCGAAGAACAGAACCGCACACCAACACGCCGTCATCGTCGCCGCGTTCAACGACCCCCGGTCGAACAACCACGCCGTACCGAACAGCAACAGCCCCGACAGCAGATACGTACCCGAGATCATCACCCGCCGCCCCACCGTGTCGAACAGCTTCCCCAGCAGCAGCGGCCCGCAGAAGTTCCCGACCGCGATGACCGCGAAGTAGTACCCCGTGTTCCCGCTCGGCACATCGAAGAACTTGGTCAGGATCGCGCCGAAGCCGAACGTGATCGCGTTGTACAGGAACGCCTGTCCGATGAACAGCGAGAACCCCAGCACGGACCGCTTGCGGTAGTCGGCGAACAGCGTCCGCGCGATCTCCGCGAAGCTGACACTCCGGCGCTGATGGATCGTGATCTCCCCCTCCGGCACCGCGAGAGCCTCCCCCTTCTGCGCCTCCACAGTCTCCTCGATCGACCCCACGATCTCCTCGGCCTCCCGCTCCCTCCCGTGGATCAACAGCCACCGCGGACTCTCCGGAACATGCCGTCGTACGAGAAGGATCACCAGAGCCAGCACCGCCCCCAGCGCGAACGTCAGCCGCCAGCCGACATCCGCGGGGAATACGTCCGTGTTCAGCGCGACGATCGACAGCAGCGAACCCCCCACCGCCCCCAGCCAGAAGCTCCCGTTGATGATCAGGTCCACCCGGCCCCGGTAGAACGCCGGAATCAGCTCGTCGATCGCGGAGTTGATCGCCGCGTACTCGCCCCCGATCCCGAACCCGGTCAGAAACCGGAACGTGAAGAACCACCACGACGAGAACGACACCGCGGTCAGCGCGGTGGCCGCCAGATACACCCCCAGCGTGATCATGAACAGCCGCTTACGGCCCCACTTGTCGGTCAGCCGCCCCCAGAACAGGGCACCGACACACGCCCCGGCCACATACAGCGCGGCCGCGATACCGGTGATCTGCCCCGAGCTGATCGGCAACCCGCTCCCCGGCTCCGACAACCGACTCGCGATGTTCCCGACGACCGTGACCTCCAGGCCGTCGAGGATCCACACGGTGCCGAGCCCGATGACGATCGTCCAGTGCCAGCGCGACCAGGGCAGCCGGTCGAGCCTGGCCGGGATGTTCGTGGTCACGGTACGGCCGGTGTCGGCCTGCGCGGTGGTCATAGGCACACTCCTCTTCGAGCGAACCGCGTCGAGCGAACCCCGCCCGAGTGCCCGGCCCCGACCGCCCTACGCCCCCGCTCCAGTGCCCGGCCCAGACCGCCTACGCCCCCAGAACCCGCGAGACCGTATAGATCAACAACCCCGCCAGCGACCCCACCACCGTGCCGTTGATCCGGATGAACTGCAGGTCACGCCCGATGTGAGCCTCGATCTTCCGGGTCGTGTGCTCGGCGTCCCAGCCCGCCACCGTGTCGGTGATCAGCGAGGTGATCTCCTTCCGGTAGGTCGTGACGACGTACACCGCCGCCCCTTCCACCCACCCGTCGACCTTCCCCTGCAGCTTCGGCTCGACAGCCATCCGCGCCCCCAGCGACAGCAGCGAGGCCCGCACCCGCAGCCGCAGCTCACTGCGCTCGTCCTCCGCCGCGGACACGATCATCGACCGCACCGACGTCCAGGCGGACGCGATCAGGTCCTGCACCTCGCCCCGCCCGAGGACCTCACCCTTGAGCCGTTCGACCCGCACCCGCGTGTCCGTGTCGGACTGGAGGTCGGACGCGAAGTCCTTCAGGAACCGGTCCAGCGCCCCGCGCGCAGGATGCGTCGGCATGTCCCGCATCTCGGTCACGAACCGCAGCAGCTCCTTGTAGACCCGCTCCCCGACCCGCTTGTCCACGAACCGCGGCGTCCACCCCGGCGCTCCGCCCTGCACGGCGTTCATGATCTCGTCGTCGTGCCACACGAGCCAGTCGTGCGCACGAGTGACGACGAGATCGACCACCCGCCGATGACCACCGTCGGCGACGATCTTCTCCAGCATCTTCCCTATGCCCGGCGCGATCTCCTGCGCGTCGGCCCGCCGGGTGATCGCCTCCCCCACCACGGCCTGCACGTCCGAGTCCCGCAGCACGGTCAACGCGCCCCGCAGCGCGGCCGACAGCTCGGCGGTCACCCGGTCCGCGCGCTCGGGCTCGGCGAGCCACGCGCCGAGCCGGCTCCCGATGCCCACCGCCCGCAGCCGCTGCCGTACGACATCCTGGGACAGGAAGTTCTCGCCGACGAACTCCCCCAGCGAGATCCCCAGCTGGTCCTTCTTCGTCGGGATGATCGCGGTGTGCGGGATCGGGAGCCCGAGCGGCCGCCGGAACAGCGCCGTGACCGCGAACCAGTCGGCGAGCGCGCCGACCATGCCGGCCTCGGCCGCCGCGGCGACGTACCCGGCCCAGGCGCCGGCGCCGGAGTTGTCCGCCCACTTGGCCAGGACGTACACCAGCGCCACGAACAGCAGCAGCCCCGTGGCCGTGAGCTTCATCCGCCGCACCCCGCGCTGCTTCTCCAGGTCGGCGGCGCTGAAGGTCGTCATCGCACGCACAGCTGAGGAGGCTTTGTCTGGATTCGTACGTTCCATCCACTCCACCCGATCGTGATCCCCTGCACACATTGTCCCTTCCTGACCGACTCCTGGAACGGAACAAGAGTTCCCGGCGTCTGTCCGGAGGGGGAAGCTCTCGCGAACTCCGGTGACCCAATGGGGGGTCCTGTTCAACTACCCCTCATCCCATGAAGCATCATTGGGATGATCACTTCGGAGCCTCGGGCTCCCACTCGCCCGAGGAGACCCGCACCGCATGACCAGGCGAAACGGTTATGCCCTGCTTTCCGCGATCATCGCCCTGATCGTGGGCCTTTCCGCAGCTATATACGTCGGCGTCGCGGCCGACGACGGCACCACCAGCACCAACGCCCTCGGCAGCGGCGGTGCCGCGCGCAACCCCGCCGCCCCCGCCTCCACCGGCATCTGGGTCGGCGCCTGGTCCGCGTCCCCGGCGGGCGCCGAGCCCGGCACCGAGACGACCGGGATGGCCGGCCGCTCGGTCCGCAACGTCGTGCACATGAGCGTGGGCGGCACCAGCGCCCGTATCACCCTCTCGAACCTCTACGGCCAGTCGGCGCTGACCATCACGCACGCGTCGATCGCCGTGGCGGCCGCCGCCGACACCGCGGTCGCCACCGCCGACACCATGCGGCGGCTGACCTTCAACGGCAACACCACGGTCGTCATCCCGGCCGGCCGGCAGATCCTCAGCGACGCGGTCCGGATCGTCGTCCCGCAGGGCAGCGACGTCCTGGTCACCACGTACTCCCCCACCGCGTCCGGCCCGGTCACCTACCACCCGCGAGCCCGCCAGATCTCGTACGTCGCCCAGGGCGACCTCACCGAGGACGTGACCGGCGCCGGGTACACCGAGCAGACACCGTTCTGGCGGTACGTCACCGCGGTCGACCTGCTCAGCCATGACGCCGACGGCACGGTGGTCGCGTTCGGCGACTCGCTCA
The DNA here is from genome assembly GCF_040643775.1 of Streptomyces sp. NPDC047081. Classification (NCBI taxonomy): domain Bacteria; kingdom Bacillati; phylum Actinomycetota; class Actinomycetes; order Kitasatosporales; family Streptomycetaceae; genus Streptomyces; species Streptomyces sp. NPDC047081. The sequence continues at coordinate 161,812 of NZ_JBEYUY010000021.1, read as the reverse complement.
CCGACGGGATCACGTCCACGCAGGGTGCCAACCACCGCTGGCCGGACGTCCTTTCGCAGCGGCTGCGCACCGCGGTCGAGTCGGGCCGGGACCTGCCCCGCTACAGCGTCGTCAACCAGGGCATCAGCGGCAACCAGGTCCTGGCCAACGGCCTCGGCCGCCCCGCCGACAACCAGAGCGGCCTGAGCCGCTTCTCCCGTGACGTCCTCTCCCGTACGAACGTCAAGGTCGTGATCATCGACCTCGGCGTCAACGACATCCTGCGCAACCCGCAGCTAGCCGACCCCGACAGGATCGTCGCCGGTCTGCGCACCCTGGTCCGCCAGGCCCACGCCCACGGCATCAAGGTCGTCGGCGCGACCCTCATGCCCTTCCAGGGCCACCGCGGCTACAGCCAGGCCCGCGAGGCGGTACGGGAACAGGTGAACGCCGAGATCCGCTCGGGCCGGGTGTACGACGCGGTGGTCGACTTCGACAAGGCGCTGAGGGACCCGTACAACCCGCGCAAGCTGCGCGCCGACTACGACTCGGGCGACCATCTGCACCCCAGCGACAAGGGCTACGCGCGGATGGCGGCCGTCTTCGACCTGAAGAACCTGAAGGGCTCGGCACCGGCGGAGCTGTAGCCGACCCGCAGCCATGCCACCGGCTCAGTAGTCGTCGTACCGCCGCCGGTTCCTGCGCTCCCGGTGCCGCTCACGCCGTTCCTCGTGCCGCTCCCGCAGCAGGTCCCGGTGGCCCTCGAGCATGCGGCGGTGGGCGTCCATCATGTCCTCGCGGTAGTCCTCCTGGAGCTCCCGCATCGAGGCCTTGCGGTCCAGCTTCCCCTGCCGCCGCTCCTCCTTCAGGCGGCGGCGCTCCTCCTTGGTGAGCTTGCGCTCCACGCCGACCCCGCCCCAGAAGGCGAACCCGTTCACGATCACCCGCGGCGCGCCCGGCTCCGGCGGCACGCCCTCCTCGCTGTGGTCGAAGCCGCCCATGATCCCGATGCCGCGCACCACGACCTCGACGCCGGGCGGCACGATGATGTTCATCCCGCCCATGATGGCGACGCAGTTGATCTCGACCTCGTGGTCCGCGAAGTTCGCCTCGGGCAGGTCGATCTCGCCGCCGCCCCAGAACGCGAAGCAGTTGAACTGCTTCGGCACGGTCCACCGCCCCTTGCGCTGGAACCCGGACATCACGGCGACGGCCCATGTCGAGGAGCCCTCGCCGCCGGTGATCCGGCTCGCCCAACTCCCGCTCGCCACCGGCTCCTTGACCAGCGAGATGGGGGGTACGACCACCCCGGCGGCCGGCAGGTCCCGGGTGATCGGCGTCAGTTCGCCGTACGTCCGGGCCTTGTACGTGGCCTCCAGCCGCTCCTCGAACTCCTCCATGTCGAGACGCCCCTCGGCGAGGGCGTCCCGCAGGACCTCGGCGACTCGCTCACGGTCGGCGTCGGATGCGCGGAGTTCCGGGACTGCGTCTGCGTCGTCGGTCATGTACAGCAGCGTACGAGTTCCCCCGGCAGGAGGCTACGAGACCGCTTTCTCGGCCTGTTCCACATACATCTTGGCGATCACCGCCTCGATGTCCGGCTCCCGTACGGAGAGGTCCGCCAACGGATACTCCGCCGCGATCCGCGCCACCAGCGGCGCCGCCGACTCGGCCGCCGGGAACGCCAGCCACTGCCTCGGCCCCTCCACCCTCACCACCCGCGCGGGCGCCGCGTCGATCGGCGGCAGCTCCCGCTCCAGGTCCACCACCAGCGTCCGCTCGCTCTCCCCCACCTCGTGCATCCCGGCGAGCGCACCGTCGTACATGAGCCGCCCGTGGTCGATGACCATCACCCGGGAGCAGAGCTGCTCGATGTCCTGGAGGTCGTGGGTCGTCAGGAGCACCGTCGTGCCGCGCTCATCATTCAACTCCCGCAGAAAACCCCGCACCTTGGCCTTCGAAATCACATCCAGCCCGATCGTCGGCTCGTCCAGGTACAGCACCTCGGGCTCGTGCAGCAGCGCCGCCGCGATGTCCCCCCGCATCCGCTGGCCCAGGGAGAGTTGGCGGACCGGGACGTCCAACAGCTCGCCCAGTTCAAGGAGTTCGACACACCGCTCCAGGTTCTCGCGGTAACGCCCGTCCGGGATGCGGTACATGCGGTGCATCAGCTTGTACGAGTCGATCAGCGGCAGGTCCCACCACAAAGTCGTACGTTGTCCGAACACCACCCCGATCCTGTGCGCGAGCCGCGTCCGCTCGCGGGAGGGGTCGATGCCCGCTACCCGCAGCCGGCCCGCGCTCGGCGTCAGGATGCCCGTCAGCATCTTGATCGTCGTCGACTTCCCGGCGCCGTTCGGCCCGATGTAGCCGACCATCTCGCCGCGCGCCACGGTGAAGGAGATCGAGTCGACCGCCCGTACCTGCCGCCGCTCCCGTTTCAGGAAGCCCGCCTTCTTGCGGACCTCGAAGACCTTCTCGACGCGGTCGAGTTCAATGAAGGCGCCCATCGCCGACTCCCCGTCCATCGCTAACTCCCCGTACTCCGATACGCCCCGAGCCCCGCCCGCCACGCGAGCCCGGCCAGCGCGCAGCACGCCGCGGCCACCAGCGGCGGTGCGAAGGCCGCCCACTCGGGCAGGTCCAGCGGGTACGGCCGCCCCAACACGTAGGAGGCGGGCACCCAGTTGACGAAGGCGAGCGGGAGCATGAAGGTCACCCCGCGCACCAGGTCCTTGCCGAACACGGTCGGCGGGTACTGCAGCAGTGTCGTACCGCCGTAGGTGAAGGCGTTCTGCACCTCGGACGCGTCCTGCGCCAGTATCTGGAAGGCCGCGCCCGCCACGAACAGGGAGCAGAAGATCGCCGCGCCGCTGACCAGCATCACCGGCACCAGCAGCACCTTCGGCAGGGTCCAGTCGACGTCCACGGCGGTCAGGGCCCAGCCAAGTACCGCCCCGCCCTGGGTGATCCGGCCCAGCCGGCGCACCGCGAAGCGGTCGGCGCCGATCTGCGCGAGCACCGGCGCGGGTCGTACGAGAAGCGTGTCGAAGGAGCCGTCGCGGATCCGGGAGCCCAGCACGTCCATCGAGCCGAGCACCAGGTCGGCGATTCCGAACGCGGTCGCCGACAGGCCGTACAGGAAGGCGACTTCGGGCAGCGTCCAGCCGCCCAGCGAGTCGATCTGCGCGTACATCAGCAGGATCGCGACGAAGTCCATGGCGGTCATCAGTCCGTTGCCGCACATCGTGACGACGAAGGAGGCGCGATAGGTCATGGCGGACCGCACCCACATCCCGGCGATCAGCCAGTAGGCCCGCAGTCCTTCGGAGAGCCTGCCGCGCTCACCCACCCTGGACCACCACCCGCCGGGTCGCCGCCGACTGCAGCAGCCGCCCGGCCGCCAGCAGTACGAGCGCCCACGCCGCCTGGAAGGCGAACGCCCGCCACGGGTCGATCTCGCCCATCAGCACGTCCGCGGGCATCTGGATCTGCGCCGCCCACGGCAGCACCTGCACGAGGTCGCCGAAGGCGCCCGGGAACGCGTTGAGCGGCAGCACTATGCCGGAGAAGAACACCCCGGCGATCATCACGGCCTGCGAGACACCCATGCCGTCCAGCAGCCAGAACACGCTCAGCGCGGCCAGGTAGCGGATCGCGAAACTGACCACCATCGCGAGCAGCAGCGCGACCAGACAGGCCAGCCACGGGCCGGCCCCGACCGGCAGGGCCATCGGGAAGAACAGCGCGCCGAACGCGAACGGGATCACGCCCCGGCCCAGGAGCTGGAACAGCGAGCGCCCCAAGTCGCTCGCCAGCCACCACAGTTGGAGGTCGGCCGGCCGGTACAGGTCGACGGCGATCTCGCCCGTGCGGATGCGGTCCATCAGGTCCTTCTCGGCGCCGCCGCCCTGGATGGCGAGGGTCGCGTACAGACACTGGCCCAGCCACACGTAAGTGACGGCCTGCGCCTGGTCGTACCCGCCGAGGTGCGGCTTCTCGTCCCACAGCGCGAGATACGTGTAGACGAGGATCACCCCGAAGACGGTGTTGGTGAACACCCCCGCCGCCGTCGCCGCCCGATACGTCGCGTACCGTCTGAATCCGCCCGCCGCGACGGTGACGTACAACCGTCCCGCGCCCACACCACAGCCCTCCTCGGCCCGCCGACACCGAAGCGCAGGAGCCTACTGCCCGGCCAGTGACGCACGCCACGCATTTTCGGAACCCGAAGCGTGCCGTGATCCGGGAACGGAACGCTTGGTGCGAGAGTCTTCAAGAGGGGGCGCAGAAGGCGTACGAGGGCGTACGGGAACGTACGGCACAGAAGTCACGTAAAACAGGAGTCCGTGCACGACATGAGCGACGAGTCGCAGCCGCAGCAGGCACCCCGGCCGGAGGGCTGGGCGCCGAGGGAACCGCAGGGACCCGCCGTGCCGGGTGGACCCGGGGAACCCGGCGGCAAGAAGCCGAAGCGGCCGGGGCGCACGGGCTGGCGGCGGATCATCCCGACCTGGCGCATGGTGCTGGGCACCTTCGTGGTCGGGATACTGCTGCTGATCGGCCTGTTCTTCCTCGGCTACTCGATGGTGCAGATCCCGCCTGCCAACGCGCTCGCCACCAAGCAGGCCAACGTCTACCTGTACGCGGACGGCTCCCAGATCGCCCGCGACGGCGAGATCAACCGGGAGAACGTGACCCTCGCGCAGGTCTCCAAGGACGCCCAGCACGCCGTACTGGCCGCCGAGGACCGGGACTTCTACACCGAGTCCGCGATCGACCCCAAGGCGATGCTGCGGGCCGGCTGGAACACCGCGACCGGCAAGGGCAAGCAGTCCGGCTCGACGATCACCCAGCAGTACGTCAAGAACTACTACCTGGCGCAGGAACAGACCGTCACCCGCAAGGTGAAGGAGTTCTTCATCTCGATCAAGCTGGACCGCGAGAAGTCCAAGGACGAGATCCTGGAGGGCTACCTCAACACCAGCTACTTCGGCCGCAACGCGTACGGCATCCAGGCCGCCGCCCAGGCCTACTACGGCATGGACGCCACCGACCTCGACCCGGCGCACGCCGCCTACCTCGCCGCGCTGGTGAACGCGCCGAGCGAGTACGACGTCGTCGCCCACCCGGAGAACAAGACGGCGGCCGTGGCCCGCTGGAACTACGTCCTGGACGGCATGGTCAAGAAGGGCTGGCTGAGCGAGAGCAAGCGGGCCGGTCTGAAGTTCCCGATGCCGAAGGAGCAGACCGTCTCCACCGGCATGTCCGGGCAGCGCGGCTACATCGTGCAGGCGGTGAAGGACTACCTCACCACCAACAAGATCGTCACCAGCGACGAGCTCGCCCGCGGCGGCTACCGCATCACCACCACCCTGGACAAGAGCAAGCAGGACGCCTTCGTGAAGGCGGTGAACGACCAGGTGATGGACAAGCTCGACAAGAAGAACCGCAAGGTCGACAACTACGTCCGCGCGGGCGGCGCCTCGGTCGACCCGAAGACCGGCAAGGTCGTCGCGATGTACGGCGGCATCGACTACGTCAAGCAGTACACGAACGGCGCGACCCGCGGCGACTTCCAGGTCGGCTCCACCTTCAAGCCCTTCGTGTTCACCTCGGCCGTCCAGAACCACTCGGAGACTCAGGACGGCGAGACCATCACGCCGAACACGTACTACGACGGCACCAACAAGCGCCCCGTGCAGGGCTGGTCCGGCGGCACGTACGCGCCGGAGAACGAGGACCAGGCGTCGTACGGGAACATCACGGTGCGTACCGCCACCGACAAGTCGGTCAACGCGGTGTACGCGCAGATGGCGGTGGACGTCGGCCCCGAGAAGGTCAAGCAGACCGCGATCAGCCTCGGCATCCCCTCCGACACCCCCGACCTGACCGCGACGCCCTCCATCGCGCTCGGCGTGAACACCGCGAGCGTCCTCGACATGGCGGAGGCGTACGCGACGCTCGCCAACCACGGCAAGCACGGCACGTACACGATGATCGACTCGGTCACCAAGGACGGCAAGGACGTCATGGAGCTGCCGAAGAGCACCGGTGACCAGGCCGTCAGCCGGGAGGCCGCCGACACCACGACGTCGATCCTGCAGAGCGTCGTCGAGAACGGCACGGCCACCGCAGCCCAGGCCGCGGGCCGCCCCGCCGCCGGCAAGACCGGCACGGCGGAGGACGACAAGGCGGCCTGGTTCGCGGGCTACACCCCCGACCTCGCGACCGTCGTCTCGGTCATGGGCCAGAACCCGGTGACCGCCCAGCACGAGCCGCTGTACGGCGCGATGGGCCTGGAGCGCGTCAACGGCGGTGGCCCGCCGGCCCAGATCTGGGCGCAGTACACCAAGGCCGCGCTGAAGGGGAAGCCGGTAAGCGACTTCGACCTGCAGCTCCAGGCGGGCGCCGAGCAGACCGCGCCGCCGAGCGTCGAGCCGACCCAGCCCGGCCCCGGCGGCCAGGACAACGGCGGCGCGACCACGGACGGCGGCCAGGCCAACCAGGGCCCGACCCAGGGCCAGGACAACGGCGGTACGACGACGGGCGGGACGACCACCGCGACCGGCGGCGACACGACCGGCGGGACCACGGGCGACACGACCACGGGCGGTACGACGACCGGTGGTACGACGGGTGACACGAGCGCCGGTACGACGACGGGCGGCACGACCGGGGACACCACGGCTGGGACCACGGGAGGCACGACCGGCAGCACGACCGGGACGGACACGGGAGGCACGACGGCGGGCACGGCGGGCCCGCAGTCGACGAGCCGCAGACAATGAGCGGCCCGAGAGGCCAGTGACCCCTCAACGCCCGGAGGTCGCCTTCAGCCCCACCATGCCGAGCACCGCCACCCCGTCGGCCCCGATCCCGACCCAGACGCCGTAGGCGGTACCGATGGGAAGGGACTTCATCACCCGGTACAGCGACAAAAAGGGCCGGTGACGATGGTCACCAGCCCTTTTGAACCGTTGAATCAGAGGTACAGGCCCGTCGTGTCCTCGGACCCCTCGAAGCGGTCGGCGGCCACGGCGTGCAGGTCGCGCTCGCGCATGAGCACGTACGCCACGCCCCGCACCTCGACCTCGGCACGGTCCTCCGGGTCGAACAGGACGCGGTCGCCGGGCTCGACGGTACGGACGTTCTGCCCGACGGCGACGACCTCGGCCCAGGCCAGCCGCCGCCCGACCGCCGCGGTGGCGGGAATCAGGATGCCCCCGCCGGACCGCCGCTCACCCTCACCGGTCTCCTGCTTGACCAGAACCCGGTCGTGCAGCATCCGGATGGGCAACTTGTCGTGCTGGCTGCCGCTGTGCTCGTTTCTGTTGGCGCTCACGACCTCGAACCTACAGCTCTCATTCAGCTCTTGCGCCGCCGGGTACCGAAGGCGATCAGCCCCACGACCCCGACCACGACCAGCGCGACCGGCACGATCCGCTCCAGCCTCGGCGCGCCCTCCTCGTCCACGAACTGGGCCTTCACATCGCTGACGGCCTTGTTGACGCCGACGTACGCCCGCCCGAGCGTGTGATCGATATTGGACACGACCTTGGCCTTGGCGTCGCCGACGATCGTCTTCGGGTGCACGCGCACACCGATCTCGTCGAGGGTCTCGGCCAGCACGTCGCGGCGGCGCCTGATGTCCGCCTCGATCTGCGCCGGGGTTCTGGTGTCCGACGTGTCCGCCACGGTGGGGCCTCCGAAGTCAGGCGATGGTGTGGTGTTCTGGACAGTCTGTCAGTTCCTGCCGCGCCCGCACTGTCAGGACCCCCGGTTACGCTGGTCCGATGAGCGAGCGACTCCAGCCCGGGGACGTGGCCCCCGACTTCACCCTCCCGGACGCCGACGGCAACGACGTGTCCCTCTCGGCCCACAAGGGCCGCAAGGTCATCGTCTACTTCTACCCGGCGGCCCTCACGCCCGGCTGCACCAAGCAGGCCTGCGACTTCACGGACAACCTCGACGTCCTGGCCGGCGCCGGCTACGACGTCATCGGCATCTCCCCCGACACCCCGGAGAAGCTGGCGAAGTTCCGCGAGAAGGAGTCCCTGAAGGTCACCCTCGCCGCCGACCCCGACAAGAAGGTCACGGAGGCGTACGGCGCGTACGGCGAGAAGAAGAACTACGGCAAGACGTACATGGGCGTGATCCGCTCCACGATCGTGGTCGACGAGGAGGGCAAGGTCGAACGGGCCCTCTACAACGTCCGAGCGACGGGCCACGTGGCAAAGATCATCAAGGACCTGGGGATCTGACGGCACTGCCCGGCCAGTAGCATGGCCGGGCAGTCTCAGGCGGCCGTGGTGGAATTGGCAGTCACGCTGGGTTTAGGTCCCAGTGGGGTAACTCCCGTGAGGGTTCGAGTCCCTCCGGCCGCACCAATGCTCAGCCCAACAGCTCCCGCACCACCGGCACCAGTGCCCGGAACGCCTTGCCCCGGTGGCTGATCGCGTTCTTCTCGGCCGGGGTCAGTTCGGCGCAGGTTCGGGACTCGCCCTCCGGCTGGAGGATCGGGTCGTAGCCGAAGCCGTTCGTGCCGGTGGGGGTGTGGCGGAGTACGCCTCGGAGTTGGCCCTCCACGACCCGTTCCGTGCCGTCCGGCAGGGCGAGGGCTGCCGCGCAGGCGAAGTGGGCCGCGCGGTGTTCGTCGGCGATATCGGCGAGCTGGGCCAGGAGGAGGTCCAGGTTGGCCTTGTCGTCGCCGTGGCGGCCGGCCCAGCGGGCGGAGAAGATGCCGGGGGCGCCGTTGAGGACGTCGACGCAGAGGCCGGAGTCGTCGGCGACGGCCGGGAGACCGGTTGCCCGGGCGAGGGCATGGGCCTTCAGCAGCGCGTTCTCGGCGAACGTCACCCCTGTTTCCTTGACGTCGGGGATGTCCGGATAGGCCTCCGCGCCGACCAGCTCATGGGCGAGTCCGGCGTCGGCGAGGATCGCCCTGAGCTCGGTGATCTTTCCGGCGTTACGGGTGGCGAGGATCAAGCGGGTCATGGGCCCAGAGTATTCATGGGCCCGGACCGGTCCGGCCCCCGCTTCCCGTTCTCCGACCCCCCGCTTCCCGTTCCTACGACGTGCAGACCTTCGTCAGCTCCCCCGCCGCGTCCGTCACCGGGCTGATGTCCGGGGTGTTGTCGCCGTTCTTGATCGACGTGCGGACGTTGGAGACCGCCTTGTCCAGGTCGTCGACCGCCTTGTTGACGTCGGCGTTGTCGGTCTTGTCGCCGATCTTGTCGAGGTTCTTGTCGATCGAGGCGAGGGACTCGTCGAGCTGGGTCGGGTCGTTCGCCGCGTTCTCCGCCGCCTGCTGGAGCGCGGTGACGCTGTCGGCGATGGTGTCGGCGGTCTGGACGCAGTCCAGGGCCTTGTCGACGGCGTCGCAGCCGGCGGTGAGACCGGCCGTCAGGCCGACTGCCGCGAGTGCGGCGAGAGTGGTGGCGATACGGCGACGACGGCGGCCCCGGTTCGCGTTCCCGGCCATGACTGTGGTTCCTCCCTGTCCAGGCCCGAAAAGGCCCCCCGTACTGGTCGGGCGCACGGTGGTGTGCCGTGCGCCCGCATTCATAGGGACGCCCCCGAAGGTGTCGGGGGTTGCCCCGCCGGCCGCCTTTTCTTGGTGCGCCCTTTACTTTTCGAGGACCGTATCAAGGGCCTTGCTCTGGATGACAGCGAGTTCCGAGCAGCCGGTCACCGCCAGGTCGAGCAGCGCGTTCAGCTCCTCGCGTGCGAACGGCTCCGCCTCCGCCGTGCCCTGCACCTCGACGAAGCGGCCGTCGCCGGTGCAGACGACGTTCATGTCGGTGTCGGCGCGGACGTCCTCCTCGTAACAGAGGTCCAGGAGCGGGACTCCGCCGACGATGCCGACGGAGACCGCCGAGACCGTGCCGGTCAGCGGCTGGCGGCCGGCCTTGATCAGCTTCTTGCCCTGCGCCCAGGCGACCGCGTCGGCGAGTGCCACGTACGCGCCGGTGATCGCCGCCGTACGCGTGCCGCCGTCGGCCTGCAGGACGTCGCAGTCGAGGACGATCGTGTTCTCGCCGAGCGCCTTGTAGTCGATGACCGCGCGCAGGGAGCGGCCGATGAGGCGGGAGATCTCGTGCGTACGGCCGCCGATCTTGCCGCGGACGGACTCGCGGTCGCCGCGGGTGTTGGTGGCGCGGGGCAGCATGGAGTACTCGGCGGTGACCCAGCCCTCGCCGCTGCCCTTGCGCCAGCGGGGGACGCCTTCGGTCACGGAGGCGGTGCAGAAGACCTTGGTGTCGCCGAAGGAGACGAGGACGGAGCCTTCGGCGTGCTTGCTCCAGCCGCGTTCGATGGTGATCGGGCGGAGTTGTTCGGGGGTGCGGCCGTCGATTCGAGACATGCCGTCGAGCCTATCGGCACATACGGAAAGGGCCCCTCCCGTGGTGGGAAGGGGCCCTCAAGGGTGAACCGCGAGGCGTTCGAACCCCCCGGATCCCTGCCTCACATCATGTCTTCGATCTCCGCCGCGATGGGGTCGGCGTCCGTGCCGATGACGACCTGGATGGCGGTGCCCATCTTGACGACGCCGTGTGCGCCCGCGGCCTTGAGGGCGGCCTCGTCGACCTTGCCGGCGTCGACGACCTCGGTACGCAGGCGGGTGATGCAGCCCTCGACCTCTTCGATGTTCTCGATGCCACCGAGCCCGGCGACGATCTTCTCTGCCTTGCTGGCCATTTCGCTCTCCTCATGCACAGTTGGCCCAACTTCACGAGCGATTGCGCCGCGCGTACCGAAAGCTGACGTCACAGCATCCCAATCGTCGTAACTGGTCTACACCACCTGACGGGCGGTCGCCAACTGATGAGCGCGGACACCACCGAGACCCCTCCCGAGCGCCGGCGGTGGCAGTCGGCGTTCCAGGGCCTGCAGAAGATGGGCCGAAGTCTGCAGTTGCCGATCGCCGTGCTGCCGGCCGCGGGCATCCTCAACCGGCTCGGCCAGCCTGATGTGTTCGGGGACGACGGGCTGGGGTGGACGAACGTCTCGAAGGTCATGGACGGCGCGGGCGGGGCGCTCCTCGACGGGTCGCTCGGGCTGCCGCTGCTGTTCTGCATCGGCGTGGCGATCGGGATGGCGAAGAAGTCGGACGGCTCGACGGCGCTCGCCGCGGTGGCCGGGTTCCTCGTCTACTACAGCGTGCTGCACCAGTTCCCGAAGGACTGCACCGGCGGGGCGAAGGCGCTCCCGGACATCGGCTGCCAGGCCGCGGACGGAACGGTGACGGCGTTCTCGTACCAGAATCCGGGGGTCTTCGGCGGCATCGTGATGGGGCTGCTGGCGGCCTTCTTCTGGGTGCGTTTCCACCGCACGAAGCTGGTGGACTGGCTCGGCTTCTTCAACGGGCGGCGGCTGGTCCCGATCATCATGGCGTTCGTCGCGATCGTGTTCGCGGCGCTGTGTCTGTGGATCTGGCCGCCGATCGGTGACGGGCTGGAGAGTTTCTCCAACTGGCTGAGCGATCTGGGTGCTTGGGGCGCGGGCGTGTTCGGCGTCGCCAACCGCGCGCTGCTCGTCGTGGGCCTGCACCAGTTCCTGAACGTGCCCATCTGGTTCCAGTTCGGCAGCTTCACGAAGCCGGACGGGTCGGTGGTGCACGGTGACATCAACATGTTCCTGGCGGGCGATCCGAACGCGGGTCAGTTCACGTCCGGGTTCTTCCCGATCATGATGTTCGCGCTCCCGGCGGCTGCGCTCGCGATCACGCACTGCGCCAAGCCGAGCCGTCGCAAAGAGGTCGGCGGCTTGATGCTGTCGGTCGCGCTGACGTCGTTCGTCACCGGCATCACGGAACCGATCGAGTACTCGTTCCTGTTCATCGCGCCGCTGCTGTACGCGATCCACGCGCTGCTGACGGGCGTGTCGATGGCGGTGACCTGGGGCCTGGGCGTGCACGACGGCTTCAGCTTCAGCGCCGGGCTGATCGACTACATCATCAACTGGAACCTCGCGACGAAACCCTGGGCGATCATTCCGATCGGCTTGTGCTTCGCGGTCGTCTACTACGTCATCTTCCGTTTCGCGATCACGAGATTCGATCTGAAGACGCCCGGCCGGGAGCCGGAGGAGGAGCGCGAGGACGTCACCAAGGCCTGACCCTGCGTAGCTCCGCGGTTGCGGAATTGACGGGTTCCTTATATCGGCCTCCATCGTGTACAACAGGTCTACACCACTGAGTGGTGTAGACCACCACCCGATGGAGGAAGTCTATGAGCACCGCCACCGCGCCCACGGCGGCCCCCACGAAGAAGTGGGGACCCGGCCTGTTCCAGGGCCTGCAGAAGGTAGGACGCAGCCTGCAGCTCCCGATCGCCGTGCTTCCGGCGGCCGGCATCCTGCTGCGGCTCGGGCAGACCGACATCCACGACAAGCTGCACCTGCCCGACAAGGTCACGGCGGTCTTCGCCACGGCGGGCGGCGCGATCTTCGACAACCTGCCGCTGCTGTTCTGTATCGGCGTGGCGATCGGCTTCGCCAAGAAGTCGGACGGCTCGACCGCGCTGGCGGCGCTCGTCGGCTTCCTGGTCTACAGCAACGTGCTCAAGGCCTTCCCGGTCACCGACGCGAAGATCCTGAAGGGCGCGGACGTAGCCGCGACCTACAACAACCCCGGGGTGCTCGGCGGCATCATCATGGGTCTGCTGTCGGCGGTGCTCTGGCAGCGCTACCACCGCAAGCAGCTGGTGGACTGGCTCGGCTTCTTCAACGGCCGCCGTCTGGTGCCGATCATCATGGCGTTCGTCGGCACCGCCATGGGTGTCTTCTTCGGCCTGGTCTGGAAGCCGATCGGTGAGGGCATCTCGAATGTCGGCGAGTGGATCACCGGTCTCGGGGCCTTCGGCGCCGGACTGTTCGGTCTGATCAACCGTGGTCTGATCCCGATCGGCATGCACCAGTTCGTCAACTCGGTCGCCTGGTTCCAGATCGGTGACTTCAAGGACGCCACGGGTGCCGTCGTGCACGGCGACCTGACCCGTTTCTTCGCCGGTGACCCGACCGCCGGTCAGTTCATGTCCGGCTTCTTCCCGATCATGATGTTCGGTCTGCCGGCCGCCGCGATCGCTATCGCGCACTCCGCTCGTCCCGAGCGCCGCAAGGCCGTGATGGGCATGATGATCTCCCTCGCGCTCACTTCGTTCGTGACCGGTGTGACCGAGCCGATCGAGTTCTCGTTCATGTTCATCGCCCCCGTGCTGTACGGGATCCACGCGGTGCTCACCGCCCTGTCCATGGCGGTCACCTGGGCCCTGGGTGTGCACGCGGGCTTCACCTTCTCGGCCGGCGCGATCGACTACGGCCTCAACTGGAACCTCGCCACCAAGCCCTGGCTGATCATTCCGATCGGTCTGGTCTTCGGTGCGATCTACTACTTCGTCTTCCGCTTCGCGATAGCCAAGTGGAACCTCCCCACCCCCGGCCGCGAGCCCGAGGAGGAGGTCGAGGACCTCACCAAGGCGTGAGGCGTACGGCGTGACGACGGCCCCCGGAGCAGCAGAGCTCCGGGGGCCGTCGGCGTCGTAAACGTCAGGGCAAGGCGTCAGATCTCGTACGACCGCCTCGGCGCCGCCAGTTCCACCGGCCCCGCGTACACCTCGCGCGCGTCCACGAGGTTGACCTGCGGGTCGGTCCACGGGGGGATGTGGGTGAGGAGCAGACGGCGGGCGCCCGCACGGGTCGCCGTCTCGCCCGCCTCGCGGCCGTTGAGGTGGAGGTCGGGGATGTTCTCCTTGCCGTGGGTGAACGCGGCCTCGCACAGGAACAGGTCGGTGTCACGGGCGAGTTCGGTCAGGGCCTCGCTCACTCCGGTGTCCCCGGAGTACGTCAGCGACTTGCCGGCGTGCTCGACGCGGATGCCGTACGCCTCCACCGGGTGCGCCACCCGCTCCGTGTGCACGGTGAAGGGGCCGACCTCGAACGTGGACGGCTTGACCGTGTGGAAGTCGAAGACCTCGCTCATGGACGAGGCGGTGGGGGTGTCGGCGTAGGCCGTGGTCAGGCGGTGTTCGGTGCCCTCGGGGCCGTAGACCGGGATCGGGTCGCAGCGGCCGCCGTCGTGGCGGTAGTAGCGCGCGACGAAGTACGCGCACATGTCGATGCAGTGGTCGGCGTGCAGATGGCTGAGGAAGATCGCGTCGAGGTCGTAGAGACCGCAGTGGCGCTGCAGCTCGCCAAGGGCACCGTTGCCCATGTCGAGAAGCAGCCGGAAGCCGTCGGCCTCTACGAGGTAGCTCGAGCAGGCCGATTCCGCGGACGGGAACGACCCCGAGCAACCGACGACGGTGAGCTTCATGAAGCAGAAACCTCCGCTGGCGGGAACTTTTCCGGGAAGGAGACGGGGGTCGTGCGGTCCGTCGAGCGTAAGGCGCAAAACCCCCCGTCGCTCCTCCGCCAGGGGCTGTTGTGGGCGAACTCACCTGTGGTGTCACCGGTTCGGCTGGAAGCGGGGCGTGTGAGGTGTGAGAGAGGGCGCGCGGCTGCGGGCGCGCGCCGGTAACGTCGTCGTATGGACACGTCCTGGTGGCTGGCGCTCGCGGCGGTGGTACTGCTCGCGCTGGTCGCCACGCTCGTCGACGGGTGGGGGCGCGGGCGTCGGCCCGCGGGGCGGCGGACCCGGCCGCCGGGTCGGCCCGGGACGCGGGGCGGGGGCGGGCGGCCCAAGCCCGCGGAGATCTGGTGGGCGAACGTGCCCTACGAGGACGGGCCGGGTACGAAGGACCGGCCGTGTCTGGTGCTGGTCGTGCACGGGGAGCGGGCGACGGTCGCGAAGATCACCAGCAAGTACCACGACGAGCGGGCCGGAGTGATTCCGCTGCCGCCGGGTGCGGTCGGTGACGCGCAGGGACGCGCGAGCTTCCTGGAGACGGACGAGCTGCGCGAGGTGCCGGTGTGGGAGTTCCGGCGGCGGGTGGGTGTGGTGGACCCGGTCCTGTGGGACCAGGTCCGTCACCTGGCGACGTAGAGCCTCAGGCCCAGAGCTGGCCCTGGAGCGTCTCGATCGCTTCCTCTGTTGTCGCGGCCGTGTACACGCCCGTCGACAGGTATTTCCAGCCGCCGTCGGCCACCACGAAGACGATGTCGGCGGACTCCCCCGCCTTGACCGCCTTGTTGCCGACGCCGATCGCCGCGTGCAGGGCCGCGCCCGTGGAGACGCCCGCGAAGATGCCCTCCTGCTGGAGGAGTTCGCGGGTGCGGGTGACGGCGTCCGCGGAGCCGACCGAGAAGCGGGTGGTGAGGACGGAGGCGTCGTACAGCTCGGGTACGAAGCCCTCGTCGAGGTTGCGCAGGCCGTACACCAGGTCGTCGTAGCGCGGCTCGGCGGCGACGATCTTCACGTCCGGCTTGTTCTCGCGCAGGAAGCGGCCGACTCCCATCAGCGTCCCCGTGGTGCCGAGACCGGCGACGAAGTGGGTGATGGACGGGAGGTCGGCGAGGATCTCGGGGCCGGTCGTCGCGTAGTGGGCGCCGGCGTTGTCCGGGTTGCCGTACTGGTAGAGCATCACCCAGTCGGGGTGCTCGGCGGAGAGTTCCTTGGCGACGCGTACGGCGGTGTTGGAGCCGCCCGCGGCCGGGGAGGAGATGATCTCGGCGCCCCACATGCCGAGCAGGTCCCGGCGCTCCTGCGAGGTGTTCTCGGGCATCACGCAGACCATGCGGTAGCCCTTGAGCTTGGCGGCCATGGCGAGGGAGATGCCGGTGTTGCCGGAGGTCGGCTCCAGGATGGTGCAGCCGGGGGTGAGGCGGCCGTCCTTCTCCGCCTGCTCGATCATGTGCAGGGCGGGGCGGTCCTTGACCGAGCCGGTGGGGTTGCGGTCCTCCAGCTTGGCCCAGATGCGGACGTCGGCGGACGGCGAGAGCCGCGGCAGGCGCACCAGAGGGGTGTTGCCCACCGCGGCCAGCGGGGAGTCGTAGCGCATCGAGGATCAGGCCATGCCGCCGGCCACGGCCGGCAGGATCGTGACGTTGTCGCCGTCGGCGACCTTGGTGTTGATGCCCTCCAGGAAGCGGACGTCCTCGTCGTTCAGGTAGACGTTGACGAAGCGGCGCAGCTCGCCGTTGTCCACGATGCGGGCCTGGATGCCCGCGTGCCGGGTCTCGAGGTCGGTGAAGAGCTCGGCGAGGGTGTCCCCGGTGCCCTCCACCGCCTTCTGACCGTCGGTGTAGGTGCGGAGGATGGTGGGGATGCGGACCTCGATGGCCATGGTTGCGGGCTCCTGTCGGGAAGTCTTCTGGTCGGTGGGCGCACGACGGCGCGCCGCGGCTCACGGCCGTACGGCGGCAGGGAACGTCAACAGATGGCGCTGTTCAGCCTGCACAGGTCGACGTGCAGCCGCGCCACGAGCATGGTGCTCGGCGCCTCGATGCCCACGTCGTTCAGAACCATGGGGTCATCGTATCGATTCCCGGTCGGCCCTCCGGAGTGTGATCTCACATTCCGGACGAATTTCATCCAGGGTTCGAGATCAATACGCCTCGACCACCCTGACCTCCTCCTCCGTGACCTCGCCTTCCACGATCCGGAACGAGCGGAACTGGAAGTCGCCGAGGCCGTCGGTGTCGGCGGTGGAGACCAGGACGTAGTGGGCTCCGGGCTCGTTGGCGTAGGAGATGTCGGTGCGGGAGGGGTAGGCCTCGGTGGCGGTGTGGGAGTGGTAGACGATCACCGGCTCCTCGTCGCGGTCGTCCATCTCGCGGTAGAGCTTGAGGAGGTCGCCGGAGTCGAACTCGTAGAACGTGGGCGACATGGCCGCGTTGAGCATGGGGATGAAGCGCTCGGGGCGGTCGGAGCCGGCCGGCCCCGCGACGACGCCGCACGCCTCGTCGGGGTGGTCCTTGCGCGCGTGCGCGACGATCTGGTCGACGAGGGCCTGGGTGATGGTCAGCATGTTCGAAGGATAAGCAAAGGGCTGCCCCATACCGAGGATCGGTACAGGGCAGCCCACATGCCGGACGCGTCCTAGCCCACCTTCTGCAGCTCCGGCTCGCGGCGCTCGGTGACCTCGGGGTTGCGGGCCTTGAGGACCGCCCAGCCCACACCCAGCGCGGCCGCCCAGCCGGCCATCACGTACAGGCAGACCCGGGAGTCGGCGTCGTACGCGATCAGGCCCGTGACGAAGAGCAGGAACGCGATGGCTATGTACGAGCAGACCGCGCCGCCCGGGGCCGGGAAGGACGAGGCCGGCAGGCGGCCCGCGTCGACCGCGCGGCGGTAGAGGACATGGCTGACCAGGATCATCAGCCAGGTCCAGATGCCGGCCGCGGTGGCCACCGAGGTGACGTAGCCGAAGGCCTTCTCCGGGACGACGTAGTTGAGGACGACGCCGATGCCCATGAAGAGGACCGAGACCGTGATGCCGAGGGCCGGGGTCTTCGACGCGGAGAGCTTCCTGAAGGCCGCCGGCGCCTCACCGCTGTCGGCGAGGTTGCGCAGCATGCGGCCCGTGGAGTACATGCCCGAGTTGCAGGAGGACAGGGCCGCGGTGAGGACGACGAAGTTGACGATGCCGGCGCCGGCCGGGATGCCGATCTTCGCGAAGGCGGCGACGAACGGCGAGACGCCCGGAGCGAATTCGGTCCACTTGACGACGCACAGGATGACGGTGAGCGCGCCGACGTAGAAGAGGGCGATGCGCCACGGGAGGGTGTTGATCGCCTTGGGGAGGGTCTTCTCCGGGTCCTCGGACTCGCCGGCCGTGACACCGACCAGCTCGACCGCGAGGTAGGCGAACATGACGCCCTGCAGGGTCATCAGGGACGAGCCGACGCCCTTGGGGAAGAAGCCGTCGAAGGCCCAGAGGTTCGACACGGCGGCCGTGTCGCCCGCGCTGCTGAAGCCGAAGGTGAGCACGCCGAGGCCGATGACGATCATGCCGATCAGGGCGGTGACCTTGACCATCGAGAACCAGAACTCCAGCTCGCCGAAGAGCTTCACGGAGATCAGGTTGACCCCGAAGAGGATCACCAGGAAGACCAGGGCGGTCACCCACTGCGGGATGTGCGGGAACCAGTAGTTGACGTAGATCGCGGCGGCGGTCAGCTCGGCCATGCCGGTGACCACCCACATCAGCCAGTACGTCCAGCCGGTGAAGTAGCCGAAGAACGGGCCGAGGAACTCGCGGGAGTACTCCGCGAAGGAGCCCGACACCGGGCGGTACAGGAGCAGTTCGCCGAGCGCCCGCATGATGAAGAAGATGATCACGCCGGCGAGGGCGTACATGAAGATGAGGCTGGGACCGGCCTTGGCGATGTTCGCCCCGGCTCCCAGGAAGAGGCCGACGCCGATGGCGCCGCCGATCGCGATCATCTGGACCTGACGGCTGCCGAGTCCGCGCTCGTACCCCTCTTCGGAGGTCTGCTCCGAGCTGTCGACCTGAGCGGAGGTCATAAGTGAAGTGCGCCTTTCTCCATGCCGACCCGGGCCTCTCGTCGGCCTCGGATCGGGTCTCGATCCCCCCGGATTGATGGAGCTGTTGCCCGCCGGCGGTTACCGGCTCGGTGGCGCACCCGGCCGAACATGGGTGGTGTTCGCCGGGCGGTCGTGAAGATTTATCACGGCCGCAACATTGATCAACTGGGTGACTTGTGGCGCATCACACAGGAAGAAGCGGACATACGAGGGTCAACGCGGGCGGTCCCGGCCGCACCGGTGACGCGATCGTTATCCGGATTTGAGCGTCCTCTGAGCGAACACCAAACGGTCACAACTCAGGGCATAAGGGTGGTCACAAGCGTCTCCTGGAGCCCGCCGAGCCAGAGATAGGCCATCACCATCGGCTTACGGGGGTCCTCGTCCGGGAGCCGGTAGAGGAGATCGGTGTCGTCCTCGTCCTCGATCTCCAGGCGGGAGCCGATCGCCAGGCGCAGGTCGTTGAGCGCGCCCAGCCACTGCCGGGACTCCTCGGTGGAGAGCTTGAGGACGGCGCCGCCGTCGAGGGCCGGGGTGAGGGCGTCCAGGCAGCGGATGACCGCGAGGGCGTTCTCCCGCTTGCCGGCCCGCAGGTCGTTCTCGGTGTAGCGGCGGAACTCGGCGGAGTGCGCCTGCTGCTCCTCGGCCTCCTCGGGGCCCGGGGTGCCCTCGGGGTCGCTGTAGGCGTCCGGGAACAGGCGGCGCAGCACCGGGTCCTTGGGCGGCTCGGTCGGGCCCTCCGCGAAGAGCTCCGCAAGGGGGTCGTCGGGGGCGTCCCCGCCCGGACCGGGTCCGATGAGCTCCAGGAGCTGGACGGCCAGCGACCGGATGATGGAGATCTCGACGTCGTCGAGGGCGACGGCCGCGCCGCCGCCGTGGAGCGGTTCGAAGTGTCCGGGCATGGGGTCTTTTCGCCGTGGTCGCTGCCGGCCGCTACTTGCGGTCCTGCTGGAGGGTGGCCCACAGGCCGTAGCCGTGCATGGCCTGTACGTCGCGTTCCATCTCCTCGCGGGTACCGCTGGAGACGACCGCGCGGCCCTTGTGGTGGACGTCGAGCATGAGCTTGGTGGCCTTGTCCTTCGGGTAGCCGAAGTACGTCTGGAACACGTAGGTCACGTAGCTCATGAGGTTGACCGGGTCGTTGTGGACGATGGTGACCCAGGGGACGTCGGGCTCGGGTACGGCGAAGACCTCCTCCGCCGACTCGGTGCGTTCGATCTCTACGGGCGCGGGTGACGTCACATGGCCCATGCTGCCACGGGCCCCACAAATCGTCACACTGACGTAAAGGGGTGTAGCATTCCTTGCCATGCTGCATGCATCGGGGGACAACCCCCGAACCCCCGGCCGGCCTGGGGACACCCGGAGAGTCATAGCTAGGAGAGCTGTCGTGGATGTAGCGGACCTTGGGCTGCCGGTGGACGTTCCCTCGACGGCGCTCTTCACGGACCAGTACGAGCTGACGATGCTGCAAGCCGCGCTGAAGGCCGGTACCGCCGAGCGGCGCAGCGTCTTC
Source organism: Streptomyces sp. NPDC047081 (assembly GCF_040643775.1). NCBI lineage: Bacteria > Bacillati > Actinomycetota > Actinomycetes > Kitasatosporales > Streptomycetaceae > Streptomyces > Streptomyces sp. NPDC047081. The sequence goes on along the minus strand of NZ_JBEYUY010000021.1, from coordinate 141,890 downwards.
GAGGTCTTCACCCGGCGGCTGCCGGAGGGGCGGCGCTACGGCGTCGTCGCGGGCACCGGGCGGGTCCTGGACGCGGTGGAGAACTTCCGCTTCGACGCGGGCGTCCTGGGCTTCCTGCGGGAGCGGGACATCGTCGACGAGCCGACGCTGGAGTGGCTCGCCTCCTACCGCTTCTCCGGCGACATCTGGGGCTATCCCGAGGGCGAGGTGTACTTCCCGGGCTCGCCGATCATGCGGGTCGAGGGGTCCTTCGCCGAGTGCGTGCTCCTGGAGACGGTGATCCTGTCGATCCTCAACCACGACTCCGCGATCGCCGCGGCCGCCTCCCGGATGTCCTCGGCCGCGGGTGAGCGCCCGCTGATCGAGATGGGCGCCCGCCGCACCCACGAGCTCGCCGCCGTCGCCGCCTCCCGCGCCGCGTACGTCGGCGGCTTCACCTCCACCTCGGACCTCGCGGCCGGCTTCCGCTACAACATCCCGACCGTCGGCACCTCCGCGCACGCCTTCACCCTGCTGCACGACCGCGAGCGGGACGCCTTCCAGGCCCAGGTGAACTCGCTCGGCCGGAACACGACCCTGCTCGTCGACACGTACGACGTCGCCGCGGCCGTCCGGATGGCCGTCGAGGTCGCCGGGCCCGAGCTCGGCGCCGTCCGCATCGACTCCGGTGACCTGCTGCTGGTCGCGCACCGGGTGCGGCAGCAGCTGGACGAGCTGGGCGCCGGCAAGACGAAGATCATCGTGACCTCGGACCTCGACGAGTACGCGATCGCCTCGCTGGCGGCGGCGCCGGTGGACGCGTACGGCGTGGGTACGCAGCTGGTGACGGGGTCGGGGCACCCGACCTGCTCGATGGTCTACAAGCTGGTCGCGCGCGCCGAGTCCGCCGACCTGAAGGCGCCACTGCTGCCGGTGGCGAAGAAGGCGGCCGGCGGCAAGACGTCCATCGGCGGCCGCAAGTGGGCCGCGCGCCGGCCGGACGCGGACGGGGTCGCGGAGGCCGAGGTCGTCGGCACGGGGATGGTCCCGCCGGAGCTCGCCGGCCACCAGCTGCTGGTCGAGCTGGTCAAGGGCGGCGACGTGGTGGCCCGCGAACCGCTGGACACCGTACGGGAGCGGCATGTGCGGGCCCGGGCCAACCTGCCCCTGTCGGCGACCCAGCTGTCCCGCGGGGAACCCGTGATCCCGACGGAGTACGCGGTGGGGCGCTCGGGTAGCTAAAGCGGGATGCCCTCGGACGCGCCCCTGTGAAGCCCCTCCCGTACCGCCCCGGAAGTCAATAGGCTCGGAGGCTCAACGGCCGGGCCCGCACCCCACCCCCGCCCCCATAGTCGAGAAGGACACCCACCATGCGCCGCGCCTTGATCGTCGTAGACGTGCAGAACGACTTCTGCGAGGGGGGCAGCCTCGCCGTTTCCGGTGGTGCCGACGTGGCCGCCGCCGTCACCGAGCTGATCGGGCAGGCGGGCGGGTCCGGCTACCAGCACGTGGTGGCCACCCGCGACCACCACATCGCGCCCGGCGGCCACTTCGCCGACAACCCCGACTTCCGGCACTCCTGGCCCGCGCACTGCGTCGCGGGCACCGAGGGCGTCGGCTTCCACCCGAACTTCGCGCCCGCGGTCGCCTCGGGCGCGATCGACGCCGTCTTCGACAAGGGGGCGTACGCGGCGGCCTACAGCGGCTTCGAGGGCGCCGACGAGAACGGCGTCAAGCTCGCCGACTGGCTGCGGGCGCGGGAGGTCGGCGAGGTGGACGTGGTCGGGATCGCCACCGACCACTGCGTACGGGCCACCGCCCTGGACGCCGCCCGGGAGGGCTTCCGTACGCACGTGCTGCTCGACCTGACCGCCGGGGTGGCCCAGGAGACCACCGACCGGGCGCTGGAGGAGCTGCGCGAGGCGGGCGTGGAGCTGTCCGGGAAGCCGGTCGTGGCCTGAGCCCGGGGCCGGGCGGCGGCTGCGGCCGGACACCGTCGTGCGCCCGGGCGGGTGCCTCCGGATGCCGGTCGTGCGCTCGGCCGATCGGACCTGATCACTGCGTGGCTCGCCCCTTTTCCGGTTCGTGAGTGCTGCCCTGGCAAGGGGATCTCTCACGGACAGGAGACACATGAGCACCGCACTGCACAGACACGGCGCCCGGGTCACGGCCGCCGCCCTGGCACTGGCCACCACCCTGGCCGGCGCCGCCACCGCCACCGCCCGCGACGGCCACGGCGACCGCGCGCCGCACCCCGTCGAGGTGTCCATCGGCACCGACGGCATCCACGCCCCGCGGACCGCCGAGGCCGGTCTGGTCGCCTTCCACGTCACCACCGACGACCGGCAGGCGGGCCACTTCGTCCAGGCCTTCCGGCCGCGGCACGGCGTCACCCTCACGAAGGTCCTCGCCGACCTGACCAAGGCCGTCAACGAGACGGACCCGGCCGTCGCCGCGCAGGGCATCAACGCGGTCAACCGGGACGCCGAGCTGTTCGGCGGCGCCCAGGTCACCCACGCCGTGCCGGAGACCTTCACCACGCCGATCGGCGCGGGCCCCGTCTATCTGCTGGACTTCGGCGCCTTCCTGGCGGACCAGTCGCACCCCGTGGTGCGCCGGCTGGAGCTGACCGGGAAGCGGGCGAAGGACGGCGACCGGGATCTCGCGGACTTCCCGGACGGCATCGTGATCACGAAGGAGACCTCGGCCGGTCCCCGGTTCGACGTCAACGGGGTGCACCGGGCCAAGGACAACATCCTGGTGCACAACGCGTCGGACGAGATCCACGAGATGGAGCTCCAGTCCGTCCCGGCGGGCACCACGGACGCCCAGATCCAGGCGTTCTTCGACAACCCGTCCGGCCCGCCGCCCTTCGCCGGCCGCCCCACCTACGGCCTGGGGGCCATCTCCCCCGGCCGCACCGCGCTGCTCCAGGCACACCACCTGCCCAAGGGCACGTACGTCCTGCTCTGCTTCGTCCCCGACGACGAGACCGGCGCCCCGCACGCCTTCGAGGGCATGCACAAGGTCGTGGTGCTGAGCTAGGGCCGGTACGGCTCCCGACCGGGGTCAGCCCTGCTGTACCGCCGACGGGCGGCGCAGCAGGGCCCGGATCGGGTGCCACAGCTCCGGCACCGTGACACCGTTGTCGGGTTCCGTTCGCCATATCAGGCCGTCCGGGTGGTGCAGGACGGCCGTGATCTCGTCCGGGGTGGGCGGGGCGGCGTTGCCCCGCAGGTACACGGCTCGCATGCCCAGATTGCGGAGCCTGGTCAGGGCTCGGGCGCGGTTCTGGGCGTGGACCAGTACCCGTACCCCGACCGGGCCCCCGGCGGGGGCGGGCAGGTTCAGCGCCACCACGACTCTGCCGTTCGGCAGCTTGCAGAACCCTCCTGCGGCCATGCGGTCATACCCCCGTGCGCGTCGGTGTCAATAAGAAAGCCACAGGACGCACCTAAACACGATCGGCGGCGACCCGCCAGGGGGTCACCGCCGATACGCTTCTGACCTGCGAAAATGCCGACTACTTCACCGCAGGGCCGACCTGCAGGGAGATCGTCGAGCCGTCCAGGGCCTCCCGGACGATCTTGATCTTGGTGTTGGTGTCAGTGACCTGGACACCGGCGGCCGGGTTCGAGGAGTCGTAGTAGGTGTTCGTGTGGTCGTTGAAGACCGGCACCCCGAACGACCACTTGATCTTGGTGGCCACGTCCGCCTTGTGCAGCGTGATGCCGTCCGTCGGGTACAGGCTGAACGGCGAGTCGTAGGACTGGATGCGGTTGCGCATCAGCGTCCCGTCGGACCACTTCAGCGGCGCCGGGTGGGAGTCGATCGGGAGGATCAGACCGGTGCCCGGGTGGACGCTGGTGTTGTCGTCCGCCTCGGAGAGGTCCCACTTCCAGATCAACAGGCCGTTCTGGTACGGGTAGTGCTCCACCCAGTCCGGACGGGTCGTCGAGAAGCCGAAGTTGTACGGGCCGACCTTCAGGGTCTTGTCGTACGACACGTACTGGCGGTTCTCGGCGATGTAGTACTGCTTGTAGTCCTTGGTGAAGGACGCGCCGATGCGGGAGAAGCCGGTGGCCGTCCAACTCGCGTCCGCCGTCTCGGCGTTGTCGGAGAAGAGCGCCGCGCCGTCCGCGGTGACCGTGATCTCGTCGGCCGCGAAGCCCTTGAGCGCGACGCCGCCGTCGGTCTGGTAGCGGAAGCGCAGCTGGACCTTCTGGCCCGCGTAGGCGTTCAGCGGGTACGACAGCTTGGTGTACGCGTCGACCGAGCCGGTGAGGGCCGGCTTGTCGCTGCCGTCGCGCGGGATGGCCGCGCCGTTCACCGTGCCGTCCAGGGCGGTCCAGTTGGCGCCGCCGTCGGTGGACACCTCGGCGTAGAGGTAGTCGTAGCCCGACTCGATGTCGTACCAGCCGTCGAGGGTCAGCGTGGCCGACGACTTGCCGGTCAGGTCGACCTCACGGGTGAGCGTGTTCCTGAGGTTGTCGCCGCTGCCGCTCCACCACTGGGTCGAGCCCTCGGCCGGGGTGACGACGGTCGTGGTGACCGCCTTGTCGGGCAGCGAGACCACGAGGGCCTGCTTGTCCTTGGTGTTGTACTCGGCGACGCCCAGCTTGTGCGCGGACTTGGTGCCCGCCTTGGCGACGTCGTAGTTCAGCCAGCCCAGTTGGAGCTTGTCCCAGGCGTTCATGTCGCCCGGCAGGTCGCCGATGGCGTTCTTGCCGGTGCCCAGCCACGAGCCGGAGGACATCAGGGTCCAGAAGCCGGTGGAGTTCTCGCCGCCGTTGGTGTCGTACTCGTCCGGCAGGCCGAGGTCGTGGCCGTACTCGTGGGCGTAGACGCCGAGGCCGCCGTTCTCCGGCTGCATCGTGTAGTCGCCGACCCAGATGCCGGTGTCGCCGACCTGGGTGCCGCCGAGCTTGTTGTTCTCGGGGCCGGTGGCGCCGGCGTCGGTGCCGAAGGCGTACCAGCGGTGCGCCCAGATCGCGTCGGTGCCCTGCGCGCCGCCGCCCGCGGACTCGTCCTCGCCGGCGTGCACGATCTGGAAGTGGTCGACGTAGCCGTCGGGCTCGTTGAAGTCGCCGTCGCCGTCGTAGTCGTAGCGGTCCCACTGGTCGTACTGGGCGAGGTCCGCCTTGATGTCGGCGTCGGACTCGCCGGCCGCCTTCTGGTCGGCGACCCAGGCCGTGAGGCCGTCCTTGACCAGGTTCCAGACGCTGGAGCAGGTGCTGGAGCCGCAGGCGTTGTTGCCGTAACGGGCCTCGTTGTAGGGGACCTTGACCCAGTCGGTGACCTCGCCGTCGACCGAGTAGCGGCCCGAGGACTGCTTCTCGTAGTACTTCTTCAGCGACTCGGTGTTCTTGCCGGTGCCGAAGTAGAGGTCCTGGAAGTGCTGCTGGTTGTAGTCCGCCTGCCAGGCCGTGGAGTTGTCCTTGGTGCGGTCCGGCTCGGCTATCTGGTTGTGCAGCGGGCCGGCCGTGCCGTTGTAACGGGGGTCGGTCTGGTCGCCGAACTCCACCAGGATCGTGAAGATCTTGTCCGTCTTCTCGCGGCCGAGCTCGACGTACTTGCTGTCGCCCTTCTTGCCCTTGAGCTGGACGACCTGCGAGCCGTCACGGTCCTTGACCTGGCTCTTGCCGGATATGACCTGGTTCAGGGCTTCTTGGCGCTGAGCTTCCTGGGTCTTGGAGAGCGGGCCGTCGAGGTCGTGCTCGGTCCTGCTCTCGGCCGCCGACGGGTCGCGGCGGTCGACGGTGGCGGACTTGGCGCTGTCTGCGGCCTGCGCCACGGCGAACGTCGAGAACGTGGCGGTGGCCGCCGCGAGCGCGACACCGACCGCGGCCGCTCTGAACGTCCAGGGTTTTAGGGTCACTTGAGGTCCTCGTGGTCAAGGTGGTAAGTCAAGTGACGCAATTCGACTAGAGGTTGGTAAGAAAAAACAGACCTTGACTTGGACAGAACAAGTGCACTATGCGGAGCCGGGGTTCGCTTTGCGGACACCCCGACCGGCGCGTTCGAACGTCCACGTGCTGGACGCCATGACTCCGTGCGCCCCCTGTGCACCGGCACTGTTGGTTAGGTCACGCTTACCGTTCGTTCCGCTCGGGCATGCACGCGATTAGAGTCGGACGGCGGCACGCCCCCAAATCGGCGGAAAGCCAGGCCGACAACCCCTGTGGACCCCCACTTCCGAGGACACGATTGCCATGCCTCGTCCGACTGCCGCACAGCTCGCCTACGGATCCTGCACCGTGATCTTCTCGACGCTCGCCATGCTGCTGCTGTCACAGACGAGTTCGGGTCTGGGGATCGCGATCATCGCAGTGTCGGCGCTCGCCCTCGGCCTCCTCGTCGCCATGACGGTGCCGCTGCCGAAGTCCCGGGTCGTCGCGGTGGGCGGACCGGCCCCCGCGAAGGCCGAGGAGTCCGCGAAAGCCGAGGAGCCCGTGCCGGTGGCGGCGACGGGCTCGTCGACTGCTGCGTGATGCTGCGCAGCTGCTGCGTGACTTCGGTGTGACGCCGGTCAGTTGGTGCTGACCACCACCGTCTTCGCGGCCTTGTCGTGCAGGCCCTGCTTGTAGGGCCGGTCGAAGTAGCTCCAGCCGCCCGAGATCGCGGTCCAGATGCACGCGCAGCAGAAGGCGAACGGGATCCAGAGCACCGCCGAGCGGGCCAGCGCGGTCTGCACGGAGGGCGTGGAGCCGTTGTCGAGGTTGGCCACCCGCATGTTCAGCCACTTCTTGCCGAGCGTCTGGCCCGACTTGCTGATCAGGTAGGTGTCGTAGCCGATGTAGAGGACGGCGGCGACGAGCGACTGCGCGAAGGACTTGCCGTACTCGACCTTGTCGCCGTTGACGCTGTACTCGTGCACGCCCATCGGCCAGGTGACCAGCCAGACGACGATGCCGACGAGGATCAGGTCGATGATCCGCGCCAGCGTGCGCTTGCCGCTCTCGGCGAGCGGGGGCATGCCGGCGAGGGGGTCGTTGGGGTAGGAGGCGCCGCCGCCGTAGGGCGGGGGCTGCTGGCCGTACGGGGGCTGCTGGCCGCCGTAGGGGGGCGGTTGCGGGCCGCCCTGGGGCGGGTCATAGGGAGAGCCCGAGCCCGCTCCCGGCGTTCCGGGCGCTCCGGGCGGGGGCTGCTTCCTGAACGGGTCGTCTTCCGGCGGCTGCGGGCCGGAGCCGGGGGGTTCGCTGCTCATGGCCCGAGTGGACCGCGAACCGCCCGGCGCCGCATCCGGCGGACGTCCGTCCGGAGTACCCAATCAAGTACGCCGTTCGGAGTAGACGGTTATCCCGCTACGAACGTACGGGCCGCCTTGTCGTGCCAGCACTGGCGCCACGGGCGGTCGAACACGCACCACAGGACGCCGACGACACCGATGCCGAGCAGGCCGGGGACGACGTACACGAGCCAGCGGCGCAGCGCTCCGCCGAACGTCGGGGGCTCGTGCGCCTCGATGTCACGGACCTCGATGCCGAGCAGCTTCTTGCCCAGGGTGCGGCCCCACTTGGCGGTGGGCAGCGCCTCGTAGAGGACGCCGGAGAGAAGCAGGACGGCGAGGATGACGCCGAAGTAGACCGAGGTCGTGCCGTCGAGCAGCCAGACGGTGACGGTCTCGCCGCTGAGCTTGGCCGCGTCGATCTTGTCGTTGATGTGGTCGATCGCCTTGGTGCCGAGGGGCACGGCCACGGCTGCGGTTACGGCGCCCACGACGACGGTGTCCAGCAGCCGCGCGGCGAGCCGCTTGCCGAGGCCCGCGGGGCGGGCGGCGGCCTGCCGTCGGGCGGCGGCCTGGAAGACGTCCTCGACGGGGGGCTTCCAGGGGGCGACGGGCTGCTCGCCCTCGGCCCCGGCGAGCCGGTGCACCTGCTGAGCCCAGGAGGGCTGGCCGCCACCGGGGCCGCTGGTCAGGGGGGCGGCGGATTGGTTGGCCGGGGGCGGCTGGTTGGCGGCGGGCTGACCGGCGGGGGCCTGTCCTGCGGAGGCGTGCCCGGCCTGCGGGTGACCACCGGGTGCTTGGCCGGCGGACTGCGGGCCACTCGGCTGCTGCGGGACCGCGGGGGCCGGGTGCTGGGGGCCGGAGAGGGCGGTGGGCGCGGACTGGGCAGCCTGGGCGCCCTGGGCCGAGGCTGCGCGGTCGGCTGCCGCCTTGCCCGCGCCGAAGCCCGGGGAGTTGGGTGTGCCGAGGCCGGCCGGGGCCTGCCCCGCGGAACCGCTCGCGGGCGCCCCCGTGCCCCCGCTCTGCGCCCCGCCCTGCTGACCCGTGCGCGGGGACAGCGCGCGGAAGGTCATGGTGCCCTCGTCGGGGGCGGGGGTGGCGGGGTTGGGGATGCCGGGAGTCGCGGCGCCCGCGGGGCGTCCGGCGCCGGGTGCGGCCGCGCCGCTCGCCGCTGCCGTGCCCCGGGTGCCGTGCGCGCCAGGGCCCGCCGTCCCTTGAGCGCCCTGCCCCATGCCCGAGCCGCCCGCCGCACCGGCCGACCCCGAGCCCGCCGGCTGCCCCGGACCCGCCGTCGGCCGCCGGAACACGAACGTGCCGTCAGGGAGCGCGTCGTCCGAGCCGTTGCCCGCGGGCGGGATCGTGGCCGTGCCGTCGGTGCGGGAGGACCGGCCGTCCGGCTGGGAGGGGCCGCCGGAGCCGGTGTGCGCGCCGGACACCCCGTGGCCGCGCCCGTCCGAACCGGCCTGGGCGTCGTACCCGGCGCGCCCGTCCGGACCCGCCGCCTGGCCGTCGTACGCAGCACGCCCGTCCGGCCCCGTCGCCCCGCCGTCGGCCCCCGTGCGCGGGTCGGCCCCCCACGACACGCGGCGGTCCTGGTCGCCGCCGAAGCCCGACTGGTGGGAGCGGTCGGCGCCCCACGCGGACGCCGGTTCGGGGCGGTTGCCGTGCTGGGACGCGGGCTGCGGCTCGGGGTCCTCGTCGAAGAAGTGCGGGCCCGTTTCCTCCACCGAGGGCGCGGCCGGCGCCGAACCGGGCGGCGGGGCGAGCGACTCGCCGTCCGAAGGGGCCGGACGGCTGGTGCCCGGCACCCACGCGGCACCGTTCCAGTACCGGACATATCCAGGAATGGACGGGTCCGGGTAATACCCTTCGCGGGGCCTGTCGTCACCGGGGGCCGGGGTTGGGGCGCTCATGTCCGTCGCCTGTATCTGCTCGGGGGTGGATATGGGGGGCTCCACATCTATCAGACCGGCGCAATCCCCACCGCCAGTCCCACCGGACCCACACTTTCGGGAAGAGGCCGACCAGTCCCGGGCAGGGCTCGGCCACTCGACGAAAAAAACTTCTCCGAACCCGCGTAATGCTCGGGCACCCCCGCCCCTCTCCCGTGTGCAGGCCCGCTCACCGGGCCCGTACACCTGCCCGAGAGAGGAACCGCACGACATGCACTACACCGTTGTGGAGCGCGAGCTGGAGCTCAAACTCATCCTGTCCCCGGAGCGCAGCATCCCGGTCCCGGCCCGGCTGAGCTACCGCACCGACGACCCGTACGCCGTCCACGTCGCCTTCCACATCAACTCAGAGCAGCCCGTGTACTGGACGTTCTCCCGCGACCTGCTGGTCGAGGGCGTGTTCCGGCCCTGCGGGCACGGCGACGTGCGGGTGTGGCCGACGAAGTCGGAGGGTCGGAGCGTCGTGCTGATGGCGCTGAGTTCGCCCGACGGCGACGCCCTGCTGGAGGCGCCCGCCGCCCAGGTGTCCGCCTGGCTGGAGCGCACGTTGCGGGTGGTGCCCCCGGGGACTGAGGGCGAGCAGCTCGGGATCGACGACGCGCTCGACCAGCTGCTCGCCCAGTGAGCCGTACGCGAAAGGGATCAGAACAGCTTGCCGGGGTTGAGGATGTCCAGCGGATCGAAGACCTGCTTGATCTGCCGCTGCATCTCCACCCCGACCGGCCCGATCTCGCGCGCCAGCCACTCCTTCTTCAGTACGCCGACGCCGTGCTCGCCGGTGATGGTGCCGCCGAGCTCCAGGCCGAGCGCCATGATCTCGTCGAAGGACTCGCGGGCGCGCCGGGACTCGTCGGGGTCCGCCGCGTCGAAGCAGACGGTGGGGTGCGTGTTGCCGTCGCCGGCGTGCGCGCACACCCCGATGGTGAGCTGGTACTTCTCGGCGATCCGCTCGACGCCCGCCAGCATGTCGCCGAGCCTGGAGCGGGGCACGCACACGTCGTCGATCATCGTCGTGCCCTTGACCGCCTCCAGCGCGGTCAGCGAGAGCCGCCGGGCCTGGAGGAGGAGCTCGGACTCGGCGAAGTCGTCGGCGGGGACGACCTGGGTCGCGCCGGCCGCCTCGCACAGCGCGCCGACCGCGGCGAGGTCGGCGGCCGGGTCGTGGGTGTCGAAGGCGGCCAGGAGCAGCGCCTCGGTGGTCTCGGGGAGGCCCATGTGCGCGAGGTCGTTGACGGCTTTGACCGTCGTACGGTCCATCAGTTCGAGGAGCGACGGGACGTGGCCGCCCGCCATGATCCGGCACACCGCGTCGCAGGCGGCGGCCGCGGAGCCGAACTCGGCGGCCAGCACCAGCTGCTGGGGCGGCTGGGGGCGCAGGGCGAGGATCGCCTTGACGACGATGCCGAGGGAGCCCTCGGAGCCGACGAAGAGGCGGGTGAGGTCGTAGCCTGCGACGCCCTTCGCGGTGCGGCGGCCGGTGGACATGAGGCGGCCGTCGGCGAGGACGACGTCCAGGCCGAGGACGTACTCGGCGGTGACCCCGTACTTCACGCAGCACAGGCCGCCGGAGGCGGTGCCGATGTTGCCGCCGATCGTGCACATCTCCCAGCTGGAGGGGTCGGGCGGGTAGTAGAGGCCGTGCTCGCCCACCGCGCGGGAGAGGGTGGCGTTGACGACGCCGGGTTCGACGACCGCGATCCGGTCGACCGGACTGATCTCCAGGATCCGGTCCATCTTGGTGAGGGACAGCACGATGCAGCCCTCGGAGGCGTTGGCGCCGCCGGACAGGCCGGTGCGGGCGCCCTGCGGGACGACCGGGACGCGCAGTTCGGTGGCGATGCGCATGACGTGCCGGACCTGTTCGACGGTCCGTGGCAGGACCACCACCGACGGGGTGCCGGCCGGGCAGAAGCTCGCCATGTCATTGGCGTAGGAGGCCGTCACGTCCGGGTCTGTCAGCACGGCTTCGGCGGGCAGCCCGGCGAGCAGCCGGTCGACGAGGTTGCCGGTGGCGGCGTCGGTGGGCGCTTCGATACGGCTCATGATCACAGGTTCGCACCCGGGGCCATCGGTGTGAACCCCGTCTACGGCAGTGGACGTATGCCGGGTGTGCTCGTCGTATGGGCGCACAGTGATCGGCATGGACAGCCAAACCGCCAACGGGGAGCAGGAAGAGGTCCGGCGCTCGCGTGCGGGACGGCGCGTGCTGGTGGCCGCCGTCGCGGGGTGCTTCGTGCTGGGCGGGGCACTCATGTTCTGGCCCTGGCAGCGGGCCGTGCCCAAGGTGGTCGCTCCGGCGCCGGGGGCGCAGGCGCTCGCCGCCGTCGGTTCGGGGGTGCCCGCCGGGCTGCCCGAGCTCGCCGTGCTGATCGGTGAGCGTGAGGGCTTCGTACGGGCGCATCCCACGGACGCCCGGGCCTGGGCGGTGCTCGGGGCGGCGTACGTCGAGCAGGGGCGGCGGACCGCGGACGCCGCGAACTATCCGCGGGGCGAGCGGGCGTTGCGGGCCTCGTTGAAGGTGCGGGGCCGGGGGAATGTCGAGGCCATGGACGGGATGGCCGCGCTGGCCAACGCCCGGCGGGACTTCCGGGCGGCGCGGACCTGGGGCGAGGCGGCGCTGAAGGCCGCGCCGAAGCGGTGGACGACGTATCCGCTGCTGATCGACGCGTACACCGGGCTCGGCGACTACAAGGCGGCGAAGCGGACGCTGGACCGGCTGATGGAGCTGCGTTCCGGGCCGGCGGTGATGGCGCGGGCCGGGGCCGTGTACCGGGACCGGGGCTGGCGCGAGGACGCGGCGGCCGCGCTGTCCGACGCGGCGGCGGCAGCGCACTCCCCCGCCGAGCGGGCGGCCTGGCTGGAGCGCTCCGGGCAGCTGTCCTTCGAGCGCGGGGACCTGGAGGACGCGCTCCGCCGCTTCCAGGAGGCCGTACGGATCGACCCCGACCAGCGGGCCGCGCTGGCCGGGCAGGGGCGGGCGCTGGCGGGGCTGGGGCGGCCCACGGAGGCCCTGAACGCGTACCGGGTGGCGCTCGCCAAGCAGCCGTGCCCCCAATACGCCCTGGAACTCGGGGAGTTGTACGAGTCGCTGGGCCTCGGGCAGGCCGCCCGGGTGCAGTACGACCTGCTGCGGGCGCGGGTGCGGGAGGAGGCCGCCGGGGGTGTGGACGACGAGCTGGTGCTGGGTGTCTTCGAGGCGGACCACGGTGATCCCGCGGCGGCCGTACAACGGCTCAGGGCCGAGTGGCGGCGGCAGCCGGGGATCGCGGTGGCCGACGCGCTGGGCTGGGCGCTGCACCGCGCCGGCGACGACAAGGAGGCGCTGCGGTACGCGACGGTGGCGACGGACAGGGTGCACGGGGGCGGGGTCCGGAGTGCGCCGTACATGTACCACCGGGGCGTGATCGAGCGGGAGTTGGAGCAGTACGGCCCCGCACGCCGGCACCTCCAGGAGGCCCTCCGCACCAACCCGTACTTCTCACCGCTCCAAGTACCGCTCGCCGAGGAGGCGTTGGCGGCCCTCGGGGATGTGCCGGACGAGCCGCTGCCCACGGAGGAGGAGAGCAAGGAGCCGACGGAGAAGGAGCGTTGAGTCAGAGGGCGGCCGTGCCGATGAGCGCGTTGCGCGTGACGAGCGCCGCCAGCTGCTCCTCGTCCAGCCCCTCCGTGCCCTCCGGCCGGCGCGGCAGGACCATGTAACGGGTCTCCGCGCTGGAGTCCCAGACCGTGATCTCCGTGCCGGCGGGGAGGTCGAGGCCGAACTCCCCCAGGACCGCGCGGGGTTCGCGGACCACCCGGGAGCGGTAGGCCTCGGACTTGTACCAGCTGGGGGACGGGCCGAGGAGGCGCAGCGGGTAGCAGGAGCAGAGGGTGCAGACGATGACGTTGTGGGTGGTCGCCGTGTTCTCGACGACGCGCAGGCGCTGGTACGAGCCCTCCATGTAGCCGAGTTCACGGACCGCGGCCGTGCCGTCCGCGAGGAGACGGGACCTGAACTCCGCGTCCAGCCAGGCGCGGGCCACCACTCGTGCGCCGTTCGCCGGGGACGCCCCGGACAGCGACGCGTCGATGATCTCGTCGAGTTGGGCGCCGGACAGGACGCCCTTCTCCTCCAGCAGGGTCTCCAGCCGTCGTACCCGACGGGCCACCGCCGCGTCGGAGTGGTCACCGCTCATGCGTCCCGGTCCTCTTCCAAGTAGCTTTCCCACAGGTCCAGTACGACGTGGTGGTCGCCCTCGCCCCACAGGTCACGGGCCTCGAAACGGACCGCGTAGATCTGCTCGACCGGCGCGTCCGCGCGGCCCTGCGCGCTGATGTCGGCGAGTTCGGCCGGGCCCTCCGGCTCGACGACGACGCCCCGCTTGCCGCGGGCGTAGCGCGGCAGGCGGGTGTGGTGCGGCGGGTCGTGGTGGAAGGTGCGGACGCGCGTGCCGGGCGGGAACCGGTCCTCAGGCATCCAGCTCACCCGGCTTCAGCACGCCCTTGCGCTCCAGCAGGACGCGGATCGCCTCGAACCAGCGCTCGTAGTACGACGTCGACAGGTACGCCGTCGGCGGCATCGACTCGATCGCGTCCCGGAACTCGTTGGTGTTGAAGATCCCCTGCGCGCGCAGGGCGTTGAAGAGCCCGACGACACGGGCCTCCCAGTCCGCGTGGAAGGGCTCGGCGTCCTCCGTGGTGTCGATCGCGCCGAAGCCCTGGGTGCCGCCCACGTCGTTGATCCTGGCCATGCGGTCAGCCTACGACTGCTTGCCGTTCTTGACGAAGATCGAGAAGCTGCGGGATCCCAGCTCGCCCGACGCGAAGCCGATGTACGCCTTGGGGTTCGAGTCGCCGCGTACGGCGATGCCCTCGGGTTCGCGGTAGACGAGGGTGTAGCCGGCCTCGGTGCGCTGCTGCTGGAGCAGCTTTCCGGTGGTGATGTCGAGGCTGGAGACGTAGGCGTTGCCTCGCCCCGCGAACGGGTTGGTCTTGGCGTCGTAGGCCGTGCCGGCGATCTGGAAGACCGTGTCGCGGTGGAGCGCGTAGCCCTGGAAGGGGATCTTCGGGTCGGGGTGGGCGCCGACCTGGGCGACGTCCGCGATCGGGGCGTCGTAGTGGTGGGCGGTGAAGGCGGCGAGGTCCCAGACGCGGTAGCGGGGCTTGTTGGCCTTGTCGCGGTAGCGGACGGCGATGCGGCCCGAGGCCGTGCAGACCGAGGGCTGGTTGTTGGTGGAGTCCGCTATCGGCTTGCGTATCCGCACGTCCGCGCTCGTACGGACGGCGCCGTCCTTGAAGTGGAAGCGGGTGACGCCCTGCCCGTACCCGTTCTCGGCGTCGGCCTCGGTCCAGATCCAGGTGGAGCCGTCCTCGGTGTCGTACTGGATGCCCATGCTGACGCCGTGGCCGAAGCCCCTGAGGTACATCGCACCGAGCCGTTTGCCCTTGTAGTCCAGCCTGTTGAGGCACAGGTCACCGGCGGCGTGGCCGTCGGCGGTGACCTGGAGGACGTACAGGTGCTTGTTCTTCTCGTCGAAGGCGAACGACTGCAGCACCGTCGGTTCCTTGAGCGTGGCCTTCTGCCACAGCCAGCGGTCGGACGGTACGGCGAGGTCTATCGGCGCGGTCACGCTCACTCCCAGTCCCGGGGCGCCACTCGGCACCCGCAGGACTTGAGAGTGTCAACTGCCGTTCACCGGTTGCAAGATCCCGCGATTCAAAGGTTTCCGCGCTTGGCCTGTTCCCGCTCGATCGCCTCGAACAGGGCCTTGAAGTTGCCCTTGCCGAAGCCCATCGAGCCGTGCCGCTCGATGATCTCGAAGAAGACCGTCGGACGGTCCTGGACCGGCTTGGTGAAGATCTGCAGCAGGTAGCCGTCCTCGTCCCGGTCGGCGAGGATCTTCAGCTCGCGCAGGGTGTCGAGGGGCACGCGGGTGTCGCCGACCCACTCGCCGAGGGTGTCGTAGTACGAGTCCGGAGTGTTGAGGAACTCCACGCCGGCCGCGCGCATGGTCCGTACCGTCTGCACGATGTCGCCCGTGTTGAGCGCGATGTGCTGGACGCCCGCGCCGCCGTAGAACTCCAGGTACTCGTCGATCTGGGACTTCTTCTTGGCGATGGCGGGTTCGTTGATCGGGAACTTGACCTTGAGCGTGCCGTCGGCGACCACCTTCGACATCAGCGCGCTGTACTCGGTGGCGATGTCGTCGCCGACGAACTCCTTCATGTTCGTGAAGCCCATGACCTTGTTGTAGAAGCCGACCCACTCGTTCATCCGGCCGAGCTCGACGTTGCCGACGCAGTGGTCGATGGCCTGGAAGGTGCGGTGGGCGGGCGGCTCGACGATCGGGGCCGCGGCGACGAAGCCGGGCAGGTAGGGGCCTTCGTAGTCGGTGCGCTCGACGAGCGTGTGGCGGGTCTCGCCGTAGGTGGCGATCGCCGCGAGTACGACCGTGCCGTGGTCGTCCTTCAGTTCGTACGGCTCCGCGACCGACCGGGCGCCGTGTTCGAGGGCGTAGGCGTACGCGGCGCGGGCGTCCGGGACCTCGATGGCGAGGTCGATCACGCCGTCGCCGTGCTCGGCCACGTGCTGGGCGATGAAGTGGCCCCAGGTGGTGGCGGGCTTGACGACCGAGGTGAACACGAAGCGGGCGGAGCCGTTCTCCAGGACGTAGCTCGCGGTCTCGCGGCTGCCGTTCTCCGGTCCGGAGTAGGCGACCAGCTGCATGCCGAAGGCGGTGGAGTAGTAGTGCGCGGCCTGCTTGGCGTTGCCCACGGCGAAGACGACCGCGTCCATTCCCTTGACCGGGAAGGGGTCGGCCTGCCGGGCGGTGTCGGGAGTGTGGTGTGTGGTCTGCGTCATAGCGGAAGCCTGGTCCTGGAGCGGCAAGGTGCGCAATAGTTTGCGTATCTGCTGGACAATTTGTTCAGTGGAGGGCTCGGATTTACGGGTCCCCTGTACAGGATGACCATCACCCCGGGAGGCTGCTGTGGGGATCGACCAGCTGGACGGCCGGATCATCGTGCTGCTGGCGCGGGAGCCGCGGATCGGGGTGCTCGAGATGTCCCGGCGGCTGGGGGTCGCCCGGGGCACCGTGCAGGCGCGGCTCGACCGGCTTCAGTCGAATGGCGTCATCCGGGGATTCGGGCCGCAGGTGGATCCGGCGGCGCTCGGGTACCCCGTGACCGCGTTCGCCACCCTCCAGATCCGGCAGGGCCAAGGACCGGACGTACGGGCGCACTTGGCGACCGTCCCCGAGGTGCTGGAGCTGCACACCACCACCGGCAGCGGCGACATGCTGTGCCGCCTGGTGGCCCGCTCCAACGCCGATCTCCAGCGGGTCATCGACCGGGTTGTCGGTTTTGATGGCATTGTCCGGGCCGCCACGGCGATCGTGATGGAGAACCCCGTTCCACTGCGGATCATCCCGCTGGTGGAGCAGGCGGCCGAGGACGACGAGAGGGACTGAGCGATCCGAGCGACCACCTGGGGTGAGCGCGCGTGAATTTCTGGGAGTACCTGGGCAACCGGCACCAGCAGTTGCTCACGGACGCCTATCAGCACGCGAGCGCCGTCTTCCAGTGCATGGTCGTCGCCACCCTGCTGGGCGTGTTGATCGGAGTCGTCACCTACCGCAGTGAGTGGGCCGGGAACGTGGCCACCATGGCCACCTCGACCATTCTGACCATTCCCTCGCTCGCCATGATCGGTCTGCTCATCCCGATCGTCGGCCTGGGCGTGCCGCCCACGGTGATCGCGCTGACCCTGTACGGGCTGCTGCCGATCGTGCGCAACGCGATCGTCGGGCTGCGCGGGGTCGACCCCGCGCTGGTGGACGCGGCCAAGGGCATCGGCATGTCCCGGGCGGCGCGGCTGCTGCGGGTCGAGCTGCCGCTGGCCTGGCCGCCGATCCTGACCGGGATCCGGGTCTCGACGCAGATGCTGATGGGCATCGCCGCGATCGCCGCGTACGCCTCCGGGCCCGGCCTCGGCAACGAGATCTTCCGCGGCATCGGCTCCCTGGGCAGCAAGAACGCGCTCAACCAGGTCCTCGCGGGCACGCTGGGGATCATCGTGCTGGCCCTGCTCTTCGACGCCGCGTACGTCCTGATCGGACGGCTGACCATTCCGAGGGGGATCCGTGCCTGACAGCACCCAGGGGGCGACGATCGAGCTGGAGAACCTCACCAAGAGGTATCCGGGCAACCCCAACCCCTCCGTGGACAACGTCAACATGGAGATCAAGGCCGGCGAGATCGTCATCTTCGTCGGCCCGTCCGGGTGCGGTAAGTCGACCACGCTCAAGATGATCAACAGGTTGATCGAGCCGTCGGGTGGTCGCATCCGGATCAACGGTGAGGACGTGACCGACATGGATCCGGTCAGGTTGCGCCGCAAGGTGGGTTACGCCATCCAGTCGGCCGGCCTGTTCCCGCACATGACGGTCGCCCAGAACATCGCCCTCGTGCCGAAGATGGTCGGCTGGTCCAAGTCCCGTATCAAGAACCGGGTCGAGGAGCTGCTCGACCTCGTCGGCCTCGACCCGGGCGAGTTCCACGGCCGCTATCCGCGCCAGCTGTCGGGCGGCCAGCAGCAGCGGGTCGGCGTGGCGCGGGCGCTGGCGGCGGACCCGCCCGTGTTGTTGATGGACGAACCCTTCGGCGCGGTCGACCCGATCACCCGTGATCATCTCCAGGACGAGCTGATCAGGCTGCAGCACGAGCTGCACAAGACGATCGTGTTCGTCACGCACGACTTCGACGAGGCGATCAAGCTCGGTGACCGTATCGCCGTACTGCGCGAACGCTCGCACATCGCCCAGTTCGACACCCCCGAGGCGATCCTCACCAACCCGGCCGACGACTTCGTGTCCGGTTTCGTCGGGGCGGGCGCGGCGCTGAAGCGGCTGAACCTCTCCCGGGTGCGGGACGTGGAGATCACCGACTACCCGACCGTGACCGTCGACGACCCGCTCCAGGAGATCTTCAACAAGCTCCGCGGCAGCGGTACGAACGAGATCCTGCTGCTCGACAAGCGCCGCCGCCCCTACAAGTGGCTCAGGCGCGGCGACCTGATGCGGGCCCGCGGCTCGCTCGCCCGCGCGGGCACGCTCGTGCACGACACGGTGACCAGGGACGGGACCCTGCGCGACGCCCTGGAGGCGGTGCTCACCGACAACGCGGGGCGGGTCGCGGTGACCGGGCGGCGCGGCGAGTACGAGGGCGTCGTAGACATGGAGACGCTCATGAACTCCGTGCACGAACTCCTGGAGGCCGACCGGCTGGAGGCCATGGAGCACCAGCACGAACTGGAGGAGGCGCGGGCCGCGCAGACGCACGCCGAGCAGGAGGGCCCCGGCGGGGAGGCGAAGGCGTGACGAGCCCCGCGGAGCAGAAACGGCCCGACGGCGAGCACGACGTCAAGGGCCTCGCCTTCCGCGACGAGGGCGAGGCCGAGCAGGAGGCTCCGCCGCCCCCGCAGCGCACGGCACGCCGCATCAGCTGGCAGAAGCTGACGTTCCTGCCGGCCGTCCTGATCGCCGTCCTCCTCGCGACCTGGCTGTGGTTCGAGCAGGCGACCCTCGACTCGATCTCCAAGAACGCCCTCTCCGGCGGCCAGGTCTCCAAGGCCCTCTGGCAGCACATCGAGCTGACCGCGATCTCCACGTTCTTCGTGCTGATCATCGCGATCCCGCTGGGCATCCTGCTGACCCGCAAGGCGTTCCGGAAGGCCACCCCGGTGGCGATGGCGTTCGCCAACATGGGCCAGGCGACCCCCGCGATCGGCCTCCTCGCCCTGCTGGTGATCTGGCTCGGCACCGGCACGAAGGCGGCCCTGATCGGCATCATCGTCTACGCCGTCCTGCCGGTCCTGTCCAACACCATCGCGGGCCTCAAGGCCAACGACCCGACCCTCCTGGAGGCGGCCCGAGGCATCGGCATGTCCCCCCTCGGCGTCCTCGCGAAGGTCGAACTCCCCCTGGCCGTCCCCCTGATCCTCGCCGGCGTCCGCACGGCCCTCGTCCTGAACGTCGGTACGGCGACGCTGGCGACCTTCGGCGGAGGCGGCGGCCTGGGCGTCCTCATCACCACCGGCATCACCACCCAGCGCATGCCGGTGCTGATGCTGGGCTCGATCCTCACGGTCGTACTGGCCCTGCTGGTGGACTGGCTGGCGTCGCTGGCCGAACTCGTGCTCAGGCCAAGGGGATTGGAGGCGGGAACATGAAACGCGGATGTCTCCTCCTGACCGGCACTCTTCTGCTGGCCTCCGCCTGCGGGCTGCAGAGCGGCTCCCCCATGGTGGACGACGTGCAGCCGGGCACGGTGGGGAAGGGCGAGCCCCTCAAGGGGGCCCATCTCACCGTCACCTCCAAGGAGTTCACGGAACAGCTCATCCTCGGCGCGATGATGGGCATCGCCTTCCAGGCGGCGGGCGCGGACGTCCTCGACCGCACCGGCATCCAGGGGTCGATCGGCGCACGCGAGGCGGTCAAGTCCGGTGACGCGGACGGCATGTACGAGTACACGGGCACGGCCTGGATCACGTATCTCGGCAACAGCGAACCGATCACCGACCCGCAGAAGCAGTGGGAGGCGGTACGGGACGCGGACCTCAAGAACGGCCTGACCTGGCTGTCCCCCTCGGCCCTCAACAACACCTACGCCCTCGCGATGAACCAGTCCAACTTCAAGAAGTACGGCACGAAGACGCTCTCGGACGTGGCCGCGCTGGCGAAGAAGAACCCCGGTGCGGTGACGCTGTGCGTGGAGAGCGAGTTCGCCAACCGGGCGGACGGGCTGCCGGGCTTGGAGAAGGCGTACGGCATGAAGGTGCCGGCGAAGAACATCACGCAGATGGACACCGGGATCATCTACACCCAGGTGAAGAAAGGCAGTTGCACGTACGGCGAGGTCTTCACGACCGACGGCCGCATCAAGTCCATGAACCTCGCGGTGATGCAGGACGACAAGAAGTTCTTCCCCAACTACAACGCGGCACCGGAGATCAACACGAAGTCCCTGAAGAAGTGGCCGGCGATCGCGGAGGTGCTGGCCCCGGTGACGAAGAAACTGAACAACACGGTGGCGCAGTCGCTGAACGCGAAGGTTGACGTGGACGGGGAGGATCCGCATCAGGTGGCGCTGGAGTGGATGAAGGCGGAGGGGCTGGTCAAGTAGGGGCGGGACTTACAAAGAACCTGTTGCAAAGGCTCCTTTGCATAGCTACCTTTGTACGCATGGCGGAACAGTCCGATGTACGGAAGCTCGACGCACGCTCCTTGCGCGGCCTCGCCCATCCCCTGCGTATGGAACTGCTCAACGCACTGCGCCGGCACGGCCCGGCCACCGCGTCGATGCTCGCCGAACGACTGGGCGAGTCAAGTGGGGCCACCAGCTACCACCTGCGGCAACTGGCGGCACACGGTTTCATCAAGGACGCGCCCGAGCAGGGAAAGGGGCGGGAACGGTGGTGGCAGGCCGCGGACAAGGGCATCACGTGGGACGCCGAACTGGTCCAGAGCACGGATCCGCAAGTGCGCGGGGCCGCCGACCTGCTCCTACAGGAACTCGCGAACCACCACAACCGCGAGCTGGCCACCTGGCTGGCCACCCGCGATCGCTGGTCCCCCCGCTGGACCGACCACTCGACGGATCTGAGCGACTGGAGCCTGCGGCTGACTCCGGAGCAGGCACACGAACTCATCGACAAGATGCACGAGTTGCTCAACAGCTATCGCGCGTCCGAGGCCCCAGAGGACGACCCTGAAGCCGAACAGGTCCGCCTGCACACACACCTGTTCCCCATCGAAACGGACCGAAGGAGCACCCAGTGATCGGCCCTGGGATCCACCTCACGCTGCACCACACCCGAGCCACCGAACTCCAGGCCGAGGCCAAGACCCACAGCCTCGCAGCGGCGGCGCACCCCCGCCGCCCCCTCCGCACCCGAGTCGGCTGGACGTTAGTGGAAATAGGCCTACGCCTCGCGACGCCACCGCTGGCAGCAAGCGCCCCTTAGGGGCGCGGGGAACTGCGCGACCAGCCCCCACCCACCCGCACCCGGCCCTCAACAGCGAGGCACGGAACCCTTCCCGCTCTCCAGCGCGACCAGCGACGAAACCGCCCCCTTGAGCGTCGTAACCGGAATCAGTCGAAGCCCCTTCGGCAGCTCGGACTTGGCGTCGGAACACTCATCCTTCGGCACCAAGAACACAGTCGCCCCATCCCTCCGAGCCGCCTGCGTCTTCAGCGCCACACCCCCCACCGCCCCGACCTTCCCATCCGCGTCGATGGTCCCCGTACCGGCGATGTTGCGACCCCCCGTGAGCTCGCCCCCACTGCCGTTCCCGTCGAGCTTGTCGATGATGCCCAGGGTGAACAGCAGCCCCGCACTCGGCCCGCCCACATCCGCCAGCTTCAGCGTGACCTTGACGTTCTTGTCGCTGAGGTGGAGGTAGTCCAGCGCGGCCTGCGTCGCCTCGTCCTGGGACTCCTTCATCTGCGCGCTGTTGTGCTCCTCGATCTGCTTCGTGCTCTGCCCGCTCGGATAAACGGAATCCCGCGGCATGACCGCCTTGTCCGTGGCGAACCACGCCGACAGCACGTCACTCAGCGACACCCGCGTGTCCGGGTTCGTCGCCTCGATCGTCGTCATCCGCAATTCCCCGGTCGTCTTCCGCACCGCCGCTCCCGAGATCGTGATCACGGGAGTCCCCTTGTTGTCGGCCAGCACGTTCGCCGTCATCCCGGGCTGCGCCAACGAGAACGGCAGCGGCGCGAACACCGCCGTGGCGAGCAGCGCCACGACGGGCGCGGCACAGACGGCGAGGGCCTGGGGGCGTGTGAGGCGAGAGAGCACGGGATCAATCTAACGTGACGGTGACTTCCGGCCAGGTGCCGGTCGGCTTACGTACAAGTCTCGCCGTTCCAGAGTGAAGCGCCGCAGGGCCTCCGGCAGCGGTTCGATACCGATTCCCGGAGTCGTCGGGACCGGCAGATGGCCGTCCCGCAGCACGAACGGCTCGGTGATGTCCTCCGCGAAGTAACGGCTGGACGCCGATGTGTCGCCGGGGAGCGTGAAGCCGGGAAGGGCGGCGAGCGCGAGGTTCGGCGCGCGGCCGATTCCCGTCTCCAGCATGCCGCCGCACCACACCGGCACGCCGTGCGCGTGGGCCACGTCGTGGATGCGGCGGGCCTCCAGATAGCCGCCGACGCGGGCCGGTTTCACGTTCACCACCCGGCACGCGTCCATCGCGATCGCGGACGCGGCATCGCGGGCGTTGTGGAGGGACTCGTCCAGGCAGACGGGGGTGCGCAGGCGTTTCTGGAGCTGCGCGTGGGCGTGCAGGTTGTTCTCGTCCAGCGGCTCCTCGATCAGCAGCAGGCCGAACTCGTCCAGGCGCCGCAGGTGCTCCGCGTCCGCGAGCGTGTACGCCGTGTTGGCGTCGACCTGGAGCGGCAGATCCTCGCCGAAGCGGTCGCGGACCGCCCGTACCGGATCGAGGTCCCAGCCCGGTTCGATCTTCAGCTTGATACGGACGTAGCCCTCGGCGAGATAGCGCTCGACATCGTCCAGCAGTTCGGCGACGGACTCCTTGATGCCGACCGAGACCCCGGCCGGCACGCTGTCCCGTACCGCGCCCAGATACCTCGCCAACGGCATGCCGTACGACCGCAGTTCGGCGTCCAGGACCGCCGTCTCCAGCGCCGCCTTCGCCAGCTCGTGGCCCTTGATCCTGGCCAGGGCGGGGGCCAGCAGCGGGGTGGTGAGGTCGGGCAGCGCCGCCGCCCTCGGCAGCAGGAAGTCCCGCAGCACGAGCTCCGCGCCGGCCGTGAACTCCGAGCAGTACAGCGGCTCGGGGTCCGCGGCGAACTCCGACCAGCCCTCGGCCGCGTCCGTCACGACGTGGAGCAGGAAGGTGTCCTTCGTCGTCATCGTGCCGAAGGACGTGCGGAACGGCGTGACCAGGGGGATCGCGACGTGGACGATCTCCACGCGTTCGAGCTTCATGCCGTGGCCTTCCGGGTGAGCGTGTACCAGCCGTCTCGGGACATTCCCGTCGCCGTGAAGCCCTCCCGGAAGGCCTCCGTGAACACCTCGCGGACGGCCCGCCGCCAGCGCAGGGCGAGGGCGGGATCGGCGGCGCGGAGTCCGACGATGTCCTGCGGGACGCGGCACCAGATGCGCCGGTCGGCGAGGTCACGACACGCGAGGGTGCCGCCGTCGGGGGCGGTGTGGGTGGCGGGGGCCGTTTCGCGGTCGCCTTCACCGGTCTCGTACGGGGGTGAGGGCTCCCCCAGCTCCTCCCCCAGCTCCCACGTCACCGTCATCCGGTCGCTCTCGTCCCCGTCGTTCACCCCGTCGGCCATGGGGCCGTAGAAGTCGACGAGGTACTCCGTCCCCGTGGCACCCAGCTTGGCCAGGTTGAAGCGGGCGTTGCGGCCGATCAGCGGGTCGAAGGTCCAGCGCATGGTGCGGGCACCGAGGCCGAGGGCCCAGTCCCGCTGGGCCTGCTTCACCGCCAGCCCGAGCCCCTGGTCGGCGGCGGCGACCAGCGAGTACGTGTCGCCGCCCGGCCCGAACACGGCGACCGAAGCCCCGGCCAGCCGCGCCCCGTCGTACGCGGCGTGCACGGCCCCGCCCGCGTGGACCAGGCTGTGCAGCACCTCGGCCGGGTAGGGCGGGGCGGTGCGCGGGGTCTGCCAGACGTCGCTGAAGTAGTCGGCGACGGCGGCCAGGCCGGCGACGTCGCGGACGCTGCGGATGCTCACTCCGGGCGGACGGTCGAGAGTCATGGGACGAGTCTCGCGACCAGGTGGGCGCCCTCACATTGTGCGGACGGACAAGGCCTGCGTACGTTCCTTTCAGAATCAGCCAACCGCACCCGGGAGCACCCTCATGGACGCCTGCACCCTCGGCGACCTCCTCGACGTCGTCGGCGGCACCTCCGTACGCCTGCTCGCCGCGCCCGCCGCCGGGCTCGCCGCGCCCGTCACGGAGGCGGTGCTGTACGACGCCCATGTGCCGCTCACGCGGACGCCGGGGGCGTTGCTGCTGGCGGTGGGGGTGCGGGCGGCTGCCGCGGGGCCGTTGGTGCGGGCGGCGGCGGAGGCCGGGATGGCCGGGGTGGTGGTGCGCGGCGGGGACGGGCCGGTGGGTGAGGCGGAGGCGTGCGGGCTCGCGCTGCTGTCGGTCGGCGAGGACGCGGCCTGGCACCAGGTGCATCTGCTGCTGAGCTCGGCGATCGGCGCCCGGCCCGCGCCGGCGGCCGGCGGGCACGGGGACCTGTTCGCGCTCGCGGACGCGGTGGCCACGGCGACCGGCGGGGCGACGGCCGTGGAGGACCCGCGCCAGCGGATCCTCGCCTACTCGACCGTCTCCGGGCAGCCGGTCGACGAGGACCGGCGGGAGGGCATCCTCGGCCTCCAGGTGCCGGCCAGTTCACGCAACACCGAGCAGTACCGGGTGCTGTTCGCGGCCGACGGTCCGGTACGGCTGCCCGCGCTCCACGAGGGCGACCTGCCCCGGCTCGCGGTCGCCGTGCGGGCCGGCGGCGAGACGCTCGGCTCGATCTGGGTGGTCGACGACGGCACCCTCGCCGCCGACGCCGAACAGGCCCTCGTGCAGGGCGCGTCCACGGCCGCGCTGCTCCTGCTGCGGGCCCGCGCCGCCCAGGAACTCGCCCGCCACCAGAACAGCGACCTCCTGCGCCGCCTCCTGGACGGCACGGCGGACGCCCCAACCGCCGTGCAGCGGCTGGGACTTGAGGGTGCCGTGCGGGTGGCCGCCTTCGTCCTGGACGCGGCGAGCCTCCCGGACACCGAGCAGACCGCACTGCGGCTGCTGGACGTCGTACGGCTGCAGTGCGAGGCTCGTTACGGGCGGCACGCGTGCGTGCTGGTCGACGGGGTGGTCTACGCGCTGCTGCCCGCGCCGTCCGCACCCCGGAAGGGAAGCCACAAGCGGCTGGCGGAGGACATCGTGGCGCGGGCGGGGCAGGCGCTGCGGGTGCCGGTGCGGGCGGCGCTCGGCGAGGTGGTGGCCGGGGCTGCGGAGGCGGTGGCCTCGCGGGAGGACGCGGACCTGGTGCTGCGGGTGCTGGGGCCGGAGTTGCCGGTGGCGACGGTGGACGAGGTGCGGGCGCGGGTCACGCTGCTGCGGCTGGCCGAAGTGCTCGGTCAACGACGGGAGTTGAGCGCGGGGGCGTGGCGGCGGGTGCTGGCGTACGACTCGGCGAACGGCACCGACTACGCGCGTACGCTGGTGAGTTGGTTCGACGCGGGCTGCGACATGGCGGGGGCGGCGAAGCTGCTCGCCGTCCACCCGAACACCTGCCGCTACCGGCTGCGCCAGGCCCAGCAGCACATCGGGATCGACCTCGACGATCCCGACGAACGGCTGGTGCTGTGGCTGCAGTTGAGGACGCTGGCGGGACTCAGCCCAGCCAGCCCCTGAGCCTCTCCTCGCAGGCGCGCAGCTGCTCCACGGGCACGTACTCCCCCGCCGTGTGGGCCAACGACGGGTCACCCGGCCCGTAGTTGAGAGCGGGCATGCCGAGCGCCGCGAACCGCGCCACGTCCGTCCAGCCGAGCTTGGGCCGGGGAGCCGCGTCCAGCGCCGCGGCGACCTCGCCGATCCGGTCCAGCCGCGGCAGGGCGCCCGGCACGACCTCGGTGACGTCCACCTCGTACTCCGGAAAGAGCTTCCGTACGTACGCCTCCGCCTCCTCGGCCGAACGGTTCGGCGCGAACCGGGAGTTGACGGTGATCACGCACTCGTCCGGTACGACGTTCCCGGCGACCCCAGCGCGCAGTGCCACCGCGCTGAGCCCCTCCCGGTACTCCAGGCCGTCGATCACGACCCGCTCGGGCGTGTGGTCGTGGAGCCGCTGGAGGACGGGCGCGGCCAGGTGGGCGGCGTTGCGGCCGCGCCAGGAGCGGGCGGTGTGGGCGCGTTCGCCGCGTACGACGATGTCGGCGGTGAGGATGCCCTGGCAGCCGGCCTCGACGCCGGCGTCGGAGGGTTCCATGAGGATCGCCAGGTCGGCCGCGAGGAGTTCGGGGCGGTCGGCGGCGATCCGGTGCAGGCCGTTGCGGTCGCCCTCGACCTCCTCGCACTCGTAGAAGACGTAGGTGAGGTCGCGGGTCGGGGCGGGGACGGTGGCGGCTAGGCGGAGGGCGACGGCGACACCGCCCTTCATGTCGCAGGCGCCGAGGCCGTGGACGCGGTCGTCGCGGAGTGCGGAGGGCAGGTTTCCGGCGGCCGGGACTGTGTCCAAGTGACCGGCGATCAGGGCGCGTTGGGGGCGGCCGAGGTGGGTGCGGGCGACGACGGAATTGCCGAGACGGTCGACGGTGAGGTGGGGCAGGGTGCGGAGGGCGGCCTCGACAGCGTCCGCGATCGGACCCTCCTGCCCGCTCTCGGAAGGGAGGTCGACGAGGGCTCGGGTGAGGGTGACGACGTCGGAGGTGAGGTCGAGGCCGGTCACGCGGCCGTCTCCTGTTCCTGCTCCTGCGGCCTGTTGAGCTTGGAGTGCCGGACGCCGTAACAGCCGTAGATCACGAGCCCGGCCGCCATCCACGCGCCGAACGCGATCCATGTGTCGGTGCCGAGGCTGAACAGCATGTACGCGCAGAAGCCGACGCCGAGGACCGGCGTGATCGGCGAGAACGGGACGCGGAAGGTGCGGGGCGCCTCGGGGCTGCGCCGGCGCAGCAGCACCACGGCCAGGTTGACCAGCATGAACGCGAAGAGGGTGCCGATGCTGGTGGCGTCGGCGAGGCTGCCGAGCGGGACGAGGGCGGCCAGTACGGCGATGAACGACGACACGATGACGGTGTTGGCGCGCGGCACCCCGGTACGCGGGCTGACCTTGGCGAACAGCGGCGGCACGAGTCCGTCCCGGGCCATCGCGAAGAGGATGCGGATCTGCCCGTACTGCACGGTGAGCACGACACTCGTGGTGGCGACGACGGCGCCGATGGAGAGCAGGATCGGCCACAGGTTCCCGCCGCCCACGCTCTGCACGAGGACCTGGCTGAGCGTGGCCTCGGTGCCCTCGAACTTCGTCCACGGCATGGCGCCGAGCGCGGCGACCGCGACGAGGACGTAGAGGGCGGTGACGAGGACGAGGGAGAGGATGATCGCGCGGGGCAGGTCGCGCTGCGGGTTCCTGGCCTCCTCGCCCGCGGTCGAGGCCGCGTCGAACCCGATGTACGAGAAGAACAGCGAGGCCGCGCCGGCGCTCATGCCGGCGGCGCCGAGCGGGAACAGCGGCTGGAAGTTCCCGGCGTGGAAGGCGGTGAAGGCGACGGCGCAGAAGAGAACGAGCGCGGCGATCTTCACACCGACCATGACGACATTCGCTACGGCGCTTTCGCGTGCGCCGCGGAGCAGTACGACCATCGCGAGTACGACGATGAGGGCGGCCGGGATGTTGAGGGTGCCGCCGAGGCCGGGCGGCGCGCTGAGTGACTCGGGGAGGGTCACCCCGAGGGTGAGATCGAGCAGCTCGTTGACGTACTGCCCCCAGCCGACCGCGACGGCGGCGACGGACACCCCGTACTCGAGAATCAGACACCACCCGCAGACCCAGGCGACGAGCTCGCCGAGGGTGGCGTAGGCGTAGCTGTACGAGGATCCGGAGCCGGGGATCATGCCGGCCAGCTCGGCGTAGGAGAGTGCGGAGAACAGCGCGGTCACGCCGGCGAGCACGAAGGACACGACGATCGCGGGCCCGGCTTCGGGCACGGCCTGGCCGAGCACGACGAAGATTCCGGTACCGAGCGTGGCGCCGACGCTGAGCAGGGTGAGCTGGGTGACCCCCATGGTCCGCTTGAGCGGGCTGCCGGACGCTTCCCCGACGAGCGCGCCCAGCGCCTGCCGCCGGGTGAAACGGCTTGCGGGTCTTGGGGGTTGCTGATCGTGGGGCCGTGTACGGACCGTGTCCATGTGCCGTTCCCTCCGCCGTCGGGCTGGTTATGGCCCTTGATGATGCGGAGGGGACGGCTGAAGTCGGTGTGCCGATCGGACAGAGGTGGAGGGTTGGCTTTGGCGACTTGGCCAAAGCCAACCGGTGGCCGGAAACGAACGCTCAGCGCAGGGCTTCCGCGACCTCCCGGGCCGCGTCCACCACCCGCAGTCCGACCCGCTCGGGCACCGCGTCGGCCAGCATCACGACTCCGACGCTGCCCTCGACGCCCGTAACCCCGATCAAGGGAGCCGCGGCGCCGCTGGCCCCGGCCTCCAGCTCCCCGTGGGTCAGGGTGTATCCGGGCTCCTGCACCGGCTTGGCGCGCGCGGCGAGAATCGCCTTGCCGGCCGCTCCGCGGTCCAGCGGATGCCGGAAGCCGGCCCGGTAGGCCACGTGATAGTCCGTCCAGGTGGGCTCGACGACGGCGACGGCCAGGGCATCGGCCCCGTCCACCAGCGTCAGGTGCGCGGTCGCCCCTATGTCCTCGGCCAGCGACCGCAGGGCCGGCAGCGCGGCCTCGCGTACGAGCGGATGCACCTGCCGCCCGAGGCGCAGCACGCCGAGCCCGACCCGGGCACGACCGCCCAAGTCCCGGCGTACGAGCGCGTGTTGTTCAAGTGTGGCGAGCAACCGGTACACCACGGTCCGGTTCACGCCCAGTCGGTTGGATAGCTCGGTGACGGTCAGCCCATGGTCCGTGTCGGCCAGAAGCTTGAGGACCCGCAGTCCTCGGTCGAGCGTCTGAGAGGTCTCCGCGGTCACGACGCCCACTCCTCCAAGTGGTGAGGTCGACGACCTCCGCGCGGCGATGCGTCACCGAGTCCCGTCAGTGACGCGCAACAGAGGCCGCCGATCGGCCGGCGGCCCGGCCGATACCGGGCCGCGTCGCTTCACGGCTGCGCTCCGCGGCGGCGCTGCCACGGGGCGTGTGCGTAGCGGGACATTAGCGAAGGGGGTTCGCTGAGCGGAAGCCTCCGTCCAGAATCCGGGCACATACGGGGCGGAGTCAGGGCGGGAGTGCCTGCGTTTGTCCCGGTACGGGCTCCCTGTGTGTTCGCTGAGCGAGGCGGTCACCGCGTCCCGGTGGTCACCGCATCCGCGTGGCCCACTCCTGCACCTTGGCGATGCGCTGCCTCAGCTGCCCGGCCGTGGCCTCGGCGCTCGGCGGGCCGCCGCACACGCGCCGCAGTTCGGTGTGGATGACCCCGTGCGGCTTGCCGCTCTGATGGACGTAGGCACTCACCATCGTGTTGAGCTGCTTCCGGAGCTCCATCATCTCCTTGTGCGAGACGACGGGCCGCCGCTCGGCGGGCAGTTCCAGCAGGTCGGCCTCGCTGTCCGGCTTCTTGCGGCTGTGCGCGATCTGCCGGGCCTGCCGCTTCTGGAGCAGCAGCTGCACCTGGTCGGGCTCAAGGAGCCCCGGGATGCCGAGGTAGTCCTGCTCCTCCTCGCTACCCGGGTGCGCCTGCATGCCGAACTCGGCGCCGTCGTACAGCACCCGGTCGAAGACGGCCTCGGACTCCAGCGCCTCGAAGGCGAACTGCTCCTGCTCGCCGGTGTCCTCGTCCTGCTCCTTGTTCGCCTCCTCCATCTCCTTCTCGGATTCGGCGTACGGGTCCTCCTCGCCCTCCTTCTTCGGCTTGTCGAGGGCGTGGTCGCGCTCGACCTCCATCTCGTTGGCGAAGGTGAGGAGGTCGGGGACGGTGGGGAGGAAGACGGACGCGGTCTCACCGCGCCGCCGGGACCGCACGAAACGCCCGACGGCCTGGGCGAAGAAGAGGGGCGTGGAGATGGTGGTGGCGTACACCCCGACGGCGAGCCGGGGCACGTCGACCCCCTCGGACACCATCCGGACGGCGACCATCCACCGGTCGTTGCTCTCGCTGAAGTCGTCGATCCGCTTGGAGGCGCCGGCGTCGTCGGACAGGACGAGGGTGGCCTTGCTGCCGGTGATCTCCCGGATGAGCTTGGCGTAGGCGCGGGCGGAATCCTGGTCGGAGGCGATGACGAGGGCACCGGCGTCCGGAATGGCCTTGCGCACTTCCGTGAGCCGCTGGTCGGCGGCGCGCAGCACGCTGGGCATCCACTCACCGCGCGGATCGAGGGCGGTGCGCCAGGCCTGCGAGATGGCGTCCTTGGTCATGGGCTCACCGAGCCGGGCGGCGATCTCGTCGCCCGCCTTGGTGCGCCAGCGCATGTTGCCGCTGTAGGAGAGGAAGATGACGGGCCGCACGACGTGGTCGGCGAGGGCATTGCCGTACCCGTAGGTGTAGTCGGCGGCGGACCGCCGGATGCCGTCGTTCCCCTCCTCGTACGTCACGAAGGGGATGGGATTGGTGTCGGACCGGAAGGGCGTACCGGTGAGCGCGAGCCGGCGCGTGGCGGGCTCGAAGGCTTCCAGGCAGGCCTCGCCCCAGGACTTGCTGTCACCGGCGTGATGGATCTCGTCGAGGATGACGAGGGTCTTGCGCTGCTCGACCCGGTTGCGGTGGAGCATGGGCCGCACGCCGACGCCGGCGTAGGTGACGGCGACCCCGTGGTAGTCCTTCCCGAGCGGCCCCGCGCTGTACTCGGGGTCCAGCTTGATCCCTATCCGCGCCGCGGCCTCCGCCCACTGCTTCTTCAGATGCTCGGTCGGCGCGACCACGGTGACCTGCTGCACGACGTGGTGGTGCAGCAGCCAGGAGGCGAGCGTCAGCGCGAAGGTCGTCTTGCCGGCGCCGGGCGTGGCGACCGCGAGAAAGTCACGCGGCTGCTCCTGGACGTACTTCTCCATCGCCCCCTGCTGCCAGGCGCGCAGCTTGCTGGCGGTGCCCCAGGGGGCACGGCCGGGGAAGGCGGGAGAGAGGTTGTGGGAGTGCGAGGCAGAGCTGGCGGCGGTGGTAGTCACGGTCTCCGTGGTCATGGGGTCGGGCGGCTCGGCGGGCTGGTCGGTTGCTTGGTCGGCGGCGGCTCGGCAGGCAGGTGAGTAAGTAGGTCGGGAGTGGCTCGGCGGGCTGATTCGGGACGGCTCGGCTACGTATGACAACCGGGCCACCCTACCGGCGGCCCCCCGCTGTCAACGCGCGGACGAGGCCGGGTCGCCCGTGGGTGGGACCGAGGTCACATCGTCTACTCGGCCAAGCCGCGCAACGCCTCGGAGATCGCCTTGACTTCGTCCAGGCTGCCGGTCGACACGGCGATTACCAGATGCTCGGCCGCGTCGATGTCCGGACGCAGCTGCACCTCATTCATCGCCAGGAAGACAACGCAGGACACCCAGGCCGTGGGCTTGTTCCCGTCAAGAAAGGGGTGGTTGATCGCCAGCGACTGCAGGAGGGCAGCCGCCTTGTCGAACAGATCGGTATACGCCTCCTGTCCGAACATGGAGGCAGAGGGGCGATGCACGGCCGACTCCAGCAGACCCGCGTCACGCACGACGACGTCCTGGTCATCGACCGCGTGCTCGGCGATGGCCAGGACGTCCTCGGCGGACAGATAGACGTACGTCACTTGAGCCGCTCCAGCAGTTCGGCCCACTTGGCGGTCTGCTCCTTGGCGGCCTTACGCACCAGCGCCTCGTGCGCCGTCCTGGCCAGGTAATCGTCCACAGCCCTCAGCAATATGGCGTGCATACTGACGCCCTCCTCCTCGGCGCGCAGCTTCAGTGCCTCGGTTTGGTCATCACGAAGACGCAGGTTCATAGCCATACCAAAATGGTACCGCCGATGGGGCCAAACTGGTACCAGTCACGTTGCGGGGCCCGTAGCCGCGTGCTTACCCGAGCCCCCACCAACGCCACCCCGCCATCGGCAGGAACACCGCGGCGAAGGCGGCCGGGGTGGGAGCCGTTGGTGCCGGTCGCCGTGTATGCCACCGCGCCGCTACCCAACGCCGCGAAGGCGGCCCCGCCGGCTGCCGGCAGGATCACGTTGGACAGACCGTCGGAGATCTGGAGGGCGGCGGAGTTGGCGGCGGCCTCCTCGGGGGCGGAGAGCTCGAGCAGGAGCACGCTGGTAGAGGAGATCACCAGCCCCATCCCGAAACATCCGAACGCCCAGGCGACGGCCACGGTCCAGGCCGGCACGGACTCGATCAGCACACTCGGCGCGGTGGCGATGGCGGCTGTCACGAGCAGTATCCCGACGGTCATGAGCCGTTCCCGATACGGCGCCAACCGCGCCCGGGACTGCAACCACGACGCCAACGCCCACGTCCCACCCCCGGCCGCGAGCGAGAACCCGGCCAAGGTCGGCGACAGCCCGCGCCGCCTCACGCGACAACACGACGGAGCGCACACCGCGCGCGGCACGATAGGTGCCCCGGGGCAGCCCCGGCCCCGAAACACCCGATCCCGGCGGTCAACGCCCTGAGTGGCCCACAACGGACACGATCCCGACGCCGAGCGCCCGACACGACCGCCCAGACTCAAGGACGGTCGTGCCCGCCGGCGTAGGTCCCACCAGCCACGTTGCCCCTGCCCAAAGTCCCCCCACCCCTCCGGCCTTGGTCGTACGCCCGCCGCCCGTCCCCCTTTCATGAACGGCGTATGGCAGTCCCATTGCAGCCCCCACGATCCCCTTGAGCCCGCCTCCCACCCCGCCCTACGGTCGTCTCAACAACACGGCCGTGTGCCCGAGTGGCTTAGGGACTCGCCTGCAAAGCGAGGTACGTGGGTTCAATTCCCGCCACGGCCTCTGGGAATGTTGCGTGGCCGGTCATCCTCTGAGGTGGTCGGCCATGTGGCTTTGGAGGAGGCGCGGGGACGGTTTGAAGCCGTGGCGGGCGTAGGCGGGGATGGCTCGTGGGGAGGAGTGGACCGTTACGCGTTCCAGGCCGAGGGAATGGGCCGAGGAGAGGATCTCGTCCATGAGGTGGCCGCCCAGGCCGGTGTTGCGTGCCTCGGGGAT
Organism: Streptomyces sp. NPDC047081; assembly: GCF_040643775.1. Taxonomy (NCBI): domain Bacteria; kingdom Bacillati; phylum Actinomycetota; class Actinomycetes; order Kitasatosporales; family Streptomycetaceae; genus Streptomyces; species Streptomyces sp. NPDC047081. The sequence continues at coordinate 108,886 of NZ_JBEYUY010000021.1, read as the reverse complement.
CACGTAGACGCATTGCACGTCGCCGGAGGCTCGGTGGAGGGCGCGGGGTGACGGGACTCGGGGGAGGATCGCGAGCCAGGCCATGCCGATGACCGTGGTGTCGCGGACGAGGACCAGGCAGCGGTGCGAGGAGCTGTTCTGCTGCGCCCAGGTGGTGAAGTGGCTAATGAAATCGGCACGCTCGACGGTGAGGGGCACGTCGCCGTTTTCCTGCACCCAGCGATAGCGCAGTTCGGCCACGACCGGCAGGTCGCCGGGGTCGGCCGGGCGGACCGTGACGTTCTCCGGCAGCGGCCCCTCCGTCACAGCACACCACCCGCCTCGTCCTGGAACGCCTGTGTCCAGTAGTGCCAGTCCGCGTCCGTCGTCGTGGCGGTCGGGTCGACCGAGGCGAGGACGTGGAGCATGGTCGCGGCCAGTTGGTCGTAGGCGCGGGTGGTGAGTTCGTGGGAGAGGGCCTCGTCGATCGTGCGCTCGCGGTGGTGCAGCCAGAGCGTGAACGCGAGGGTGGAGACGTCGGTGTTGAGAGGGAAGAGCTTTGCCTCCGGCTCGCTCCAGTTCAGGACCTCGCCCGTCGCGCCGTCCACCACCAGGCTGTTGTCCTCCACCAGGTGGCCGAGGCGGATCAAGTGGTCTGCCCTGGCCGGGAGTTCGAAGGGGGACGCGGTGCCCGGGCGGTCGTCCGCCGCGTATTCCGAGAGGGTCTGGAGGGGGACCTCCGTGTCGACCTGGAACAGGACCGTGTCCTCCGGCAGGCCCGTCTCGCGGAGGAAGCGGCGCGTCGGCTCGTGCGTGAGCGTCGCCGGGAAGTCGACGTCCTCGAAGCGGACCACGCGGCCGAGGCCGAACTCCTCGTCCAGGAGGCGGGCCGGCACGTCCAGGGTGAGGCCGCCGGCCGTGCCGGGACCCGTGGCCAGGGACAGCGGGCGGATCAGGGCCGCCGCCTTCCAGTACGCCGGGACCTCGCCGTCCGTGCCCTCCTCGAAGAGGGCCAGCAGCCGGCTGGACGCCTCGGCTGCCGCCTTCGTGCCGTACCGGCCGGCGAAGGACGCGAACTGGCCCCGTACGTCCGCCAGTTCCTCGGTGACCGCCGCGAAACGCACCAGCGCCTCCAGCGAGGGTGCGAGCGGGCGGTCCTCCAGGAGCTCGAACAGGTACGCGGTGCTGATCTCGCCCGTGCCGCCGTCGAGGAGTATCGACTCCGCCGCCATGCCCGCCGGGGCGAGCAGCTCGCCCAGCACCAGGCGGTCGCGCAGCTCGTCGGCCAGGTCCTCGCCCGCGTCCGTGCACTCCGCGAGCCTGCGCAGGCCGCGCGTGTGCAGTGCCGCGAACGTCAACAGCCCTTCCGCGTCCGGCAGTCCGGTGCCGGTCAGCCAGTGCCGCGTCGGCTCGTGCGTGACGTACGGATCGAGCTGGTCCTCGGTGAATCTGATCGCCGCGAAGGTGGTGTCGGTCGTGCTCATTGCTCCCCCGGATGTTCCTGCGCACGCGGCCGTCTGCCGTACGGACCGGGCCGCCGTCCCCACTGCCAAGAACACTACGCCTCGCCACTGACAACGGCCCCACAGCACATGCCGCCCGGTTCACGTGACTCTCTGCACACCTACCGCTCTACACACTTGACGCTCAACGCACCCTCGCGCGTTCCCTCCCCGCGAGAATCGCCTCCACCGTCTCCCCCACGCTCAGTTCGGACGTGTCCAGCCACAGCCCGAGCCGCGGAGTGCGCGCCCGCAGCTCGTCGTCCAACTCCGCGACCGTCCAGGCGCCGTACCCCGTCTTCGCCCGCCCGGCCTCCCGCGCGGCGACGGTCTCGGGGCCAGGGGCGAGGACCACCACGTGCACCGGCCGGGTGCGGATCAGGTCGACGTACGCGCCGAGGCCCTCCCCCAGCACCACGTCCTGCACCACCGCCGTGAACCCGGCCTCCGCGTACGCGTCCGCCGTCGCCGCCGACAGCCGGTACCGCAGCCGGAGTTGGGCCTCCCCCTCGCCGCCGGCCCCGCGGACGTAGTCCTCCCGCCCGGAGACGATCATCCGTCGGAAGACGTCTCCACGCACGTGTGCCGAGCGCGGAAGCCGTTCCGCCAGGGCCTGTGCCACCGTCGACTTCCCGGCCGCCATGACGCCGGTGATGACCACGACGCCCTTCACGGCGGGCTCAGCGGTCCGTCACCACCGCCGCCTGGGGGCGGATCGGCAGGCGGTTCACCGGGCGGCCCGTCGCGGCCCGTACGGCGGAGGCGATGGCCGCCGGGGTCGTCACCACCGGTACCGCGCTGACCGCCTTCGCGCCGAAGGGGGCGACCACGTCGCGCTCCTCGACGAGTTTGACGATCCGGATGTCCGGGGCGTCCAGGGCGGTGGGCAGGGCGTAGCCCGTCAGGTCGGGGTGGCGGATCAACCCGCGCGCGGTGCGCAGGTTCTCGGTGAGCGCTATGCCGACGCCCTGGGTCGCGCCCGCTTCGATGCGGGCGGCCAGCTGTGCCGGGTTGAGGACGCGGCCGACGTCCTGGGCGAGGGCGAGCTCCACCACCCGTACCGAACCGAGTTCGATGTCGACGTCGACGACCGCGCGGATCGCGCAGAAGGCCATGCCCACGAAGGCGTCGCCCTGGCCGTGCTCGCCGAGCGGCTCGGTGGGGTGCGGGCGGCACTGGGCGGTGGCCCAGAGTTCCTTGCCGTCCATCGCTTCCGTGACGGTGGTGGACAGGACGCCGTCGTACGAGGTGATCTTGCCGTCGGTGATCTGGAGCAGCTCGGTGGACATGCCGAACTTGTGCGCCAGGGGCTGCAGAAGCTGCGTGCGGACCATCTTGGCGGCCCGTTCCACCGCGCCGCCGGACACCCAGGTGTGGCGGCTGCGGTTGCCCGCGCCGGCGGGGGGCTGGTCGGTGTCGACGGGCGCGACGTGCACCTCGTCGATGCCGAGGGTCTCCTGGACGATCTGGCGGGCGAGAGTGGTGAAGCCCTGGCCGGTCTCGACGGCCGCGCAGAGCACGGTCGCCACGCCGTCCTGGACCTTCACCGTCGCCGTGGAGACCTCGTCCGCGCCCTCCGCGCCGAGCATGTGCACCATGCCCAGGCCGTAGCCCACGCCCCGGCGCACCGCGCCCGGTTCGCCCGCGCCCTCGGGACCGCCGGGCAGCAGCCACTCGTCCTCGGGGGTGTCCTTGGGCAGCGCGGGGAGCGGGAAGTCCCGGACGGCCTGGAGCAGCTCCGCCACCGGTGCGGGGCACGTCACGGTCTGGCCGGTCGGGAGTACGTCACCGGTGGCCATCGCGTTGCGCAGGCGCAGTTCGGCCGGGTCGACGCCGAGCTTCTTGGCGAGCTTGTCCATCTGCGCCTCGTAGGCGGCGCAGACCTGCATGGCGCCCTCGCCGCGCACATGGCCGGAGGGCGGGTTGTTGGTGCGTACGGCCCAGCCCTCGATGAAGGCGTTCGGGACGACGTACGGGCCGCAGGCGAAGCCGACGGCGGCGGCCAGGGCCTCGGATGAGGTGTCGGCGTACGCGCCCGCGTCCAGCAGGATCTGCGCCTCCACCTTCACCAGCTTGCCCTCGGCGTCGGCGTGATGGCGGTAGCGCAGCAGGGTCGGATGCCGGTGCGCGTGGCCCAGGAACGACTCCTCGCGGGTTGCGGTGAGTTTGACCGGGCACTGGGTCTTCAACGCCAGCAGGCCGAGCGGGAGTTGGAAGCCCTGGTCCTCGCGGTCGGCGGTGGCGCCGGGGACGCCCGTGACGACGATCTTGACGCGCTCGGGCTCCAGGCCGTAGCAGGCGGCGGCCGTGTCGCGGTCGGTGTGCGGGTCGGTGGAGGCCAGGTACAGCTCGACGCCGCCGTCGGGGCGGGGCACGGCCAGGCCGGCCTCGGCGCCGATCGGGGCCGGGTCCTGGCGGCCGATGCGGTACAGGCCCTCGACGACGATCTCGCCGGCCGCGTCCGGGTCGCCGTGGCGCAGCGGGATGTGCCGGATCAGGTTGCCGTCGGGGTGCAGCGGCTCGGCCTCGAAGGCCTGCTCGGGGTCGGTGACGGGCTCCAGGACCTCGTACTCGACCATGATCGCCGCGGCGGCCATGCGGGCGGTGTCGGGGTGGTCGGCGGCGACGGCGGCGATGGGCTCGCCGTGGTGGCGCACCACCTCGGAGGCGAAGACCGGGCGGTCGGCCTTGCCGCGGCCGTGGTGCGCGGCACCCGGCACGTCCTCGTGCGTGACGACGGCCCGTACGCCGGGCATCTCACGCGCGTGTGACGTGTCGATGTCCACAATGCGCGCGTGCGGGTGCGGGGAGCGCAGTACGGCCGCCCACAGCAGGCCCTCGGCCCACAGGTCGGCCGCGTACGGGAACGTGCCCTCGGTCTTGGCGCGGGCGTCGGCGGCCGGCAGGGAGGCGCCGAGGCCGTGCGGCAGCGGCTCGGGGGCGGGGGCTGCCTCCGCGGTGGTGGTCGCGGTGGCGGCTTCGTTGCTCACGCCTGGCCTCCGTCCGGTCCGTACGCCTGGTCCTGCGGGGCGGGTGAGTCGAACGCCGACGGGTTGACGCCGCCGGCCCCCGGGCCCGCCTGGTGGGGAATACGTGCCTCGTCGCCGTCCTGTTCGGCGCTGTCGGCGGCGGAGTGCGCCTCGCGTTCGGCGACGACCTCCTTGACCGCGTCGACGACGCCCCGGTAACCGGAGCAGCGGCACAGGTTGCCGCACAGGGCCTGGCGGGTCTCCAGCTCGCTGGGGGCCGGGTTGCCCTCCAGGAGGTCGTGCACGGTCATCGCCATACCGGGCACGCAGAAGCCGCACTGGACGGCTCCGCAACGCGCGAGCGCGCGCTGGACGTCGGAGGGCTGGCCGTCCTCGGCGAGGCCCTCGACGGTCCGCACCTCGCTGCCGGCCGCGGTCACGGCGGGCACCAGGCAGGACGCGACGAGCCGTCCGTCGACCTGCACGTTGCAGGCCCCGCACTCGCCCTGCGAGCAGCCGTCCTTGGCACCGGCGAGCCCGAGCCGCTCGCGCAGCACGTAGAGCAGCGACTCACCGATCCAGGCGTCGGAGACGGGGCGCTCGACGCCGTTGACGCGCAGGACGTAGGAGGCGAGGGGGTGTTCTTCGGCGGGCGGTTGGGGGGCGGACTCTTCCTGGGCCGCGGCTGGGTCGGAGGCGGCCGGGGAGTCGGGGTGACCGGAGGGGTCCGGGTGACCGGGCTGGTCGGAGTGGCCCTCGGCCCCGGGACCGGCGTGGCCGTCCGAGCCGGGGCGGGCGTCGCCGGTCGCCGGGTGGCCGGGGGCGCGGGAATCGGGGTGGGCCGAAGTGCCCGGGGAGTCGGCGGTGTTGGAGGTGTTCGGCCCGTCCGACGGGTGCGCGGGCCCTTCGGCGTCGTCCGGTCCGGCCGCGGAGGGCGCCGCAGAAGGCTGTACGGCCCCCTGAGCGGCCGTAGCGGCCCTGCGGGCACGTTGGACCGCCCCAGCGGCCTCACCGGCCTCCTGAGCGGCCTGTGCGGCGTCCGAGGCGGAGACGGACGGCTGCTGCCCGCCGACGTGTCCTCGCGGGGTCTCGGGGTCGTAGTCGGCCCGGTCGGCGTCCACAGGGGCGTGGGCGGCGGAGCCGCCGGTGCCGAGGGGGCGCCGGGCGGCGTCTGCGGGGGCGGTCGGGCCGTCGACGACAGGGATGGGCTGCGAGGAGTCCATGGCGGCCGAGTCCGCGTAACGCCCGTCCGCGCGCGGATCGGCCCCGTCCCGGGTGGCGTCCCGGTCACCGGCGTACGTCTGGCCGTAGTCGGCGGCGTGCGGGCCTGTGGGACCGGGCGGGTGCAGCCCCTCCGGACCAGCGGCGTGCGGGCCCCTGGGCTCGGCCGAGTGCAGCCCTTCCGAGCCGGTGGCGTGCGGTCCCGTCGGACCAGCCGGGTGCGGCCCCTCCGGACCACCGGCCCGCGGTCCCGTCGGACCGGCCGAGTGCAGCCCCTCCGGACCGCCGGCGTACGGTCCCGTCGGATCCGTGCCACGCGTGCGTGCCGTGTCCGGGTTCTGTGCGGCCGGGTTCGGGACCGTGGGTCCGGGGTGCCGTTCGGCGGACGTGCCGTGCGCGCGGCCCTGGTCGAACAGCCCGCGCGTGTGTCCCGAATCGGCGCCCTCGCGCGCGTGCCCCGTCGAGGCGTCCTGGGCCGGGCCGGGGGCGATACCCGTTCCCGCCGACGACTCGTGGATGCGGGCGGCGTCCTCGTCGCCCGCTCCGGGCTGCTGCCCCCACGGCTGGCCCGTCCCGTCCGTCGCCCAGGGGGCGGGGGCGCCGCCCGGGAGGGTGGCCGGCGGGGTGCCGCCCCACTGCTGGACCAGGGACGACGTCGTGAACTCGCCCGATTCGTCCGGGAGGTCGCCGCCGGCCACCGGGATCGACCACTGGCCGGTCACGTCGTGGCCCGGCGCGGGGGCGGACTCCGCCGGCGGCTCCTCGAAGTTCCACTGCTGGGTCGCGCCGGGGTTGTACGCGAACCGGTCGCCGCCGGTCTCCTGCGGCACGGCGTTGGGGTCGGGCCACTGCGCGCCGTCGGCGGGCACGGCCCAGTTGCCGGTGGCGGACGGGTCGCCGCCCGGTGCGGCCGCTATCTGCGGCGGCACGTACCCGTGCCCCGGCGCGGCGAGGGGGCTGTCGGCGGAGGCCAGGAGCGCGTCGATGCCGCCCTCGGGGAGCTTCACGAAGGCGGTCGCGCCGTCGTCGTAGTCGCCCTGGGGCAGCGGATCCCAGCGGCCCCCGCTGCGGGGCGTGCCCTCTCCGTGCTGGTCGTCGGTCACGACAGCGCCCTCCCCAGTGCTCGTCGGGCCAGCGCGGCGACGGTGCGCCGCAGGTGCAGTACGGCGGGCGGAAGCGGTTGGACGGTGCCGTCCGCCTCGGGGACGGGGTCGGGGATACAGGCCGCGGCGACGTACTCCCCGAAGGCGGCGAGTGCCTCCGGCACGATCGTGCGGTTGTTGTCCCAGTCGATGAGCCGGGCCACCCACTGCTCGGCGTCCAGGGGGCGCAGCGGCATCGGCGCTATGGCACCGACGGCGCACCGCACTCCGCGCCGGGCGGGGTCGAGGACGACGGCGACGGACGCGACGGCGCGCCCGGGGCCGGTCCGGCCGGTCGCCTTCAGGAAGACCTGCGGCGCGTGCAGCAGCGGCACGCGCACGTACCCGATGAGTTCGCCGCCGCGCAGCATCTCCACGCCGGCCAGCAGGTGCGACACGGGGATCTCCCGGCGGGCTCCGCCCGGGCCCGCGATGATCAGTGTCGCCTCCAGGGCGGCCAGCACGGGGAGCGCGTCGCCCGTGGGGGCCGCCGATGCGATGTTGCCGCCCAGGGTGCCCGCGTTGCGGATCTGCGGCGGGCCCGCGGCGCGCGCCGCTGCGGCGAGCGCCGGGATGAGCGCGGCGAAGTCCGGGCGGCCCATGCGCGCGTGCGTGAGTCCGGCGCCGAGCAGCGCGTGTCCGTCCTGGTACTGCCAGCCGCGGATCTCGCTGATCCGGCCGAGGCCCACCAGTGCGGCGGGCCTGAGCTGTCCGGAGTTGACGGCGGCCATGAGGTCGGTGCCGCCCGCGACGGGCACGGCGGTGGGCACGGCGGCGAGCGCCGCCACGGCCTCGTCCAGCGTCGTGGGCAGCGTGACGGCCTGCGCCGCCTGCGGTGCGTGCGTGGTCAAACCGGCTGCCCCTTCCCGCTGCCCCACCTGGTCCTGCCTGTTGCTGCCGTACGGTACGTGCTGACAGGGCGGACGTGGCAACTCTGGCACATCTTCGCAACACCCGAAGACAGGGGTCCGCTAGGAGGCATTCGCCCCCGTCACCTGGGAGATGGTCCGTTTTCGCACGGCATCACCGAAGCATGCGAATTGGCACTCTTCGGTGATGCTTGCGAGGTTTTTCCGCTCCCTGTTCGGGGGTCCGGTTACGCGTTCGTGGGCTACCTGTTCGGGGGCGTGCCCTCGATGGGGCGGCCCAGGACACCGGGGCGCCGCTGCCAGGGCAGGGGTCCGGCGGGCGGGCGGTAGCCGACGCCCAGGGCGTCGAGTCGCTCGTAGTGCTCGGCCATGCGCCGCTCGAAGTCGGCGAAATCCCGTTCCCCCGGGGCCGGCAGGGCACTCCACGCCACCTCGGCGAAGGCCGCGAGCCGCGGGAAGGTCTGGTAGTCCACGCGCGCGTGATCCTCCATCACCTCGGTCCACACGTTGGCCTGCGTCCCGAGCACGTGCCGCGCCTCCTGTCCGGTCAACTCCGGTGGAACGGGCTCGAAGCGGTAGACGTCCTCCAGGGTGCGGACGTAGCCGATGGGGACCGGCTCGTCCGCGCCCGCGTCCTGGCGGTGGTCCAAGTACACGTACTGCTCGGGGCACATGACGACGTCGTGGCCGGCCCGGGCGGCGGCTACTCCGCCGCCGTAACCCCGCCACGAGGAGACCGCGGCGCCCTCCGCGAGACCGCCCTCCAGGATTTCGTCCCAGCCGATGAGCCGACGCCCGCGCGCGCTCAGCCACTTGTCGAAGTGGCCGATGAACCAGGACTGCAACTCGTCCTCGTCCGCGAGCCCGAGTTCCTTGATGCGGGCCTGTGCGGTGGGCGACTGCCGCCACTGGTCCTTGAGGCATTCGTCACCGCCCACGTGAATGAACTCCGACGGGAACAGGCCGAGGAGTTCCTCGAAGACCCCCTCGTAGAAGCGCAGGGTGTTGTCAGTGGGGGCGAGTACGTTTGCGGAGATGCCCCAGCTGTCCCAGACCGTGAGGGAGGTCGTGTCGATGACGTCGGTGTTGCCGAGTTCCGGGTACGCGGTGATGGCGGCCTGCGAGTGGCCGGGTACGTCGATTTCGGGGACGACGGTGATATGCCGCTCGGCGGCGTAGGCGACGATCTCCCGGATGTCGTCCTGGGTGTAGAAGCCACCGTGCGGCTTCTCCTCCCACAGCGGCGAGGCCCGGTGGCCGAATTTGGTGCGGGCCCGCCATGAGCCGGCCTCGGTGAGCCGGGGGTACCGCTCGATCTCGATGCGCCAGCCCTGGTCGTCCGTCAAGTGGAAGTGGAAGACGTTGAGTTTGTGCGAGGCCATCAGGTCGAGGTAGCGCAGGACGCCTTCCTTCGGCATGAAGTGCCGGGCGACGTCGAGCATGAGGCCGCGCCAGCGGAATCGGGGGGCGTCCTCGACGGTGACCATGGGGACGTCCCAGTCCTGCTCCGGCCGCACCGGGGCCCGGCGGAACGCGTCGGGGCCGAGCAGCTGGCGGAAGGTCTGGGCGCCCCAGAAGACACCGGCCGCGTCACCGCCCCGAATGCGGTACGGGCCGCCGTCGTTGACGACCCGGTAGCCCTCCGGGGGCAGGTCGGGGTCGATGTCCAGCACGATGCGGTTGTGGGCGTCACCGGTCTCCGGGAAGGGCAGCCCCGTCGCCGCACCGAGCGTGGCCCGCAGCCAGCGCGCGACGCCCTCGGTGCCCGGCCCCGCCTCCAGCGCGGTCCCGGCGTCCAGGCTCGTGTACCCGGCACTGTTCCAGGTGCAGTGCGCCGGCGTGGGAATCACATCCACCATCTCAGTCACGTCAGTCCTTTACCGCTCCGCCCAGCCCGGAGACCAGCCGTCGCTGTACGAGTACGAAGAACACCAGTACCGGAATCGTCATCACCGTGGACGCCGCCATCACGCCGCCCCAGTCCGGGTCGTCCGGCTTGAAGAAGACCAGCAGCGCCATCGGCAGCGTGGACTGCGAGGTGTCGCTGATGATGAAGGACTTGGCGAACAGGAAGTCGTTCCACGCCGAGATGAAGGAAAACACGCTCGTGGCCACCAGCCCGGGGAGGACGAGCGGGAAAAGGATCTGCCACAGAAAGCGCGCCCGGCTCGCCCCGTCGATGTACGCGGCCTCCTCCAGCGCCTCCGGAACCGCTTTCACGAACCCCCGAAGCATCCAGATCGCGAACGGCAGCGAGAAGGCGATGTGCGGCAGGATCAGCGACCCCAGCGTGTTCAGCAGACCGAAGTCCCGCATCTGGAAGAACAAGGGGATCGTGAGCGCCTCCACGGGCACCATCTGGGCCACCAGAAACATGATCAGCAGGGTGGTCCGGAAGCGGAAGCGGAATCGCGTCACGGCGGTCGCGGCGAGAAACGCGACGAGCGCCGAGACGATCACGACACTGCCCGCCACCACAACGCTGTTGACGAAATACCGACCAAAATCCTGCTGCCCGAACACGCGCCGGAAGGAATCCAGAGAAGGCGCGGTCGTCCACGGCCGCGGTTCGCTCGACTCGATCTCCCCGGCCGGTCTGAAGGCGCTCAGCACCATCCAGTAGAGGGGGAAGGCGACGACCACGGCGACGAGGAGTGCCGCCGCGTCGGGCAGCCACCTGGAACGGCTCACAGCTCCTCCCCCTGCCTGCGCAGCAGCCGCAGATACACGAGCGTCACGGCGAGCAGGATCAGCAGCATCACGATGCCGATCGCCGCGCCGAGGCTGTACTCCGAGGACGCGAACGCCTGCTGGTAGGCGTAGACGTTCAGGACGAGGTTCTGGTTGGCGATGCCGCCGCCGCCCGTCATGACGTAGATCTGCGTGAAGACCTTGAAGTCCCAGATCACCGACTGGATGGTGACGACGGTCAGGATCGGCCGCAGCATCGGCGCGAGCACGGAGCGCCAGATCCGCCACTGCGAGGCGCCGTCGAGCGCGGCGGCCTCCAGCACCTCGGCCGGTACGGCGCGGATCCCGGCGTACACCGTGACCATCACGAACGGGAAGGAGCACCAGACCACTTCGAGCAGGACGAGGAAGAACGCGCTGAAGCGGCCGTACGTCCATGAGTGGTCGCCGAGGCCGAGGATGCGGTTGACCGGGCCGAAGTCGGGGTCGAAGAGGAAGAGCCAGACGGTCGAGCCGGTGACGGCCGGGGTGGCCCAGGCGCCGAGCGCGGCCAGCATCAGCGCCAGCCGCGGTACGGCACGCACACGCGTGAGCAGCACGGCGAGCGCGCAGCCGACGGCGAGGGTGGAGGCGACGCAGGCCGCCGCGAACAGCACGGTGGCCAGCAGCACCGACCAGAACTCGCCGTCGGAGAAGAGCGCCGAGTAGTTCCCGAATCCCTCGAAGCGGGTGGGTTCGCCGCCGCTGACCTGGGCCTGGGTGTAGTGGAAGAGGGAGATGAGGCCGAGCTGGTAGATCGGGTAGACGAGCAGGCCGCCGAGGATGACCAGGGCGGGGGCGAGGTAGAGCCAGGGGGTCCAGCGGAGGTCGGTACGGAGGTTCACCGGCTCAACCCACGGAGCTGAAGGCCGAGTTCATCTTCTTCGCCGCCTCTTCCGAAGCCGCCGCCACGCTCTTCTTCCCGGCGATGATCTCCTGCAGCATCGTCGGCAGCACCAGCTGGGAGTCGATCTGGGACCAGGCCGGGGACGCCGGTACGAACTTGGTGCCGGCCGCCAGGGTCTGCGCGAAGGGCTTCACGTACGGGCTCTTCGCGGCCACCTGCTGCCGTACGTCCGCGAACGTCGGCAGGAAGCCCATCGCGTCGAACATCTCCGTCTGCGTCTTCTTCGACGTCAGCTGCTCCATCAGGTCCACGGCGAGCGTGCGGTGCGAAGTGCTCTTGAGGACACCGATGTTGTTGCCGCCCGCGAAGGCCGGCGCGATCGAGCCCGAGGTCACACCCGGCAGCGGTACGACGGCGTACTCGCCCTTCACCTTCCCGGCCTCGACGGCGGTGTGGCTGAAGTCGCCGCCGATCGCCATCCCGGCCTTGCCCGCGGCGAACGCGGTGATCGTGTCGTTGCCGCCCATGCCCGCGCACTTGGCGGCGGGACAGTTGTCGTCGGTGAAGAGGGAGGTGTAGGCCTTGATGCCCTTCTGGGCGGCCGCGCTGTCGATCGCGGAGGCGTAGTCGCCGCCCTTGCCGGTGGCGAGTTCCCCGCCGTTGGCCCAGACGAAGGGCATCGCGCCGTACGTGTAGGCGCCGCCGACGACCAGGCCGTACAGGTCGGGCCTGGCTGCGCGGATCTTGCGGGCCGTGGTCGCCAACTCGTCCATGGTCTTCGGGGGCTGGAGGCCGAGGTCCTTGAAGACGTCGGTGCGGTAGTACAGGGCGCGGACACCGACGTAGAACGGGGAGCCGTACAGCTTGCCGTCGACCGTGACGGACGTCTTCGCCGTCGGGTCGGTGTCCTTGGACTCGTTCCAGGCGCCGAACTCCTTGGTGACGTCGAGGAGTCCGCCGTCCTTCACATAGCCGGCCGTGTCGGTGTTGCCGAACTCCATGACGTCGGGCGCGGACTTGGGGTCGTTGAAGGCGGCCTTGACGCGCTGGGCGCGGGTGTCGATCGGGATGTACTCGAGGTCGACCCGGGTGTCTTTGTGAACCTTCTCAAATGCGGCGACTACCGAGTCGACGACCTTGGCCTTGGGGTCGTTGCCGACCTCCTGGAAGAGCCAGACGCGCAGGGTGCCGCTCTTGTCGTCCTTCTCGGAGGAGGAGTTGGAGGAGGTCTGGGGGGCGCAGGCAGTGACGACCGCGGCCGCGGCGAGCAGCGCGGCCAGTCGGGAGGTGAACTTCATGGCGGGGGGCCTCCGAGCGTTCGTTGCAACATATGCAATGACGGTTTCGCTCTGCACAACACAACGGAGGCTAGGGACTACATGAACATGCCGACAAGAGGTCTCGACCAATTCGTGACCGAGTGACGCACTCCGTGCAACGACAGACAGCACAAAGGCCCCCGAGGCGCGCCAAATCGCGCGCCCGGGGGCCTCGCGGACCTCAGGTGTGAAGAAGCGGGCGGGCTACTTCTTGTCGCCGCCCTTGCCGTTGTCGCCGCCGGCGCCCATGGAGTCGTAGATCTCCTTGCACATGGGGCACACCGGGTACTTCTTCGGATCGCGGCCGGGCACCCACACCTTGCCGCAGAGCGCCACGACGGGGGTGCCGTCGAGGGCGCTCGCCATGATCTTGTCCTTCTGGACGTAGTGGGCGAAGCGCTCGTGGTCGCCGTCACCGTGGGACACCTGTGGCGTCGGCTCTACGAGGGTCCCCGTACCAGTCCCGCGCTCGGGCTCGAGAGTGCTCATGACGCCAAGGGTACTGAAGCTCACACGCATCAGTTGAGCGAAGGGTCGTCCGGGTACGTGGCCACCATCGCGAGCTCGTTGCGCTGGCGGCGCAGCACCTCGCGCCACAGGCGTTCCGGGGCTGGGGACGAGACGTCGCCGGGCTCGGACTCCACGACGTACCAGGCGCCCTCGGTCAGTTCGTCCTCCAGCTGACCGGGGCCCCAGCCCGCGTACCCGGCGAAGATTCTCAAGGAGCCGAGGGCCGAGGCGAGCAGCTCCGGCGGGGCCTCCAGGTCGACCAGCCCGATCGCGCCGTGCACCCGGCGCCAGCCCAGCGGGGCGCCGTCCACGGTGGACCCGCCCGGGATGACGGCGACGCCGAGGGCCGAGTCCAGCGAGACCGGGCCGCCCTGGAAGACGACGCCGGGCTCGCCGGTCAGGTCGGCCCAGCCCTCCAGGATGTCGCCGACGTCCACCGGCGTGGGCCGGTTGAGGACCACACCGAGCGAGCCCTCCTCGTCGTGGTCGAGAAGGAGCACCACCGCGCGGTCGAAGTTCGGGTCCGCCAGGGCGGGCGTTGCCACGAGCAACCGCCCTGTGAGCGAGGACACCTCGGTCATGCCAGACATGATCCCGCATCTTCCCCGGGCGCGGGGAGGCAATCGGGGTAAGGGGGGTGATTGCAGCTCAGGGCGGAAAGAAGCATGCCGGGCGCACGGGGGACGCCGGTGACCCCATGTGCCCGATAGGGAACGGTTCGTGTTGTGACACAGCTATGACGTAGCTGGGCCGTCCCTGGGCTTACAGAAGGGGGGTGGGCGGCGATTACCCTTTCCCTTCTGGCCCTGCCCCACTCATCGGAACGCGAGATACATGACCGTCAACGGCTCTGACGATGTACTGCTTGTCCACGGCGGAACCCCGCTCGAGGGCGAGATCCGTGTCCGCGGTGCGAAGAACCTCGTACCGAAGGCCATGGTCGCCGCCCTGCTGGGCAGCTCGCCGAGTCGACTGCGTAACGTTCCGGACATCCGTGACGTGCGCGTCGTACGCGGCCTGCTGCAGCTGCACGGGGTGACGGTCCGTCCGGGCGAGGAGCCGGGCGAGCTGGTGATGGACCCGTCGCACGTCGAGAGCGCGAACGTCGCCGACATCGATGCCCACGCGGGTTCGAGCCGCATCCCGATCCTCTTCTGCGGTCCGCTGCTGCACCGGCTCGGGCACGCCTTCATCCCCGGTCTCGGCGGCTGCGACATCGGCGGCCGGCCGATCGACTTCCACTTCGAGGTGCTGCGGCAGTTCGGCGCGCGGATCGAGAAGCGGGCGGACGGCCAGTACCTGGAGGCCCCGCAGCGGCTGCGCGGTACGAAGATCCGGCTGCCGTACCCGTCCGTGGGCGCGACCGAGCAGGTGCTGCTGACGGCGGTGCTCGCCGAGGGCGTCACGGAACTCTCGAACGCGGCCGTGGAGCCGGAGATCGAGGACCTGATCTGCGTCCTGCAGAAGATGGGCGCCATCATCGCGATGGACACCGACCGCACCATCCGCGTCACCGGTGTGGACAAGCTCGGCGGCTACAACCACCGTGCCCTGCCGGACCGCCTGGAGGCCGCCTCCTGGGCGTCCGCCGCGCTGGCGACCGAGGGCAACATCTACGTCCGTGGGGCGCAGCAGCGGTCGATGATGACGTTCCTGAACACCTACCGGAAGGTGGGCGGGGCGTTCGAGATCGACGACCAGGGCATCCGGTTCTGGCACCCCGGCGGGCAGTTGAAGTCGATCGCGCTCGAAACGGACGTGCACCCGGGCTTCCAGACGGACTGGCAGCAGCCGCTCGTCGTCGCCCTGACCCAGGCGACCGGCCTCTCGATCATCCACGAGACGGTGTACGAGTCCCGGCTCGGCTTCACCTCCGCGCTGAACCAGATGGGTGCTCACATCCAGCTGTACCGCGAGTGCCTGGGCGGCTCCGACTGCCGCTTCGGCCAGCGCAACTTCCTGCACTCGGCGGTCGTCTCGGGCCCCACCAAGCTCCAGGGCGCCGACCTGGTCATCCCCGACCTCCGAGGCGGCTTCTCGTACCTGATCGCCGCCCTGGCGGCCCAGGGCACGTCCCGCGTCCACGGCATCGACCTCATCAACCGCGGCTACGAGAACTTCATGGAGAAGCTGGTGGAGCTCGGGGCCAAGGTGGAGTTGCCGGGCAAGGCACTCGGCTAGGAGTCAGCACGCCGATGGGGCGGTCACCCGGACTCGGGTGACCGCCCCATCGGCGTTACTGCAGCGCCCTGAAGGGGCGCGGGGAACTGCGCGACCAGCCACGGCGGGCCCGCAGTCGCCCACGGCGCCGAGCCATCACGGCGAACAGGCGGCTTACTTGCCCTTGGCCGCTTCCTTGAGCTTGGAGCCCGCCGAAACCTTGACGCTGTAGCCGGCCGGGATCTGGATCGGGTCGCCGGTCTGCGGGTTGCGCGCGGTGCGAGCGGCACGGTGGGTGCGCTCGAAGGTCAGGAAGCCGGGGATGGTGACCTTCTCGTCGCCCTTGGCGACGATCTCGCCGACGGTCTCGGCGAACGCGGCCAGAACGGCGTCGGCGTCCTTGCGGGTCACCTCGGCGCGGTCGGCCAGCGCGGCCACCAGCTCACTGCGGTTCATGTCGTTACTCCCGTGTTCTTCTTGCCGTTGGGGTGTGCCACGCGGCGGAGTCGCGCGAGGCACAGCGAAGCCGATGCGCTCGCGCCCAGGGACGCATCCTGCCCCTACCTGCTGCGGGAAAGCCAATCCGGCACCCGCTGGAGTCGTGAGAACACCCTTGGGTGTCACACGAAGAGAGGTCCCGAGCCTGGCCGACACGATAAACGCCGACCAGGAGAGCCGGGTTCCACGACGCGCCGATGCAAGGCCTTGCCGTGGTGATCCTCACAGCCTACGCACATCACCCTAGGACGCGGCAACCGCCTTCGCGGCATCCCGCACCGCACCCGCCACCGCGCCCGCGACCTTGTCGTTGAAGACGCTCGGGATGATGTAGTTCGGGTTCAGCTCGTCCTCGGTGACGACCTCCGCGAGGGCGCTCGCGGCGGCCAGCATCATGTCCGTGTTGACGGTGCGGGACTGGGCGTCCAGCAGGCCGCGGAAGACGCCCGGGAAGACCAGCACGTTGTTGATCTGGTTCGGGAAGTCGGAGCGGCCCGTCGCCACGACGGCGGCCGTCTGGCGGGCGATCGCCGGGTCCACCTCGGGGTCCGGGTTCGCGAGCGCGAACACGATCGCACCGTCCGCCATGGCCGCCACGTCGGTGCCGTCCAGGACGTTCGGGGCGGAGACGCCGATGAAGACGTCCGCTCCGCGAACGGCTTCCTTGAGCGTGCCGGTGAGGCCCTCGGGGTTGGTGTTGTCGGCGATCCAGCGCAGCGGCGAGTCGGCCGCGGCGCCCACCAGGTCCTCGCGGCCGGCGTGCACGACGCCGTGGATGTCGGCGACGACGGCGTTCTTCACGCCGGCGGCGAGCAGCAGCTTGAGGATGGCCGTACCGGCCGCGCCGGCGCCTGACATGACGACCCGGATGTTCTCAATTGCCTTGCCGGTGACGCGAAGTGCGTTCTTCAGGGCGGCGAGGACGACGATCGCGGTGCCGTGTTGGTCGTCGTGGAAGACGGGGATGTCGAGGGCCTCGCGCAGGCGGGCCTCGATCTCGAAGCAGCGCGGGGCGGAGATGTCTTCCAGGTTGATGCCGGCGAAGCCCGGGGCGATCGCCTTGACGATCTCGACGATCGCGTCGGTGTCCTGGGTGTCCAGGCACAGCGGCCAGGCGTCGATGCCGGCGAACCGCTTGAAGAGGGCCGCCTTGCCCTCCATCACGGGCAGCGCGGCCTTGGGGCCGATGTTGCCGAGGCCCAGCACGGCGGAGCCGTCCGTCACGACCGCAACGGAGTTGCGCTTGATGGTGAGGCGGCGGGCGTCCTCGGGGTTCTCGGCGATCGCCATGCAGACGCGGGCCACACCCGGCGTGTAGACCATGGACAGGTCGTCACGGTTGCGGATGGGGTGCTTGGACTGCATCTCGATCTTGCCGCCGAGGTGCATCAGGAACGTACGGTCGGAGACCTTGCCGAGGGTGACGCCCTCGATGCCGCGCAGCTTCTCGACGATCTCGTCCGCGTGCCCGGTGGAGGTGGCCGCGATGGTGACGTCGATCCGGAGCTTCTCGTGACCGGAAGCGGTGACGTCGAGGCCGGTCACCGAGCCTCCGGAGGACTCCACGGCGGTGGTGAGCTGCGAGACGGCGGTTCCGCTCGTGGGCACCTCCAGCCGGACCGTCATCGAGTAGGAGACGCTGGGCGCCGTTGCCATGGCCGACTTCCTCTTTCACCTTTGACGCTGGTATGCCGTCCGATGGTCGCACCTACCGACGAGTAGGCGTTAGTCGCGCAGGATTGCGAACGTTTTGTTCACGGCGGGGTCGACAGCGGAGTTCGCGGTGGAGAGGAGAAGGTGACACCGGCCCGCCATGCTCGCCTCGCGGCAAGTGGTCGCTCGTAGCGACGAAGGTTGGGCCCGGGGGCTTGGATCGGGCCGGTGTCACGTCAAGGCTAACAAACAGATCCCGTAAGGCCATTCCCGTACCGCTACTTCATCGGACATCCGCTTCTAATCCCGCAGCAGATCCGGTACGCCGCTGCCGTCCGGCTGGTCCCGGTCCGCCGACACGACCGTCAGCTGCTGCGTGGCCCGGGTCAGGGCGACGTACAGCACGCGCAGGCCGGCCGGGGACTCGTCCGCGATCTCCGCGGGCGAGACGACGACCGTGGCGTCGTACTCCAGGCCCTTCGCCTCCAGGCTGCCGAGCGCCACCACCCGGTCGCCGAGCCCGGCGAGCCACCGCGCGGCCTCCTCGCGCCGCTGCATGGCGACGACGACGCCGACGGTGCCGTCGACGAGGTCGAGCAGCCGGGCGGCCTCGGCGCGGACGGTCTCTCCCAGCGACTTCTGTACGACGGAGAAGCGCGGCTCGACGCCCGTCGACCGTACGGCCGACGGGGCCTTGGAGCCGGGCATGGCGAGGGCCAGGACCTTGGCGGCGAGTTCGGCGATCTCGGCCGGGTTGCGGTAGTTGACGGTGAGTTCGAAGCGGCGGCGGGGGCGGGTGCCGAGGGCCTCGTCGCGGGCCTCGGCCGCCTCGTCGGGGTCGGACCAGGAGGACTGGGCCGGGTCGCCGACGACCGTCCAGGTGGCGTGCCGGCCGCGGCGGCCGACCATGCGCCACTGCATCGGCGTGAGGTCCTGGGCCTCGTCGACGATGACGTGGGCGTACTCGGTGCGCTCCTGGGCGAGCCGCTCGGCGCGCTCGCGCTGCGACTCCTCGCGCACCGGCATCAGCTCCTCCAGGCCGGTGAGCTGGTCGAGCGGGTCCAGCTCGCGCCTCTTCCGCGGGCGGGCCGGGGTGCCGAGGATCGACTGGAGCTCGTCGAGCATGGCGATGTCGTGCACGGAGAGGCCGTCCCGCTTGAGCGAGCGGGCGACCCGGCGGACCTCGCCGGGATTCAGGATCCGGCGGGCCCAGCGGCCCAGGCGCCGCTCGTCGGCCATCGCGGCGAGCACGGCCCTCGGCGTCAGCTCGGGCCACCAGGCGTCGAGGAACGCGATGAAGGAGTCCTCGGAGGTGATGTCCTCGTCGAAGGAGGAGCGCAGCTCGGCGGCCAGCTCCGGGTCGGTGTGCCGGGTGGCGGCCCCGGACTGCGCCCACAGGGCGTCCAGGAGCAGCTTGCGGGCACGGGGGCGCAGCAGGTTGACGGGCGCGGTGCCGCCGAGGGCGCCCTGCCGGATGCGCGCCAGCTCGGCCGACTCC
This sequence comes from Streptomyces sp. NPDC047081, assembly GCF_040643775.1. NCBI lineage: Bacteria > Bacillati > Actinomycetota > Actinomycetes > Kitasatosporales > Streptomycetaceae > Streptomyces > Streptomyces sp. NPDC047081. The sequence continues at coordinate 89,989 of NZ_JBEYUY010000021.1, read as the reverse complement.
AGCTCCAGGCGGCGCCCGAAGGCGACGACGCGGAGGCGGGTGGGCGGGGCGGCAGGGGTCGTAACGGACTCGTCGTCGTCGCCGAAGGCGAGCTGGCCCGAGCCGTTGACACGGCCCGACGCGCTCGGGCCCGTGCCGCCGGACGGTCCCAGCTCAAGGGCTCCCCGCGCCGCCTTCCGCAGGACGCGCAGCATCCGGTACGAGCCCTTCGCGCGGGCCGTCGACGGGGAGTCGTACAGCGTGGCCTCCGCGCCGTCGACCAGCGAGCCGATCGCGCGGATGGCGACCTGGCCCTCCTCGCCGAGGGAGGGGAGCACGCCCTCGGTGTAGGCGACGAGGAGGGGGGTCGGGGAGACGATCAGGATGCCGCCGGAGTAGCGGCGGCGGTCCTGGTACAGGAGGTAGGCGGCGCGGTGCAGGGCGACGGCCGTCTTGCCGGTGCCGGGGCCGCCCTCGACGTACGTCACGGAGGCGGCGGGGGCCCGGATGACCAGGTCCTGCTCGGCCTGGATGGAGGCGACGATGTCCCGCATGGTGTGGCTGCGGGCCTGGCCGAGCGCGGCCATCAGGGCGCCGTCGCCGATGACGGCCAGCTCGTCGCCGTCGAGGAAGGCCTTGAGCTCGGGGCGCATCAGGTCGTCCTCGACGCCGAGGACCCGGCGCCCCTTGGAGCGGATCACCCGGCGTCGTACGACACGCCCGGGATCCACCGGAGTGGACCTGTAGAAGGGGGCCGCGGCGGGGGCCCGCCAGTCGATGACCAGGGGGGCGTACTCGCTGTCCAGGACGCCGATGCGGCCGATGTGGAGGGTCTCGGCGATGTCCGCCGTGCCGTCCTCCCGGACGGCCCCTTCGGCGGGTTCAACGGCGGTGTAGGCGCCGTCGGGGCCCTTCTTGCCGTCCTTGCCGAGGAGCAGGTCGATACGGCCGAAGAGGAAGTCCTCGAACTCGTTGTTGAGCCGGTTGAGATGGATGCCGGCCCGGAAGACCTGGGCGTCCCGCTCGGCGAGGGCGCCGGGTGTGCCGACCTGGCCGCGCTTGGCCGCGTCGTTCATCAGGAACTCCGCCTCGTGGATCTTCTCCTCGAGGCGCCGGTAGACCCGGTCCAGATGTTCCTGCTCGACGCTGATCTCTCGGTCGCGCACTGAGTCGTGATCCGAGCCGACCGCGGTTTCCTGTTGAGCCTGAGCGGCCACCGGGCCCCCTTCTGACGTGCTGGGCAGCCGTCAACCGTACGCGAAGGGGACCCGGTATAGCTACGAAAGCTACGCGTCGACCTGTACGAGCTTCTTCCCGTTGAACGTCATGACCTCGAAGTGGTCGATCTCGTTCGGGGTGAAGGCCGCGCCGCCGTGCACGTAGAGAGGTTCCCTGGCCTCTTCCGTCTTGCCGCTCGGGATGCCGTAACCCCAGTTCGGGACGGACCAAGAGGTCACCGTCTCGCGCTCGCCGTTCTTGCCGACGGCGATGAGGGAGCACTTGAGCGGGCCCTTGACGTTCTTCAGCTGGAGTACGGCGTGCGTGCCCCAGTCCTTCTTCTCGATGGCGACGGTCGCGCTGACATGGGTCGACGGGTCGGTCGCCGACGTCTTGTCGGTCATGACGTTGAAGGCCTGCTGGGCGGGCCCCATCGCCATGGTGCTGCCGCCGCTGTCGTCACCGCTGGTCGCCGCCCAGACGGCGAGCGGGCCGCCGGCGATGAGCGCGACGGAGGCGGCGAGGGCGAAGAAGTTGCGCCGGCTGCGGACCTTCCGCTTCTCGGCGACCTCGTCGACCAGCTTCTCCGCCAGCCGTGGGCTGGGCTTGGCGGACAGCGACTCGCCGATCGCGGGTGTACCGGAGCCCGGCAGGTCCGCGAGGGCGGCCAGCATCGGCTCCATGCCCGCCAGCTCGTCCAGCTGCTGGGCGCACCACTCGCAGGTGGCGAGGTGTGCTTCGAAGGCGGTCGCCTCGGCGTCGTCCAGGATGCCGAGGGCGTAGGCACCGACCGTCTCGTGCTCGCTCGGCCCCGGTGATCCCATCATGGGTCCAGACATACCCGACCCACCTGTGCCGAATCCCTGGTTTCCCCCGTAAACACTCATCACGCCGTCACCCCCCGCTCCTCCAGTGCCAGCTTCATCGACCGCAGGGCATAGAACACCCGAGACCGCACCGTGCCACTGGGAATGCCCAGCGTCTCGGCCGCCTCATTGACGGTACGCCCCTTGAAATACGTCTCGACGAGCACCTCCCGGTGGGCCGGGGTCAGGTCGTCCAGCGCGTCCGACAGCGTCATCAACCACAGCGCCTTGTCGATCTCGTCCTCCGCGGGGATGACCTCCAGCGGCGACGGATCGACCTCCTGCGGCCGGGCCTGCCGGCTGCGGTGGCCGTCGATGACGATGCGCCGAGCGACCGTCACCAGCCAGGGGCGTACCGATCCGGTCGCTCGATTGAGCTGACCGGCGTTCTTCCAGGCACGGATGAGCGTTTCCTGGACCACGTCCTCGGCACGCTGTCGGTCTCCGGCGACCAGCCGGAGTACGTACGCAAGGAGCGGTCCGGCGTGCTCTCGATACAGAGCACGCATCAGCTCCTCATCAGGTTCCGAGGGCTGGGACATGCGATGTCGGGCCCTCGATCCACGTTCATTGGCCACGACGGAATCCTTGCGCACGCCCACCTCCGATGTCCGGGGGTTCCCCCAGTCGGTCGCTCGTGGACAGGTACGGATGTGGCGCCCGTCATGTTCAAAGTGCGACGACAGTTTTCTTCGGAGTGACGTGATGAGAGGGACATGAGAGCACATTCCCACCGCGCGATCTTTACATTTCCGCCACATCGGCAAGATCGCGCCAGCTGACCGGGGCGCGACAACGGCAAACTGGATGTTGCCGAAATCACTCCGACAACAGGCAACCCCTGACCCCACAGAAGCGACATACCGGACAGTCAGACGCGGGCGAGTGCCGCCCGACGACGGTGCCGGGCCACCCTTTCGCGGTTCCCACAGACCTCACTGGAGCACCAGCGCCTCCTGCGTCCCCGGGACGAATCCACATAAACGATCGGGCAGTTGTCGCCCTCGCACTGCCGCAGACCCGCTCTCGCGACGGGGTCGGTGAGCAGTTCCACGGCGTCCCGCGCGATGGCCCCGAGCAGCTCCTCGCACCCCGGCGGACCGACCAACTCCCGCACCAGCGCCCCGTCCTCGCCACGCACGGCACGCGGGGCCGGCGGGGCGACCCGGGCGAGCTCGTTCACCCGCGCGAGCGCGATGTCGTACGACGGCCGGGGCGGGGTCGGCACCAACCCGCTCCGTACCAACTGGCCGATATATCCGCGCAGTTCGCGGAAGGAGACCAGCCAGGACGGATCGACGTGGGTGAGCGGGGTGCCGGACGGGACCAGTCCCGCGCCCACGATCCACGCGCCCAGCACCTCGACGGAGTCGAACCGTTCCTCGGGATGAGTGGTCGCGAGGAGGTCGAGACAGATCCGTCCCGCGTCGAACCGCAGCTCGTACGCGACCGTGGCCGTACCCAGTGCCATGTGCCTGTCACCGCCTGGGGCTGGAAACGCCTGGGGGCTGGAAAACCGTTCCTCTTACAGTGCCCGCCCGTGCGCGCGGCCGGAACCCCTCGGACCGGCGGCGGCTGCTGGACGACGGCTTATGCGGGCGCGCTTCTCGGCGATGTCCGGGGCGGGGTGTGGTCCGTTGACTTGAAGGCATGACAACCAACAGCAGGAGCACGGGAATCACCGGCAGCGGCAGGGGACTCGCCGACCGGGGCACGGGACTCGTACTGGGCGCGGCCACGGTCGCCATGGGCCTGATAGCCGGGGTCTTCTACATCTTCGCCTGCGCGATCATGCCCGCGCTGGCCCGCAGCGACGACCGGGTCTACGTCGAGGTGATGCGGAACATCAACGACGTGATCCAGAACCCGGTGTTCTTCCTGAGCTTCATGGGCGCGCTGCTGCTGACGGCCGTCTCGGCGTGGCAGCTGCGGGGGCAGCCGTACCGGTGGTGGGTGTGGGCGGCCGTGGCGGCGTACGGGCTGGGCTTCCTGGCGACGGTCGCCTTCAACATCCCGCTCAACGACGACCTGGCGAACGCGACCGATCCAACGGCGGCGCGGGAGCACTTCGAGGATGCGTGGGTGGCTTGGAACGGGGTGCGGGCGGTGACGTCGACGGTGGCGCTGGGGTGTTTGGCGCGGGCGCTGGTTCTTTACGGTGCGTTTCAGCGCCGGGCCGTGTCTTTCAGCCGGTCCGGCGTCTGAGGACGAGGCCGTTCAGGCCGAAAGCGGGGGGCTGGGGGCGGCAGCCCCCAGCCCCCTACACGTCCGCGTACTTCGCATCGGCGGCAGGGTCGAGCGCCAGCCGGTAACCCCGCTTGACCACCGTCTGGATCAGCTTCGGCGCACCCAGTGCCGTACGCAGCCGGGCCATCGCGGTCTCCACCGCGTGCTCGTCGCGCCCGGCCCCCGGCAGGGCCCGCAGCAGCTCGGCCCGGGCCACCACCCAGCCCGGCCGCCGCGACAGCGCGCGCAGCAGCGACATTCCGGCGGGCGGTACGGGTTTGAGGTCGCCGTCGACGAGGACCGCATGGCCGCGGATCTCCACCCGGTGCCCGGCGATGGGCAGCGCGCGGGCCCGCCCCGGCAGCTCCTGGCACAGCAGCTGCACCAGCGGCCCGAGCCGGAACCGCTCCGGCTGCACCGTGTCGACCCCGTGCGCCTGCAGGGGCAGCGCGGTCACCGGCCCGACACACGCGGGCAGCACGTCGTGGTGGAGCGCGGCGAGCAGCTCGGGCAGCAGCCCGCGCTCCTCGGCGCGGTTGAGCAGCGACGCCGCGGCCGGCGCGCTGGTGAAGGTCAGCGCGTCCAGCCCCCGCGACACCGCGGCGTCCAGCAGCCGGTCCACCGGCCCGATGTCCTCCGGCGGCATCCACCGGTACACCGGTACGCCGACCACCTCGGCCCCGGCGGCCCGCAGCGACTCCACGAACCCCGGCAGCGGTTCACCGTGCAGCTGTACGGCGACCCGGCGACCGTCAACGCCCTCCTCCAGGAGCCGGTCCAGCACCTCGGCCATGGACTCGCTGGACGGCGACCACTCCTCGGTCAGCCCGGCGGCCCGTATCGCGCCCTTGACCTTGGGACCGCGGGCGAGCAGCTCGACCCCCCGCAGCCGGTCCAGCAGCGCCTCGCCGAGCCCCCAGCCCTCGGCGGCCTCGACCCATCCGCGGAAACCGATGGCGGTGGTGGCCACCACCACGTCCGGCGCCTGGTCGATCAGGTCCTTCGTCGCCGCCAGCAGCTCGCTGTCGTCGGCGAGCGGCACGATCCGCAGGGCGGGTGCGTGCAGGACGGCGGCTCCCCGTCGCTGCAGCAGTGCGCCCAGTTCGTCGGCCCGGCGGGCGGCGGTCACCCCGACCGTGAATCCGGCGAGGGGCCCGTGCCGGCCGGGGTCCGGTTGCTGCTGCTGTTCGTCGTACATGGCTCTCGTCCCGGAAGAGTCGTCGTACCTGGTACCTGCAGTACGGCGGTACTGCCTGCATGCCGATCGAGCCTGTCAACGCTCCGTGACAGGCTCGGTTCGGCTCGATGTCGCCGGTGTTACGTCACACCTCGGCGTAGCTGAGCTGCGGCTTCGTCTCTGCGGCGGCTTCGGCCTCGGCCGTGGCTGCCGGGCGCCGAAGGTATACGGCCCAGGTCACCGCGAAGCACAGCGCGTAGAAGGCGAGGAAGACCACGAAGGCGCCGGTGCCGGAGCCGTTGGAGAGGAAGGACTGGCGGAAGGCGAGGTTGATACCGACACCGCCGAGCGCGCCGACCGCGCCGATGAGCCCCATGGAGGCTCCGGAGAGCCGGCGCCCGTAGGCCGCGGCCTCTTCGCCTTCCAGCCCCTTGGCGAGGGCCTTGGTCTGGAAGATGCCGGGGATCATCTTGAAGGTGGAGCCGTTGCCGAGCCCGCTGAGCACGAACAGCGCCACGAAGACGGTGACGAACAGCGGCAGCGACTTCTGCTCGCTGGCGTAGACCAGCCCGCCGGTCGCCGCGGCCATGGCGACGTAGTTGTAGAGGGAGATCTTCGCGCCGCCGTACTTGTCGGCGAGCCAGCCGCCGAGCGGCCGGATCAGCGAGCCGAGCAGCGGGCCGATGAAGGTGAGGTACGCGGCCTGCAGCGGCGTACGGCCGAACTGGACCTGGAGCACCTGCCCGAAGGCGAAGGCGTACCCGATGAACGAGCCGAACGTCCCGATGTAGAGGAACGACATGATCCAGGTGTGCGCGTCCCTCGCGGCGTCCTTGGCGGCACCGGTGTCGTTCTTCACGGTCGCGAGGTTGTCCATGTAGAGCGCGGCGAGGACGGCGGCGACGACGATCAGCGGGATGTAGATCCCGAGCAGCACGCGCGGTCCGCCGCTGGCACCGATGACGGCCAGGGCGACGAGCTGGATGACCGGCACGCCGATGTTTCCGCCGCCGGCGTTGAGGCCGAGCGCCCACCCCTTCTTCCTGAGCGGGAAGAAGGCGTTGATGTTGGTCATGGAGGAGGCGAAGTTGCCGCCGCCGACGCCGGCCAGCAGGCCGACCCAGAGGAAGGTGTCGAAGGAGGTCCCGGGCTTCATCACGGCGAAGGCGGCGATGGTCGGGATGAGAAGCAGGCCGGCCGAGATGATCGTCCAGTTGCGCCCGCCGAAGATGGCGACGGCGAAGGTGTAGGGGACGCGGACCACGGCGCCGACCAGCGTCACCATGGACGTCAGCATGAACTTGTCGGCCGGGGTGAGCCCGTACTCGGGACCCATGAAGAGCACCAGCACGGACCAGAGGGTCCAGATCGAGAACCCGATGTGCTCGGAGAGGACGGAGAAGAACAGATTGCGCCGGGCGATCTTCTCCCCACCCTCTTTCCAGAAGGTCTCGTCCTCGGGATCCCACTGCTGGATCCACTTGCCAGCGGCTGTCATGACGCCTCCACGGTGCTCCGGGGCTCGGTCGTGCTCGGGGACAGATGAGCGGTGATGAGTCCCGAAGGTAGGGAGGCGTCGTTTCCGCCCTGTGGCACCGGGTGACCGGAAGGGAACGTTGCTCTCACCCCGGCCGGGGGCGGGATGAGAGGTAGTGCGTCGGTACGTTACGAACATCTCCCCGGCGGGAGCAGCCGGCTGTGATCCTGCGGATCAGCCCTTCCGCCGCCCCCCACCCCGCCGAGCCCCGTCCGGCCACAGCCGTGGGCTCCGTTGCGCCGCGATGTCCTCGATCCAGCCGAACGCCAGGATCACCAGACCGATCAGCGGCCACACCAGGAAGAACATCCACAGCATGTACGTGGAGTCCAGCGCGCCCACCGCGCGGTCGCTCTGCATGAACGGGAGGTCGTAGGCACGGTCGATGATCGGGACCGTGGCCATGATCAGCATGTTGTGCCAGAGGTAGATCGTGACCGCGCGGTTGTTGGAGAGGGTCACCAGCCTGTCCCACTTCGCCAGACGGCCAGGGAGTTCCTGCCAGGACGGGGAGTACTGGAGCAGGATCACCACGAAGCCGAAGCTCCATGTCGCCTGGGCCAGCGGGATGTCGTTCAGGTCCCAGCCGTCGGGGCCCAGATGGCCCGACGCCCACCACAGGCCGAACGCCATCAGCAGCGCCGAGCACGAGACGGCGACATAGCGCGGGATGCGTTGCAGTACGCCCTCGTGATGGGCGAAGCCCAGGACCCAGCAGCCGCCGTACACCGCGAAGTCGGTGACCGCGTTTCCGGTCTCGCCGGGGATGGAGACCAGGCCCGTGCCGACGATCGCCGTAAGCCCCAGCGGAGCCAGCAGCGTTGCCCATGGCATCCGGCGGAACGCCCACAGCAGCAGCGGGGACGCCACCACGAACCACAGATAGGCACGCAGGTACCACAGCGGCCCGCACGCCTGGACCGCCCAAGTGTCCTCAAGGAGGCCCGACTTGGAGCCGATGTGCCAGGGGAAGGGCGGGGCGCCGATCGGGATCACGTAGTTGATCAGGTCGACCACGCCCCACGTGCCGCCGTGGTCGGGGTCCTTCACCGGGTTCCAGCCACCCGCGAACATCAGCGCCAGCGCCACCGCGCTGAACGCCCAGAGGGGAGGCAGCAGCCTCCTCACTCTCCCTCTGATCACACCCAGGGCCGGGCGGTTCAGCGAGCGTGCCATCAGCGAGCCCGCCAGCGCGAACATCACGCCCATGGAAGGGAAGAGGACCGTCAGCCACGCCCAGCCGAAGAGGTGGTAGACGACCACGCGGACCAGGGCGATCGAGCGGAGGAGGTCCAGGTAGCGGTCCCGGCCGCCCGGCTTCCTCACGCCGGCGGCCGGTTCGGGGACGCGTTGCCGCGGGATGCCGTATGCCGGCGTCGACTCCGGTGCTCCGGTCGTGTAGCCGTGCGTCATGCCACGGGCCTCCGATCACTGCTGCTGTTGCGCGCCCGCTGGCGCGGCACCGCACCGCCCGGCGCCTCCACGACCCCCGTGCGGCGCAGCTTCTGCCAGCGCAGGCGGCCGCCGGTGAGTGCCGTGATCCAGGACTGGAGCAGCACGACGTACATGAGCTGGCGGTAGAGGATCTGCTGGAGCGGGAGGGATATGAGGTGGGTCATGCGCTCGCGGTCGAGGCGGAACGCGTACGCCGCGCAGGTCGCCTGGATCGCCAGTACGCCCAGCCAGGCCACGATCGTCTTCTGCGTCGGGCCGAAGACCACCCCGTAGAGAAGGAACACGTCGATCAGGGGGGCCAGGAGCGGGGCCACCACCATGAAGAGCGAGACCAGCGGGAGGCCCACCCGGCCGAAGCGGCCCGACGGGCCCCCCTCCACCAGGGCGCGGCGGTGCTTCCAGATCGCCTGCATCGTGCCGTACGACCAGCGGTAGCGCTGGGACCACAGCTGCTGGACCGACTCGGGGGCCTCGGTCCAGGCGCGGGCCTTCTCGGCGTACACCACCCGCCAGCCGTCCCGGTGCATCGCCATCGTGATGTCGGTGTCCTCGGCGAGGGTGTCGTCGCTCATGCCGCCGACCCGCTCCAGCGCCGACCGGCGGAAAGCTCCTACCGCGCCGGGGATCGTCGGCATGCAGCGCAGGATGTCGTACATACGGCGGTCGAGGTTGAAGCCCATCACGTACTCGATGTGCTGCCAGGCGCCGATGAGCGAGTCGCGGTTGCCGACCTTCGCGTTGCCGGCGACGGCGCCCACGCTCGGGTCGCCGAAGGGCTGGACGAGTTCGCGGACCGTGGCCGGTTCGAAGACGGTGTCGCCGTCCATCATCACGATGATGTCGTAACGGGCGTTCGCCAGACCGCGGTTGAGGGCGGCGGGCTTGCCCGCGTTGAGCTGGCGGACCACCCGGACGTTCGGCAGCCCCATCGCCTCGACGATCCGCGCCGTGCCGTCGCTCGAACCGTCGTCGACGACGATCACCTCGACCGGGTGCTCGCTGGCCATGAGGGAACGGACCGTGTTCTCGATGCATTTGGCCTCGTTGTACGCCGGGACGAGCACCGACACCGGTTCGGTCACCGGCGGGCCCCAGCGGAAGCCGCGGCGCCGCACGCGGCGGGCGTGGACGCCGGAGAGCAGGAACATCAGCACGAAGCGGGCGATCACCAGCGCGCCGACCACCGAGAGGCCGACCACCATCACGCTCGTGACGCCGTCGGAGGCCCCGACCAGGAAGATCCAGGCCTTGCCCTTCCACAGCTCGACGCCGGAGACCTTGGTCAGCGCGCTGGGCGCGTCCAGGGCCTCGGTGAGGTTGTCGAACTCGTATCCCTGCTTCTGCAGCATCGGCAGGAACCTGTCCAGCGCCTGCACGGTCTGGTGGCGGTCGCCGCCGGAGTCGTGCATCAGGACGATCGCGCCCTTGCCGCCGTGCGGGGTGGCCCGGCGGATGATCTCGTGCACGCCCGGCTTGCGCCAGTCCTCGCTGTCGGTGTTGTTGACGACGGTCAGATAGCCCTTGGTGCCGATGTACCGCGTCACCGGCCAGGACTTGTCGTCCATGGCGTCGGCGAAGGACGAGTACGGCGGCCGGAAGATCGAGCTGCGGATGCCGGCCGCGCCCGCGAGCGCCAGCTGGTTCTGGGACAGCTCCCAGTCGATGCGCTTCTTGGACTGGTAGGAGAGGTCGGGGTGGTTGAAGGTGTGCAGGCCCACCTCGTGCCCCTCGGCCACCATCCGCCGGACCAGCTCGGGGTGGCGGGAGGTCATCGTGCCGGTGACGAAGAACACGGCGTGGGCGTGGTGCTTCTTCAGCACGTCCAGGACCTTCGGGGTCCAGGTCGGGTCCGGGCCGTCGTCGAAGGTGAGGACCAGGCGGTGGTCCGGCACCCTGATGCTGGTGGTCTTCCCGCTGCGGGTGTCGATGACCGGGCCGCCGTCGAGGATCTTCTGCGGCACCTTGTCGGTGGCGGCCTCGGGTCGGACGCGGTGGTCGGCGAGGATCTCGCTGTGCACGTAGCCGCGCAGCATCAGCATCGCCATCAGGGCGACGAGAACGAGGCTGGGCAGCAGCAGACGCATGGGCACGCGGCGGCGCGGCGAGCCGTCACGGGCTCGGGGCGCGGGTCCATGACGGCGGGTGCGGGATGCCATCAGAGGAGCTTCTCCGGGGACGGGGAGGCGCGCGAGGCGCCGGTCACGACCGGGGCCTCGGCGAGCGGACTGGGGTGGCGCGGGCCGTCGGCGACCGTGCCGGTGCCGGGCCCGGCCGCGGACTCGGTCGGGGTGACCGGGCTCTCGCTGGGGCTGGGGTCGGGCGTGGGCGTCGTCGGGTCGGCCGACGTCGACGGGCCGGGGTCGACCGCGCCGGTGCCGGGCTGGGTCGAGGTCTTCGTCGCCGTCGGCTCGGGGGCGGTGGACGCGCCGGTGCCGCGCGAGCCGGCCGTCGCGCCCGGCGCGGTGCCACTGGCGCCCGGCGAGGTCGTCGTACCGGCGCCGGCGCTCGGCGTCGCCCCGGGCGAGACTCCGGCGCTGTCCGAGGGCAGGGCGGAATCCGTGGGCGGTGTGGAGGGCTCGACCTGCCCGGCCGGCTGCTCGTCCTTCTGCCCCGGCACGGGCAGCCAGGGCGCGTCCGAGCTCCCGGACAGCAGGGTTACGACGATGACGACGGCGTAGACCGCACACGCCATGGCGATGGCGATGCCCAGGCGGCGGAAGCGGCGGCTGCGGCGGCCGGACGCGTCGACGAACACCGGCCCGTCGCCGCCGTCGGCCGCGCCGCCCTCGGCCTTGCGCAGCCGCAGATCCTCCTGGAGGCCGACCGCGTCGAGCTGGACGGTCACCTCGTGCGGGTCATGGGTGTGCTCCGGGTCGGCGGACGCCGCCCAGGGGTCGCGAGGAGCCTCGCGGAACGTTCCGTTCGCCCGGAACGCGTCCCACCCGGTGTCCGGATCCGACCGGTCGGCGCCCGCCTGGGCGGCCTTCCTCTTCGTATCCTCCGTCACCGGAACGACCTGGGTGTCCGATGCGAGATCGGGCCATTCCGGTTGGGCGTCTTCCCGCCACTTTTCCATGCGCACGTACATCCCCCCACGGGACAGATCCGGGTGCGCACACGACTCCGAGCACTCGTCGCCGAACCTGGCCCCCACCAGGCTCCAGCGCCCCCTTCGGCACAGCGTGCTCGGGCCACGAATGTAGCGCACAGGGAGGTTCTGTGTTTGAGATGTGTCAGTTGTGCGGTCGAACGAGCTCTCGATCGATGGCCGGAATCCATCCACCGGCCGGCCGCCGCAGCCATCCCTCCGCCGCCGAGAGTTCGCGTGCGGCCCTTCGAAGCGCGTCGAATCCGGGGTGGACCAGCCCCTTCCGCCACACAAGTGACACCGGCGACAAAGGCACAGGGTCGATCAAGGGCCGCAGCACCGCCCGGGGCATGGCCGGAAAGTCCACCACGGCGAGGATCGGGGTCCGCAGCTTGGCCATGATCCGCTCGAACTCCTCGTCGCCGACGGCCAGCGGCGCGGGCGGTGCGATCTCGATGCCCCGCCCGTCGAACAGACTGCGGGCGAGGTCCGTCCACTCCGGTGTACGGGGGTTTCCGGCGCCGGCGTACACCGTCTCGCCGGCCAGCGCGGCGAGCGGCACCGCGGTCAGGGGCGCCAGCCGGTGGTCCTCGGGCAGGACGACGGCCATCGGTTCGTAGCGGACGGGCTGGTGGTCGAGGCGGCCGCGCAGCGCCGGGTCCAGGCCCGCGAACCGGCCGAACGACGCGTCGAGGCGCCCGGCCACCAGCTCCTCCGCCGCGCCGGTCAGGCCGCTCTCGTAGCGGGCCATCAGCTCGTGTTCGGGGGCGAGTTCACGGGCCCGGAGCAGGACGCGGCGGGCGGTGACCGCGCCCCGGTAGTTGAGGTCGACCAGCAGCGGTCGGGCCTGCCCGAAGGCGCCGAGCAGCTCGTCCTGCGCCGCGAGCACCCGCCGCGCGTAAGGCAGCAGCCGCTCGCCGTCGGCCGTGAGGGTCACCTGCCGGGTCGACCGCACGAACAGCTCGGCCCCCAACTCCCGCTCCAGCCGCCGCACATCCCGGCTGAGGGCCTGCTGGGCGACATAGAGCCGGGCCGCGGCACGCGTGAAGTGCAGCTCCTCGGCGACGGTGACGAAGGCGCGCAGGAGGCGGGGGTCGAGGTCACGGGGTGCGGGCATCCGGAGAACCTACACCGCGCATTGACAACCGAGATGCGTGAATCGGTACGGAGAAGGTGTTGGACCGCTTGATCGTCCGCGGGCGACGGTGGTGTCCATGCCGCAACCGACGCCCAGAAAGCCCCTGTTGTTCACGGTGACCGCCGACGCCGTCGTCGCCGTCGACTTCAACGCCCGTACCGGCAACCGCCCTCCCGGCCCCTACCGCCGCCTCTTCACCACCCCCGGCGCCCGCGCCTTCACCCTCGGGAACCTCCTCGCCCGCCTCCCCATGGGCATGTTCGGCGTGAGCGCGGTCGTGATGATCGCCGGGGCGCGCGGCTCGTACGCGCTGGCCGGTGCCGTCACCGCGACCGGCCTCGCGGCGACCGCGCTGGTCGCGCCCTGGACCGCGCGGCTCGTCGACCGGCACGGGCAGGCGCGGATCGCCGTACCGGCGACGGTGATCGCCGCGCTCGGCTCGCTCGCCCTTCTGCTCTGCGTGCACTACGACGCCCCGGCCTGGACCCTGTTCGCCTCGTACGCCGCCACCGCGACCACCCCCAACACCGGCGGCATGTCCCGCGCCCGCTGGAACCATCTCCTCAAGGGCGACGACCGCGCGCTGCACACCGCGAACTCCTTCGAACAGGCCGCCGACGAGCTGTGCTTCATGCTGGGCCCGGTGCTCGCGGCCTTCCTGTGCGGGACGTTCTTCCCGGAGGCGGGCACGCTGGTCGGGGCGGTGCTGCTGCTGACCGGCATGCTGCTGTTCGCCGCGCAGCGCTCGACCGAGCCGCCGCCGCACGCCCGTACCGCCGCCGGATCCCCTTTCCGGGCGCCGGGGATCCCGTCGCTGCTCGCCGTCTGCCTGGCCATGGGCGCGGTGTTCGGGTCGATGGAGGTCGTGACGATCGCGTTCGCGGACACGCAGGGGCACCGCTCGGCGGCGGGGGTCGTGCTGGCGCTGCAGGCGGGCGGTTCGTGCGCTGCGGGGCTGCTGTTCGGCGCGCTGCGGCCCTCTGGTTCCGCCGCGGCCCGGCTGCCCTGGTGCATCGCGGCGATGACGGCCCTGCTGACCCTGCCCCTGCTCGCCGCCGCCCGCACCGGCTCGCTCGCGCTCCTCGCGCTCACCCTGCTCGTGGCCGGCATGGCCACCGCCCCGACGATGGTCACCACGATGACGCTGGTCCAGCAGCGCACCCCGGAGGCCCGCCTCAACGAGGGCATGACCCTGGCGGTGACCGGCCTGCTCGGCGGCATCGCGGCGGGCTCGGCGACCGGCGGCGCGCTGGTGGACCGCCTCTCACCGGCCGCCGGTTTCGGAGTACCGGTGACGGCCGCGGCCGTGGCGCTGATGACCGCCCTGGTCCAGCAGGCGGCAACGGATCAGGACAGCAATTCCCGTCCGATGCATTGACGGGCCCACAGCCCGCACATACCTTCCTCCGTCGAAGCGCTTCGACGCCACGCATCGAATCGATTCGATGAATCGATCACCGGCGCGTGACGCTCCGATACCCACCCGGCTCTCCTGGAGGCAGGGATGTTGACGGCACGAAGGCGTGTGACGACGGTCACGGCGGCGCTCCTGGGCGGAGCGCTGCTGCTGACCGCCTGCGGCGGCTCGGACAGCGGGTCCTCCGACGCCAAGACGCTCAAGCTCTGGCACTACGAGGGCCCCGACAGCGCGATGGGCGTGGCCTGGAACGAGGCGATCAAGGAGTTCGAGGCCAAGCATCCGGGCGTGAAGGTGAAGTTCGAGGAGAAGGGCTTCGAGCAGATCCAGAAGACCGCGCCCATGATCCTCAACTCCTCGGACGCGCCCGACATCATGGAGTACAACAAGGGCAACGCGACCGCGGGCACCCTCTCCAAACAGGGCCTGCTGACCGATCTGACCGCCGAGGCGACCAAGCGCGGCTGGGACAAGAAGCTCAGCGCGGGCGTGGCCACGACCAGCATGTACGACGCGGGCGGCGTGATGGGCTCCGGCAAGTGGTACGGCGTGCCCAACTACGCCGAGTACACGATGGTCTACTACAACAAGGACCTCTTCAAGAAGTACGGGATCGCCGAGCCGAAGACCTTCGACGAACTCACCGCCGCCATGGACAAGTTCGTCGCCAAGGGCGTCACCCCGCTCGCCAACTCCGGCGCCGAGTACATGGCCCAGCAGTACCTCTACCAGCTCGCGCTCTCCAAGGCCGACCGCTCCTGGGTCGACAAGTACGAGCTGTACAAGGGCAAGACGGACTTCCACGACGCGGCCTGGACGTACGGCGCGACCACCTTCGCCGACTGGGTGAAGAAGGGCTACATCAGCAAGAAGTCGACCAGCACCAAGGCCGAGGACGCGGGCGTCTCCTGGATCCAGGGCAAGGCGCCGATCCTGTTCTCCGGCAGCTGGTGGTACGGCCGCTTCCAGTCCGAGGCCAAGTTCGACTGGGACACCACGCTGTGGCCCGACTCGAACCTCACCCTCGGCTCCGGCGGCAACATCTGGGTGGTCCCGAAGAACGCCAAGAACAAGGACCTGGCGTACGACTTCATCGACATCACCATGTCGAAGAAGATCCAGAACCTGCTCGGCAACAAGGGCGGCATCCCGGTCGCCGCCGACACCAGCGCGATCACGGACCCGAAGTCCAAGGAGCTGATCGCCAACTTCAACACCGTCAGCCAGCGCGACGGCCTCGCCTTCTACCCGGACTGGCCGGTCAACGGCTTCTACGACACCCTCGTCTCCGAGACCCAGAAGCTGATCACGGGCAGTGAGAAACCGGACGCCTATCTGTCCAACCTCCAGCAGGCGTACGACAAGGGCGCTCCGAAGCAATGACGGTCACCGTCGAACGGGGTGCGCGGGCCGTCGGCAAGCACCCGCACGCCGGCCCGCGCCGCCCCCGTAACCGCGACTCGTACGCCCTGTTCCTGCTCCCCGGCGTCCTCGCCTTCACGGCGATCATCATCGTCCCGTTCCTGATGAACACGGGCGTGAGCTTCACCGAGTGGCAGGGCATCGGCAGCCCGAAGTGGACCGGTCTCGCCAACTACCGTGAGCTGCTGGACGATGCGGAGTTCTGGGCGTCCTTCCGGCACAGCCTGTTCATGGTCGTCGCCATGGCCGCCGTACCGACGGTGATCGGTCTGGTGCTGGCCGCCGCCCTGTTCGACTACATCGGCAAGCACTTCGGTTCTAAGTGGGCCGCGGTGCTCCGCGCCTGCTTCTACCTCCCGCAGGTGCTGCCGATCGCGGTGGCCGGCATCGTCTGGAGCTGGATCCTGGCGCCGGACAACGGCTCGCTCAACGAGCTGCTGAAAGCGGTCGGGTTGGGCTCCTGGCAGCAGGACTGGCTCGGCGACCCGGACATCGCGTTGTACAGCGTCATGGGGGTCATGGTCTGGGTGCAGATCGGCTTCCCGTTGGTCGTCTTCATGGCCGGACTCCAGCGCGTGGACCCGCAGTTGTACGAGGCGGCGGAGCTGGACGGGGCCGGCTGGTGGCGGCGCTTCTGGCACATCACGCTGCCGCAGATCCGCCCGGAGATCTACGTCGTGCTGACCTGGTGCACGATCGCCGCGCTCAAGGTGTTCGGCGCGGTGTACGTGCTGACCAAGGGCGGCCCGGGCGGCGCGACGGACGTGCCCTCCTACTTCTCCTTCTCCACGTTCTTCGAGAAGACGCAGGTCGGGTACGGCGCCGCGATCTCCACCGTCCTCACCGTGATCATCCTGGCGCTCTCCCTCGTCCTGCTGAAACTCCAGACCCGCGACGAGGAAGGGGCCCGCGCATGACCACCGCCCTGCGCCGCTACCCGGTGCTGATCGCCCTGTGCATCGCGGCCCTCTTCATGGTCGTCCCGTTCCTGATCGTGGCCGTGAACGCGGTCAAGTCCCCGGCGGAGTACTCCGAGCACGGCCCGCTGAGCCTCCCCCAGGGCCTCTACCTGGACGGTCTCAAGGACTTCTGGGACCGGGTCGACTACGGCCAGAAGCTCTTCAACTCGGCGCTGATCAGCGGCTCGGTGGCGCTGCTCGCCGTGGTCCTGTCCGTCCTCAACGCGTACGCGATCGGCATCGGCCGGATCAAGGGCCGCACCTGGGTGCTCGCCTTCTTCGTCCTCGCCAACATGCTGCCGCAGGAGGCGCTGGTCTACCCGATCTACTACCTGAGCAAGCAAGTGGGCCTGTACGACACGAGGTTGAGCGTGATCATCGTCTTCACGGTGATCCAGGCGGCCTTCGGCACGTATCTGCTCTCGTCGGTGCTCGGCCAGTTCCCGCGCGAGATCATCGAGGCGGCGAAAATCGACGGCGCCAACAAGTGGCAGGTGCTGTGGCGGATCGTCGTCCCGGTCAGCCGCCCGACCATCGGCGTGCTCCTGGTCTTCTTCTTCATCTGGACCTGGAACGAGTTCCTGCTCCCCCTGGTCATGCTGATCTCCAACGACAACCAGACGGTGTCGGTGGCCCTCGGCGTCCTCCAGGGCCAGCGCCTGATGGACGCCACGATGACCAACGCGGCGGCCCTGCTGGGCGTGCTCCCGGCGATCGTGTTCTTCCTCGTCTTCCAGCGGACGCTCACCCGCGGCATCGCCGTGGGAGCCGTGAAGTAAGGACCCCCCACATGAAGTTCACCGATGGTTACTGGCTGCTGCGCGAGGGCGTCACCGCGGCCCACCCCGTCGAGGTGCTCGACGTCACCGCCGCGGAAGGCGCGCTGGAGATCCACGCGCCGACGCAGCCCATCCGGCACCGCGGCGACCTGCTGAAGGGACCGGTCGTGACGATCAGCGCGCACACCCCGATGCCGGACGTCATCGGCCTCACCTTCACCCACTTCGAGGGCGAGCAGCCGCGCGGGCCCGAATTCGAGGTCGCGCAGGAGGAGTTCGCGGCTCACACGGAGTACGACGAGGAGCACGCCACCCTCACCTCCGGCGCGCTGTCGGTCAAGGTCGCCCGCACCGGCACCTGGCACGTCGACTTCCTCGCCCACGGCCGCACCCTGACCTCCAGCGGCCCCAAGGGCATGGGCATCATGCGGGACGCCACGAACGGCGCCCACTACCTGCGCGAGCAGCTGAACCTCGGCGTCGGCACCTCGGTCTACGGCCTCGGCGAGCGCTTCGGCCCGCTGGTCAAGAACGGCCAGGTCGTCGACATCTGGAACGCCGACGGCGGCACGGCCACCGAACAGGCCTACAAGAACGTCCCGTTCTATCTGACGGACGCGGGCTACGGCGTCTTCGTCGACCACCCGGGCAAGGTGAGCTTCGAGGTCGCCTCGGAGGCGGTCTCGCGGGTCCAGTTCAGCGCGGAGACCCAGGAGTTGACGTACTACGTCATCTACGGCCCCACCCCCAAGGACATCCTCCGCAAGTACACGGCCCTCACCGGCCGCCCTGCCCTGCCGCCCGCCTGGTCCTTCGGCCTGTGGCTGTCGACCTCCTTCACCACCTCGTACGACGAGGAGACGGTGACCTCGTTCATCGAGGGCATGCGGGAGCGGCAACTCCCTCTTTCCGTCTTCCACTTCGACTGCTTCTGGATGCGCGAGTTCAACTGGTGCGACTTCCAGTGGGACCCGCGGGTGTTCCCCGACCCGGAGGGCATGCTCTCCCGGCTGAAGGCGCGCGGCCTGCACGTGTGCGTGTGGATCAACCCGTACATCGCCCAGCGCTCCCCGCTGTTCGCGGAGGGCAAGGCGCTCGGGCATCTGCTGAAGCGGCCCGACGGGAGCGTCTGGCAGTGGGACATGTGGCAACCCGGCATGGCCCTGGTCGACTTCACCAGCCCGGCCGCCCGCGACTGGTACGCGGCCAAGCTGGAGGCGCTGCTCGGGCAGGGCGTCGACTGCTTCAAGACCGACTTCGGCGAGCGGGTCCCGACCGACGTGGCCTGGTCCGACGGCTCCGACCCGGAGCGGATGCACAACTACTACACGTACCTCTACAACCGCACCGTCTTCGACGTGCTGCGCAAGCACCGCGGCGAGGGCGAGGCCGTGGTGTTCGGGCGGTCGGCGACGGCGGGCAGCCAGAAGTTCCCGGTGCACTGGGGCGGGGACTGCGAGGCCACCTACGAGTCGATGGCGGAGTCGCTGCGCGGCGGGCTGTCCCTCGGGCTGTCCGGCTTCGGCTACTGGAGCCACGACATCGGCGGCTTCGAGGGCACCCCGACACCGGAGCTGTTCAAACGGTGGATCGCCTTCGGCCTGCTGTCCTCCCACAGCCGGCTGCACGGCAGCTCCTCGTACCGCGTGCCGTGGCTCTTCGACGAGGAATCCGTGGACGTGCTCCGGCAGTTCACCCGGATCAAGCTCAGCCTCATGCCGTACCTGTACGAGGCCGCGCGCACCGCCCACGCCGAGGGTGTGCCGATGATGCGGGCGATGGTGCTGGAGTTCCCGGACGACCCCGGGTGCGCGCATCTGGAGCGGCAGTACATGCTGGGCCCGGATCTGCTGGTGGCGCCGGTGTTCTCCGACGAGGGGGACGTCGACTACTACGTGCCCGAGGGGACCTGGACCCACTTCCTGAGCGGGCGGACCGTGACCGGGCCGCGCTGGGTGCGCGAGCGCCACGGCTTCCTGAGCGTGCCGCTGCTGGTGCGGCCGGGCGCGGTGATCCCGGTGGGTGCCGTGCACGACCGGCCCGACTACGACCATGCCGACGGGGTGACCCTGCGGGCGTACGGCCTGGAGCGCGGCGCGCAGGTGACGGTGCCGGTCGGGGACGTGAGCTTCACCGTCGTACGCGAAGGGGACACCCTGCGGGCCTCGTGCAGTGATCCGGTGGCCGGGTGGGGCCTGGCGGCCGGGGAGCGGACCGTGCGGGCGCAGGCCGGGACCGGGTTCCTCTCGCTGGAGCTGGGCTGATGGTGAAGATCACGGATGTGGCGCGGCACGCCGGGGTCTCCCCCAGCACCGTGTCCTACGCGCTCAGCGGCAAGCGCCCGATCTCCGAGGAGACCCGGCAGCGGGTCGAGGCCGCCATCCTGGAGCTCGGCTACCGCCCGCACGCCGGCGCCCGCGCCCTGGCCAGCAGTAGGTCGAACGTCCTGGCGCTGGTGATCCCCTTACGGACCGGCATCCACGTCCCGGTGGTCATGCAGTTCGCGGTGTCCGTCGTGACGACCGCGCGCCGGTACGACCATGACGTGCTGCTCCTCACCCAGGAGGAGGGCGAGGACGGACTGCGCCGGGTCGCCGACACCGCGCTTGTGGACGCGCTGATCGTGATGGACGTCCAACTGCACGATCCCCGGCTGCCGTTGCTGCGCTCGCTGGACCGGCCGTCGGTGATGATCGGGTTCCCGGCCGAGCCGTCCGGGCTGACCTGCATCGACCTGGACTTCAAGGCGGCCGGCGAGGCGTGCGTGGAGCATCTGGCGCGGCTTGGACACCGGGTGGTGGCGCTGGTGGGGTCCCCGCCGGAGGTCTATGTGCGCGGGACGGCGTTCGCCCAGCGGGTGGTGCAGGGCTTCACGGCCGCCGCCGACCGCAGCGGGCTGTCCTCCTCCGTCCACCCCTGCGAGGCCTCGCCGGGGGCCGCCCGGCTGGTCGCCGAGCAACTGCTGCGCGAGCAGCCCGCGTTGACCGGGGTCGTCGTCCACAACGAGGCGATCCTGGAGCCGCTGATCGACGCCTTCGAGCAGCTCGGGCTGCGGGTCCCCGGCGACCTCTCGGTCACCGCCATCTGCCCCGACGAACTCGCCGAGACCGTCCGTGTCCCCGTCACCTCGGTCGCCCTGCCCTCGGCCGAGGTGGGCGAACGGGCCGTACAGCTGCTGATGAAGAAGCTGGGCGGCACCGCCGTACCGGAGGCGACGCTGCTGCCGCCCCGGATGACGGAGCGGGCGAGCACGGCACCGCGCAACGCCTGAACAACTCGTATGTGCAAGGCCCTACTTGAAGGAGCCGTGACATGAAAGGCAAGCGAAGAAGACCGAGAACCGTGCTGCTGGTGGCGCTGGCCCTCGTCGCCGGACTCGGCGCCGCCGTCCCCGCCCACGCCGACGACCCGGCCTATCCCTTCCGTGACCCGAGCCTCTCCGTGGACGCCCGCGTCTCCGACCTCCTGTCCCGCCTCACCCTCGACGAGAAGATCTCCCTCCTCCACCAGTACGAGCCGGCCATCCCCCGCCTCGGCATCCAGTCCTTCCGCACCGGCACCGAGGCCCTGCACGGCGTGGCCTGGCTCGGCAAGGCGACGGTCTTCCCGCAGGCCGTCGGGCTGGCCTCCACCTGGGACCCGTCCCTGATCGAGCAGGTCGGCTCGGCGGTCGGCGACGAGGCCCGGGGCTTCCAGCAGACCCGCCCGGCCGGCTGGGGCCTGAACCTCTGGGCGCCCGTGGTCAACCTGCTGCGCGACCCGCGCTGGGGCCGCAACGAGGAGGGCTACTCCGAGGACCCGTACCTCACGGGCTCGATCTCCACGGCGTACGGCACGGGCCTGACGGGCGGCGACCCCGACCACCTCAAGACCGCCCCCACCATCAAGCACTTCCTCGCCAACAACAACGAGGTCAACAGGGACACCACCTCCTCCGAACTGCGCCCGCGCGTCCTGAAGGAGTACGACGAGCAGGCCTTCAAGCCGGCGATCGAGGCGGACGCGGCGACCGGCGTGATGTCGTCGTACAACCTCGTCAACGGCCGCCCGAACACGGTGAATCCGGCCCTCGACGACACCGTCCGCACCTGGACCTCGCAGCGGCTGCTCAACGTGACGGACGCCTTCGCGCCCGGCAACCTGGTCGGCAGCCAGAAGTACTACGGCACCCAGGCGGAGGCCGACGCGGCGGCGCTGAAGGCGGGCATCGACAGCTTCACCGACAACGACACGGACTCCGCCCCGACGACGACCGCGATCAAGTCGGCGCTGTCGTCCGGCCTGTTGAAGGAGTCGGACGTCGACAAGGCGGCCGGTGACGTCCTGGACATCCGGGTCCGGCTGGGCGAGTTCGATCCGGGCGGCGGCAAGTACGGCTCCATCGACGCCTCCGTCATCGACAGCCCGGCGCACCGCGCGCTGGCCCGCAAGTCGGCCACCGAGGCGGCCGTGCTGCTGAAGAACCAGTCGGGCGCGCTGCCGCTCAAGAAGTCCGCGAAGGACGTGGCCGTGGTCGGCCCGCTCGCCGACACGCTGTACACCGACTGGTACTCGGGGAGCCTGCCGTACGCGGTGACGCCCGCGCAGGGCATCTCGGCGAAGCTCGGCACGTCGGTCGCGAGCAGCGAGGGCGTGGACCGGATCGCGCTGAAGGACGCGGCGACCGGCAAGTACGTGACGGCGGGCACGGGGGACGCGGGCGCCGCGCTGAAGGAGTCGGCGGACACGGGCACGACGACCCAGTTCGACGTGTTCGACTGGGGCTCCGGCATCGTCACCCTGCGCTCGGCGGCCAACGGCAAGTACGTCGGCTACAACTGGTCGAACTTCGTCAACGACCAGGCCCAGCCGAACGGTTGGTTCGTGCAGCAGCAGTTCAAGCTGGAGGAGCAGACCGACGGCACGTACCTCCTCCGGTACGCCGGTTACGAGACTGCCGAGTCCTGGTGGTCGAACCCGGTCTACCTCGGCCCGACCGGCACGGACGGCACGCTCGGTCTGGTGTCGAAGGACCAGGCCGCCCACTACACGAAGGACGTCGTCCGCAGCGGTGTCGACGAGGCGGTGGCCGCGGTGAAGGGCAAGGACACGGCGGTGGTCGTGATCGGCTCCGACCCGTCGATCAACGGCCGCGAGGCCCACGACCGCACGGACATGGCCCTGGCCCCCGCCCAGGAATCCCTGGTCAGGGCGGTGCGCAAGGCCAACCCAAGCACAGTGGTGATCGTCGAGAACAGCTACCCGACCACCCTCGGCTCGCTCCAGAAGGAGGTCCCGGCCCTGCTGTGGACCACCCACGCGGGCCAGGAGACCGGCAACGCCCTCGCCGACCTCCTCTACGGCGACGCGAACCCCTCGGGCCGCCTCACCCAGACCTGGTACCAGTCCGAGTCCGACCTCCCCTCGATCCTCGACTACGACATCATCAAGTCGGACCGCACGTACCAGTACTTCAAGGGCCAGGCGCTCTACCCGTTCGGCTACGGCCTGTCGTACACCTCGTTCCGCTACGGCGAGTTGAAGCGCACGGGCGACGGCTACGAGATCCCGGTCACCAACACCGGCAGCCGCACCGGCGCCGAGGTCGTCCAGCTCTACACCCACCAGCGCACGTCCCGCGACAAGCAGCCGCTGAAGCAGCTGAAGTCCTTCCAGCGGGTGTCACTGAAGCCGGGCGAGACGAGGACGGTCCGGCTGAAGGTGCGCCAGTCCGACCTGGCGCACTGGGACGTCACCCGCTCCAAGTGGACGGTGGAGAGCGGCACTTACGACGTCCTGGTCGGCTCGTCCTCCACCGACGTCCGGGCCCGTACGACCTGGCAGGTGAAGGGCGAGACGATCCCGCCGCGCGACCTGTCCAAGGTCACGCGGGCCGAGAACTTCGACGACTACTCGGCCGTCGACCTGGTCGACGAGTCCAAGGCGAGCGGTACGGCGGTGTCGGCCGCGGCGGACGGCGCCTGGCTGAAGTTCGCGGACAGCCGCCTCGACGGTACGTCGGCCTTCTCGGCCCGCGTCGCCGGTGCCGCCGGCACGATCGAGGTACGCCGGGGCTCCCCCACGGGCACCCTGCTGGGCACGGCCCACACCGACGGGACGTCGTCGCCGTACACCTATGCGACGGCGAACGCGGCGCTCGCGCGGGCCAAGGGGCTGGGGGACGTTTACCTGGTCCTGTCGAAGGGCGTGCGCCTGTCGACATTCAACGTCGAATGACAGGACGAGGGCCCGGTGGTCTGTGACCACCGGGCCCTCAACATGGAGATTGTGGAGATGGCGGGAATCGAACCCGCGTCCAACGGTGCGGAATCAGGGCTTCTCCGTGTGCAGTTCGCTGCGATTTTCTCGGCCCCGGCGATCACGCGAACAAGTCGCCGACGGGCCCAGTCACTGTTTGATTTCCCTCTTCACCCCGTGACCAGGATCAAGGTTTAGTCCCCTAGCTGATGCCAGGATCCGGGTCGGGAACACCCCCGGGCTGACACTCCCATTAAGGAGCTATTCGATCACTACCTGATCAGGCAGCGAGAGCGAAGAGCTCGGGAGAATCGCTCTTGGAATTGGCGATTATTTTTTGCGACATATGGTTTACGAGATCATTGCCGCTTCCTCGACACGCTTCCCCTGCTTCGACAGCCGCTGTCGAAACCGATCATCCCCATGTTGTGTTTTCAATGCTCACACCGGGTTCCCCCGGTGTTGGTGCCATCGTACGTGACCAACGCACGCCGATGCCACCGTATTCCCCGCCGGTCAGGCGCCCCGCTGCTTCCGCTTCGCCGCCGCGATCGCCCGGTCCGACTCCCGCCGGTCCTGCTTCTCCCGCAGCGTCTGCCGCTTGTCGTACTCCTTCTTGCCTCGCGCGAGCGCGATCTCGGCCTTCGCCCGGCCGTCCTTGAAGTACAGGGCGAGGGGCACGATCGTGTGACCCGTCTCCTGCGCCTTGGACTCCAGCTTGTCGATCTCCTCGCGGTGCAGCAGCAGCTTGCGCTTGCGGCGTGCGGAGTGGTTGGTCCAGCTGCCCTGGTGGTACTCCGGGATGTGCGCGTTGTGCAGCCACGCCTCGCCCCGGTCGATCTGGACGAAGCCGTCGGTCAGCGAGGTCCGTCCTTCGCGCAGCGACTTGACCTCGGTGCCGGTCAGCACGAGGCCGGCCTCGTAGGTGTCGACGATCGCGTAGTCGTGCCGGGCCTTCTTGTTCTGGGCGACGATCTTCCGCTTGCCACCCTTCTCGCCGTCGCGAGCCTTGGCAGCACTCCCACCCTGCTTGGGCTGGGACTCCTTCGGTACGTACATTCCCTTGCTCATAGTGCCGTCCATTTTCGCACTAGGAAGGGGTGCCGCGGCCAGTCCTTATCAGCGCGAGGACAGCGCCCCGTCAGGGGCGCGGGGAACTGCGCGACCAGCCACGACGCACCCGCAGCCGACCGACAACCCCTCAGTCCGCGTCGCCCAGCCCACTGAGCACGGTCTCCGCCCTCTGCACAGCCGCCTGCGAATCCGCCCGAGCCACCGGCAGATCCGGTGTGATCCCCTGCCCGTCCACGCTCCGCCCCGACGGCGTCCGATAGTGCCCCACGGTCAGCTCGGCGACGGACCCGCCCGGCAACCGGCTCGGCATCTGCACCGACCCCTTGCCGAAGGTCCGGGACCCCACGACCACCGCACGCCCACGGTCCTGCAGTGCCCCGGTCAACAACTCGGCCGCACTCATCGTCCCCCCGTCGACGAGCGCGACCAGAGGTCTGGTGGTGTCGCCCCCGGCATCGGCGTGCAGCGCCTGCTGCTCCCCGTTCACGTCGTACGTCGCGACCAGCCCCCCGTCCAGGAAGGCGGACGCCGTGGTCACGGCCTCGGTGACCAGCCCCCCGGAGTTCCCGCGCAGGTCGAGGATGAAGCCGGTGCCGACCGGAGCGTTCCGGACGGCGGTACGGACAAGGTCCCCGACGCCCTTGGTGAACGCGGCGATCTTGATGACGGTGACCCCGCCGGCGAGCTTCCGAACGGTGACCGAGTCCGTGGACAGCCGCGCCCGCCGCAGCGTCTCGGTCCACGCGTGCGCGCCCCGCTGCAGACCCAGCTGCACCGCCGTACCCGCCGCCGCGTCCGTCGCGTCGCCGCGCAGTAAGGAGACGACCTCGGTGACCGGGCGGCCGTCCACCGGCGCCCCGTCGATGCTGCGCAGCCGGTCGCCGCCGCGGATGCCGGCCGCGGCCGCGGGCGACCCGGAGGCCACCTTCGTCACCTCGATACGTCCGTCCCGCTCGCGCCGGGCCCACAGCCCGACGCCGGTGTACTGGCCGTCGAGGGCCTCCTCGAACTCCTCGTACTCGCCCTCGGAGTAGACGGCCCCCCAGCGGTCCCCGCTGCGGCTCACGGCGCGCTCGGCGGCCTCCATCGGGGACTTGCCGTCGGCGAGGGCCTCCTCGGCGGCCTTGGCGACGTCCTCGTGATGCCCGGCCGGGACGGCCGAACGGGCCTCGCCGGCCGCGGATTTCCGGTCGGTCTCGGGAAAGGAGCCGGTCGCGGCGGCCGCGACGACCACGCTCGCGAAGAGCAATGTCAGGGCCGCCCCGCGGCGGATGCGGCGGGGCTGACAGAACAGGTCTCGGCCTGACATGCCGGTGAGTCTAGGACAACGCGAAGGGCCGTACGGCTTCTTGACCGTACGGCCCTCTTGGCATGTGTCACACCTTCAGGTACTTGCGCAGCGCGAAGAACGCGGCCAGCGCGGGCATCAGCAGACTCGTGGCCAGGATGAGCGGGAGTTTCGTGAGCACGGCGTCCCAGCCGATGAAATTGATCAGATTCAGCTTGTGGGACAGGTCGAGTCCGTGATCGATGATGAAGTACCGCGCGATCACCAGGAATCCGCAGGCGACCGTCCCGCCGATCAGCCCGGCGACCGCGGCCTCCATGATGAACGGCGCCTGGATGTAGAAGCCGGAGGCACCCACCAGCCGCATGATCCCGGTCTCACGCCGGCGGCTGAACGCGGAGACGCGCACGGTGTTGACGATCAGCATCAGCGCGACGACCAGCATCAGCGCCATCACCGCCCGCGCGGCCCAGTTCATGCCGTTGAGCAGCCCGAAGAGGTTGTCCAGGATCCCCTTCTGGTCCTGCACCGACTGCACGCCGTCCCGCCCGTCGAAGGCGGTCGCGATGACCTGGTACTTCTCCGGGTCCTTGAGCTTGATGCGGTACGACTCCTGCATCTGGTCCGGGGTGAGGGAGCTGGCCAGCGGGGAGTCGCCGAACTGCTCCTTGTAGTGCTTGTACGCCTCGTCCTGCGACTCGTAGGTCACCTTCTGGACGACGTCCATCTTGTCCAGGTCGGACTTGATCTGCTTCTTCTGGTCGTCGGTGACCGCGCCCTTGGCGCAGTTCGGGTCGGACTCGGCGTCGCTCTTGTTGCAGAGGAAGATCGAGACGTTGACCTTGTCGTACCAGTAGCCCTTCATGGTGCTGACCTGGTCGCTCATCAGGAGCGACCCGCCGAACAGGGCGAGCGACAGGGCGACGGAGACGATGACGGCGAAGGTCATCGTCAGGTTGCGGCGGAGACCGACACCGATCTCGGACAGTACGAACTGGGCGCGCATGGCGTCTTCTTCAGGCCTTTCCGTGGATCGTCTGCAGACGGCTCGAGTCGGCGGTCAGTGCTGGTAGCCGTAGACGCCGCGGGCCTGGTCGCGGACGAGGCGGCCCTTCTCCAGCTCGATGACGCGCTTGCGCATCTGGTCCACGATGTTCTGGTCGTGCGTGGCCATCACGACGGTCGTGCCCGTCCGGTTGATCCGGTCGAGCAGCTTCATGATGCCGACGGAGGTCTGCGGGTCGAGGTTGCCGGTGGGCTCGTCGGCGATCAGCAGCTTGGGCCGGTTCACGAAGGCGCGCGCGATCGCCACGCGCTGCTGCTCACCACCGGACAGCTCCCCGGGCATCCGCTCCTCCTTGCCGCCGAGGCCGACGAGGTCGAGCACCTGGGGGACGGACTTGCGGATCTCGCCCTTGGACTTGCCGATCACCTCCTGCGCGAAGGCGACGTTCTCGGCGACCGTCTTGTTCGGCAGCAGCCGGAAGTCCTGGAAGACGGTCCCCAGCTGGCGGCGCATCTGCGGCACCTTCCAGTTGGACAGGCGCGCGAGGTCCTTGCCCAGGACGTGCACCTGACCGTGACTGCACCGCTCCTCGCGGAGGATCAGCCGCAGAAAGGTGGACTTTCCGGAGCCGGAGGAGCCCACGAGGAAGACGAACTCGCCCTTCTCCACTTCCAGGGACACATCCCTGAGTGCAGGACGGGTCTGCTTGGGGTAGACCTTGGAGACGTTGTCGAATCGGATCACGGGTGCACCACGGGTCGCCGGGGGTAGATGAGCGTGACCATACGCGAGTCAGGCACGCAACCGCAGGCACGGGCATAGGTTGCGTACGTGATGGGCGTTATGTGCACGTCGCAGCCGCGAGACGAAGAGCACGCACCCCCCGCAGGCGACCCCCGCGCAGCCTCCGGAGGAACCTGGCACAGTAGGGGGAGGGAACGTTCGCCGACCCACGGACGTTCTCATGACGGAACCGTTGGTCAAGGAGGGCGAGGCGCATGACGTACGACCGGCTGGTGTGCGCGAACTGCGCGGCGCCCGTGAGCGAGGGCCGGTGCCCCGTGTGCCGCGCGAACCGCGAGCGGCTGCAGCAGGAGAACTTCATGGCGGGGCTCAACCCCATGGCACTCATCGCCCTCCTGGCGGTGCTGATCGCAGCCGTGGCGCTGCTGGCGCACCAGACCGCATAGGGCATCCGCAGACGGAGAAGGGCCCGGAGCGTGTGACACGCTCCGGGCCCTTCGTCGTACGACATCCGTACGCTCCGTAGGCGCACGCCTACTGTCGGCTACCGTCAGGCAGCCGCACCGCCACGGCCGCTCACCAGGCGCGGGAGCACCCGGAAGCCGATGCCGCCGGCGATCATCGTGGCCGCACCGACGAGCAGGAACGCGGTCTGGCCGGCACCGGTCTCGGCGAGCTGGTCGCCGCTGCCCTGGGCCGAGGTGTCCGAACCGGTGTCGGTGAGGGCCGAGGAGCCCTCCTCCTGGGCGGAGTTGTCGTTGCTGCCGCCGTTGGGGTCGGTGTCGTTGCCACCGGTGGAGCTGGAGCCGCCCGAGGTGCTGCTGCCGCCGGTGCTGCTGTCACCACCGGAGGTGCTGCCGCCGCTCGTGCTGCCGCCCGTGGTGGTGTCACCGCCGGTCGTGGTGTCACCGCCGGTCGTCGTGTCACCGCCCGTGGTGGTGTCGCCGCCGGTGGTGGTGTCGCCACCCGTGGTGGTGTCACCGCCGGTCGTCGTGTCGCCACCGGTCGTGGTGTCACCGCCGATCAGGCCACCGATGCTGGTGTCGCCGCCGGTCGTGGTGTCACCGCCGGTCGTCGTGTCGCCACCCGTGGTGGTGTCACCGCCGGTGGTGGTGTCACCGCCGGTCGTGTCGCCGCCCGTGGTGTCACCGCCGATCACGCCGGCGATGGCGCCACCGTCGGTGCCGCCGTCGCTCGTGCCACCGTCCGTGTCACCGGCGTCGAGGGTGACACCGACATTGGCGTCGAGGGCGGAAGCGGCACCGGCGGCGGTCAGCGAGGCGCCGGCCGCGATCACGACACCGGCCGCTATCCGCGCGATACGGACGCGCGTCTTCTTGGTCATCTGGTTGCTACCCCCAGTAGCTCATCGTCAGTAGGCGGCGCTCGGGGGCCGTGATCGACGGAGGCAGGAGGCTGCGCTGGACCTTCCCCCGGTTCACATGCGCCCCAGAGATACGCATGCCGCGCTTAACCCTTCCCATTTTTCAAAGCAACGTCAAGGCCGTTGCGTGCGCAATGTCCACTTGCGACTCGTTTACTGGGAGTTGGAACCTGTGAGTGTGATGTAAAACCCAGACAAACGACAACTGCCGCCCCGGGGGCGGCAGTTACCAAGTCGACAAAGCAACTCGTTACGGCTACTTCTCCTGCTGCTTGCGCCAGCGAATACCGGCCTCCAGGAACCCGTCGATCTCGCCGTTGAACACGGCCTCCGGGTTGCCGACCTCGAAGTCGGTGCGCAGGTCCTTGACCATCTGGTACGGGTGCAGCACGTACGACCGCATCTGGTTGCCCCAGGAGTTGCCGCCGTCGCCCTTGAGGGCGTCCATCTTGGCCTGCTCCTCCTGGCGGCGCCGCTCCAGCAGCTTGGCCTGGAGGACGTTCATCGCGGTGGCCTTGTTCTGGATCTGCGACCGCTCGTTCTGACAGGAGACGACGATGCCGGTGGGGATGTGGGTGAGCCGCACCGCGGAGTCGGTGGTGTTGACGCCCTGGCCGCCGGGCCCGGAGGACCGGTACACGTCCACGCGCAGCTCGGACTCGTCGATCTCGATGTGGTCGGTCTGCTCGACCACGGGCAGCACCTCGACACCGGCGAACGAGGTCTGCCGGCGCCCCTGGTTGTCGAAGGGCGAGATCCGCACGAGCCGGTGCGTGCCCTGCTCGACCGAGAGCGTGCCGTAGGCGTACGGCACCTGCACGGAGAAGGTGGTGGACTTGATGCCCGCCTCTTCCGCGTACGAGGTCTCGATGAGCTCGGTCTTGTAGCCGTGCTGCTCCGCCCAGCGCAGGTACATGCGCTGCAGCTTCTCCGCGAAGTCGGCGGCGTCGACGCCGCCGGCCTCCGCGCGGATGTTGACGAGCGCCTCCCGGGAGTCGTACTCACCGCTCAGCAGCGTCCGGACCTCCATCTCGTCCAGCGCCTTCTTGACGGCGGCGAGCTCGGACTCGGCCTCGGCGCGGGTGTCCGGGTCGTCCTCCTCCTCGGCCATCTCGAAGAGAACGCCGAGGTCGTCGATGCGACCGCGGAGGGCCTCGGCCTTCCGCACCTCCGCCTGGAGGTGGGACAGCTTGCTGGTGATCTTCTGCGCCTCGTCCGGGTTGTCCCACAGGGACGGCGCGGCCGCCTGCTCCTCGAGCACGGCGATGTCTGCCCTCAGCTTGTCGAGGTCCAGAACGGCCTCGATCGACTCCATGGTCGAGGAGAGGGACTTGAGCTCTTCGGATACGTCGACGACTGCCACGCCTCCAGCCTAACGGCTGTGGCAACCGAACCTTGCCGTGCGGCAGCCCTGCCCTGTGACCGGCGCCTTTGCCCTGGGGGCCCGCCCCCAGCCCCCCCGGATCCCTCGCCCACCCACCACCCGTTTCCAGTCGGCCAAGAAGCGGAGCCGCTCGTTCACCTCTCGGCCAACCGGAAACGGGTGGTGGGTGGGCATAGGTCTTGGGGGTCCAGGGGGCGGAGCCCCCTGGGGCGTTCACGGGGACGCCGGTGCCGTGCTTGAGGGGCCCGGGGTCGCGCCCGCGTCGTCGCCCGACGTCGCCCACCACGTGCCGACCCCCACCGCCGCCACCAGGGCCACCGCGGCCGCCCCCAGCGTGATCCGCCGGCGCCGCGTCACCGCACGGTTCCGCGCCGACCCCGGCCGCCGAGCCCCCGTCGGCCTCGGCACCCGCGCCGTACCCCGCGCCCCGCCCGCCAGCTCGTCCGGCCCGGGCACCCTCATGGACGTATGCGTGTCACGGTTGGAGTCGGCCGGCTTCGCGCCCGGCACGAGAGGGACCGCGCCCCGCCGCCGTACCGGCTCCCCCGCCGGTACCGCCGCCTCGCCGTACGCCTCCTCGGCCTCCTCCGGCTCCGCGTCCGGCTCGTCCACGTCCAGCGGCGGCATGCCCGCGACCAGCGGCAGCAGTTCCCTGAGCCGTGCGCCCAGCTCGGAGGCGCGCAACCGGGAGGCCGGGGCCTTGGCCAGGCACTGGACGATCAGCTGCCACAGCTCGTCCGGGATGCCGGGGAGCGGGGCGACCGTCTCCGTGACGTGGCGGCGCAGGACGGCCCCCGGGTGCCCGCCGCCGAAGGGGGTGAAGCCGGCCAGGAGCTCGTAGAGGACGGTCGCGAGGGCGTAGATGTCGACCGCGGCCCTCGGCGGGAGGCCCTCGACGATCTCCGGGGCCAGGTAGTCCGGCGTGCCGATGATCTTCGTGGCACGGGTGCGGCGCGGGGAGTCGATGAGCTTGGCGACCCCGAAGTCGGTCAGCAGGGCCGGGTGGGAGCCGCCGGGCCCGAGCGGGCCCTGCATGTCGAGGAGCACGTTCTCCGGCTTCACGTCCCGGTGCACGACCCCGGCGGCATGCGCGGCCGCGAGCCCGTCCGCGATGTCGGCGACTATCGCGACCGCGGCCGCGGGGGCCAGCCGCCGGTCGCGGTCGAGGCGGGTGCGCAGATCGGTGCCGCGGACCAGGTCCATGACGAGGGCCAGGTCGTTGCCGTCCACGACGAGGTCCCGTACCGACACGACGTTCGGGTGCTCCAGGCCGAGCAGCGCCGTGCGCTCCTGGACGAAGCGTCCGACGAGTTCCTGGTCGGAGGCGAGATCCTCGCGCAGCAGCTTCACGGCGACGGGCCCGTCCGGCCCCTCGCCCAGCCACACCGTGCCGGCGCTGCCCCGCCCCAGGATCTGGTTCGCGGTGTACCGGCTGCCGATCTTCCGTCCCAAGACTGCTCCTACCGACGCGTGTTGTCGCTGCTGCGCCATTCCGGGGGATAACCCCCGGACCCCCAGCCGACAGAGACCAGAACCCCCAGCCGATAAAACTACGCGTCGGACGAGCCAACGTTCACCGCGGAGACGGAAATCACCCGCTGGATGTCGACAAATCCCCAAACCAAGCGCTATTTCAGGGCGGCGGAACGCTATTTCGTGGCGTTTCCGAGGTCCCCGATCCACCCGGTGACGGTGTTGAACATGTCGGTCAGCTGCTGCCAGTAGCTCTTGGTCGTGCCGATCCAGTCCTGCAGCGGACTGAACTCCCAGACCAGCCACCCGGCCACGAACAGGATGACGATCGTGAACAGGCACCCCTTGAGGCAGCCGAGCCCGGGGATCTTCATCCGGTTGGGGCTGGGCTGCCGCGGCTGCCGCGGCTCCCGGACGGGCCGCTCCTGCTCGGGCGGCGGCGCGTAACGCTGCGGCTGCCGGTGCTGCGGCGGGGCGTACTGCTGCGGCTGTTGCTGCTGCGGATAGCCGTAACCCTGCGGCGGTCCCTGGGGCCGGCGCTGCTGCTGGGGGCGCTGCGGCGGCTGCTGCGGCCGGGCGACCTGGCGCTGCGGGCGGCGGCGCAGCGGGTCCTCGTTCGGGTCGAGGTACTGGACCTGCGTCTGTTCGTTGCGGTCGCGGGCCGCGCGCAGCTGGTTCTGCCAGGGATGCGGCTGCTCGGGCTGCTGCCCCGCCTGTCCCGGCTGCCCCTGCGGCATGGGCGGCATGACCGCCGTCGGGTCGGCCGCTCCGGTGTTCGGGAGTACGGCGGTGGGGTCGGCGGCGCCGACCGGGCCGGGCCTGCCGGTGTGCGGCATGACGTTGGTCGCGGCGTTCGGGTCGTAGGCACCGGCGCCGCTGTGCGGCAGGACCTGGGTCGGGTCGGCGGAGCCGGGGACCGTGGCCGGGGCGAGGTCGGGGCCGAGCAGCGCGCCGACCGCCTCCGCGGCGGCGATCTGCCCGCTGTTCGCGTGCACGCCGACGCCCTCGGCGACGACGCGCAGCCCGCGGGCGAGGTTCTCGGCGCTCGGCCGCTCGTCCGGGTTCTTGCGCAGGCAGCGCTCGATGACCGTCCACAGGGGGTCCGGGACCGTGGACGGGCGGCGCGGCTCGGCGCTGAGGTGCTGGTGGAGGACTTCGAGCGCGCTGCCGCCGGAGAACGGCGGACGGCCGGTGACCAGCTCGTACAGCAGGATTCCGGCGCCGTAGATGTCGACGGCGGAGGTCTGCGGGCGGCCCTCGGCGGACTCCGGCGCGACGTACGCGGGCGTGCCGACGAACTCGTGGGTGCGGGTCAGGCCCGGGGAGTCGGCGAGGCGGGCGATGCCGAAGTCGGTGAGCATCGGGTGCATCTGGCCGCCCTGCTGGGCGAGCAGCACGTTGGCCGGCTTCAGGTCGCGGTGGACTACGCCGTCGGCGTGGCTGGCGGCGAGCGCGTCCGCGATCTGGGCGGTGAGCAGGGCGGCGCCGACCGGGCTGAAGGGGCCGCTCTCGCGCAGGTAGCGGTGCAGGTCGGGGCCCTCGACGAGGTCCATGACCAGCGCCAGCAGATCGCCCTCGACGACCAGGTCGCGCACCCGCACGATGTTCGGGTGCGTCAGCCGGAGCAGGACGGAGCGCTCGCGCAGGAACCGCATCACGATGTCGGGGTCGCTCGCGAGCTCTTCCTTGAGGACCTTGATCGCGACCATCTCGCCGGGCTGACCGGGCACGGCGGCCTCGGCCCCGGCGGTCTCCCGCTGGCGGGCTCGCCAGACGGTGCCCGTGGCGCCGCGCCCGAGCGGCTCCTCGAGCAGGTACTTGCTGCCTACCGGCCGCACGTCATGCGCTCCCTGCTGATTGCTTGCGTTCCGACCCACTGTAGTGCCGAGGGTCGCCGGACCGGGTTCTCATCTTTCTGTGCGTCTTACGTACCGGTTGTCGTACATGTTCGAAGGAAAGACGCTCGACTCGGTCCAGCCGGTTGCCCGACCCGGACGTGACCGATCTCAAGCGGTCACGAGTGAAGTACTGATCA
Source organism: Streptomyces sp. NPDC047081 (assembly GCF_040643775.1). Classification (NCBI taxonomy): domain Bacteria; kingdom Bacillati; phylum Actinomycetota; class Actinomycetes; order Kitasatosporales; family Streptomycetaceae; genus Streptomyces; species Streptomyces sp. NPDC047081. The sequence goes on along the minus strand of NZ_JBEYUY010000021.1, from coordinate 56,103 downwards.
GGCACTTTTGAGGGCAGAGCCGACCAATCAAGATCACTTGTGCCGGGAGCGTGGGCGCATTGTCAGTGGCAGGTGCGAGGATGCGTGCAGTACTTGGCCGACGTGCTCGTGTGGGGTGGGGGGTAGTCCGCGCCCGCGCAGACTCGCGCAGAAGGGACCGCTGACGGCGATGCAGATCCGGCTGACCGTCGTAGACCCGCTGGGCCCGCCCGAGCGGGCTCGGGGCCGCACCGCGAGCTGCGACGTACTGGTCACGGCACCCGCCGGCACGGCCCTGGCCGCGGTGGCCTCGGCCCTCGCCTCGGCGGTCTCCGGCGACGGGGGCGCGGGCCAGGCGGAGCGCGCCCGCGAGAGCGGCGGACCGGTGGTGCTGTACGCGGGTGCGGAGCGGCTCGACGACCGCCGCTGCACCCTCGGCGAGCCCCCGCTGATCGACGGCGCGGTGCTGTCCCTCGGTGCACCGGCCGAGCCCGAGCCCCACCCCGAGCTGGACGACGCCCCGACCCAGCTGCACGTGGTCGCGGGCCCGGACGCGGGCGGCGTCCACCTCCTGCACGGCGGCGAGATCCGCATCGGCCGCTCGGCCGACGCCGACGTCCCCCTCGACGACCCGGACGTCTCCCGCTTCCACTGCGCCATAACGGTCACGGCGGACGACCGGGTCGCGGTCACCGACCTGGGCTCCACCAACGGCACGACCCTGGACGGCACGCGCGTACACACCCGCCCGGTCCGGGTCACACCGGGCGCGCTGCTGAGGATCGGCGAGTCGGCCCTGCGGGTGGCGGCGGCCGGGGGGCCGGGAGCGCGGGTGGCTACTACGCCGGATGGGGAGGGGCATGTGCGGGTGGCCTCCGGCGGGTCCGCGGGTGCGGCCGGGACTGCGGGGGCTGCGAGCGGTTACGCGAGGGCTGGCGGGGCGGAGGGCGGCTCCGGGGGCGCGGCGCGGGCGGATGGACCCGGAGGCGGTTTCACCAGCGCGGGCTCGGGCCGCGCGGAGGGCCTGCCGGCCGGAGCAGGTGCCGGGGACCAGAGGCCTGGCGGACACTCCGCCCGCACGGGCAGGCGCGAGCAGCCCGGCGGCGGGGGCGGTTCGGCGCCGGTGCCGCACGCGCGTGTGGCCGACGGCGGTGATACGACAGCCACGGCCTCGCGGGAGACGCGGAGCGCCCAGGCCGCCCAGGCCGCCCAGGCGCACACGTCCGCCGAGCCGCCGGTGGTGCCGGGGCAGGGCGGGGCGCCACGGATCGAGAGCCGGGGGGCCGGGCGTTCCGGTGGCATCCCGGCCGACGGCGGGGACACGCACGCCGGTCGGTTCGGTGCGCTGGCGTGGGGGACGCCGGGCGGTGACGGCATGTCCGACCCGCACACACCGGCGCACGGCACTGCGGCCCATGAGGGATCGTCAGGTGCACGCGCGCGTGGAGCAGAGGGCTCGGACCCCGTGAGCTCGCCGGACTCCGAACCCCACGGAACCGGCCGCCGCAAGGGCACGCCCCTCCGTGGCACCGACGTACCCGTCGGCGTGCGCAAGCGTGGCGGGCTCTCGGCGTGGGCCCGACGGTTGGCCGGGAGCCGCGGGGAGCACGGCTCGGACGAGCGTGAGGTGTACGACGACGGAGACGGCCCCGACACCACGGCCGGCCCCACCCCCGCCGCCGGCCCTCAACTCCCGGAAACCTGGCCGGACCCCGCGGCCCTGCTGCTCACCGCGCTCGGACCGGGGCCTCGGCTGTGGGAGCGCGGGCCCGGACACCCGGAGGCCCTCACCGTGCGGCTCGGCACGGCGGACCGGCCCGCACCCGACGGTTCCGGTCTGCTGCCCGCCGTTCCCGTGACCGCGGATCTGCGCGAGGCCGGTGCGCTGGGCCTGGCCGGCCCCCGCGCCCGGCTCTCCGGGCTGGCCCGCGCGGTGCTGGCCCAGCTCACCGCGCTGCACTCACCGGAGAACCTGGAACTCGTCCTGATCAGCGCGGACCGTTCGCGCCCCTTGGAGGAGCGCACGGCGGAGTGGTCCTGGCTGGGCTGGCTCCCGCATCTGCGCCCCGGCCACGGCCAGGACTGCCGCCTCCTGCTGGCCTACGACCGCGAACAGGCGACGGCCCGCACGGAGGAGCTCCTACGACGCCTGGAGGACCAGCAGGCGGAGCGCCGGACGGGCGGGCGGGCGACGGGAGCGGCCCGCTCGACGGCAGGGACGGCTGCGGCGGCCAGGGTCCCGAGCGCTCCCGGTGCACTCGCCGAACCCGGCACCCCCGACGGTACCCGCACCCCACCCCGCGGTGCCGCCCGGCGTCCCTCCTGGGCCCGGGACGACGAGCCGGACGACGGCTTCGCCGGGCCGTACACCGTGGTCGTCGTCGACGGCGACCCCGGCGGCGCCGATGTCCGCCAGGCGGTGGCACGGCTGGCGTCGGAGGGCCCGTCCGTCGGCATACACGTCGTCTGTCTCGCCGAGACGGCGTCCGCATCGCCCGCGTCCCCGGTGGCGGAGACGTACGAGGCGGCCTGCGCGGTGGCTCCGGCGTTCCGGGAGTGCGGCGCGGTCGCGCTGCTGAGCGGCGACGTGGCGACGGCACTGCGGCTGATGCGAGTGGCAGGAAGCGGCGCACTCGACGCGGGCGCGGCGGGTACGCCGGGCACGCCCGGAGTGCCGGGATCCACGGGCTCCACCACGGCCGGCACAGCTACGACAACCACCGCGGTCACCGGCCCCACCGACCTCCTCGCCTCGGCGGACCAGACCCGCCCCGCTCACCACCCCTCCCACCCGGGCGACACCACAGACCAGATCCCGGTCCCGGCGAACTCCACCCCGCACCCCGCCCCCATACCCCCCGGCACAGTCGCCCGAGTGGACGCCGTCTCCCTCCCCTGGGCCGAGCGTTTCGCGCGGGCGCTCGCGCCGCTGCGGCTCGACGGCGCGTCCGCCGAGCGGCTCGCGCGGGTCTCCGTGCCGTTGCCCCAAGCGGCCCGATTGCTGGACGAGTTGGGGCTGGCCCGCGCCACCCCGGCGTCGCTGATGGCGCGCTGGGCCGACGCGGCGGACGACACCGAGTCGCTCGGCGGACGTGCCTGGGCCGTGCTCGGCGCCGGTCCGCGCGGCCCGGTCTGCGCGGACCTCGCCGCCGACGGACCGCACCTCCTGATCGAGGGCCCGGCGGGCAGCGGCCGTACGGAGCTGCTGCGTGCCGTGGTCGCCTCGCTGGCCGCCGCCGAGCGCCCCGACCGCCTCGGCATCGTCCTGATGGACGGCCGGGACAGCGTGGGCGCGGGCGCGGGACACGGCGACGGACTGCGTGTGTGCACGGACGTCCCGCATGTGACGACCCATCTGACCGCCAACGACCCCGTCCGGATGCGGGAGTTCGCCCAGTCCCTGAGCGCCGAGCTGAAGCGCCGGGCCGAGCTGCTCGGCCGTTCCGACTTCGCCGAGTGGCACACGGGCCGCGAGCTGTCGGGCCGTATGGTCGCCCAGCGCCCCGTGTCGGCGGGGGCGGGCGACCTGGACTCCCCGCCCAGCTCGACGATCCGGCTCCGCCCGGGCGCGGCCCGCCGGCAGACGGAGGCGGCGCCGCCGCTGCCCCGCCTGGTCGTGGTCGTGGACGACCTGGACGCCCTGGTCTCCCCCGCCCTCGGCTCCCCCGGCCGCCCGGCCGCGGGCTCGGTGATGCGGGCGCTGGAGGCGGTGGCGAGGGAGGGCGCGCGGCTGGGCGTCCACCTGGTGGCGGCGACGGGCCCCGACGGCCGTACCGCGGAGACCGAACCGGCACGCCGGGCCACCCTCCGCGTGGCCCTGGACGCCCCGGAGGCCTCCCCCGAGGCCCCGGCCCCGGGCCGCGGCCGGCTCACGACCCCGGACGGCCGAACCACGCCGTTCCAGGGCGGGCGAGTCACCGGCCGTATCCCCCGCACCGCGACCCTGCGCCCCACGGTGGTGCCCCTGGACTGGCAGCGCATGGGGGACCCGCCGACTCGCCGGCCGGTCCGCGAACTGGGCAACGGGCCCACGGATCTGGCCCTCCTGGCAAGCGCCCTGGAGCGGGCGGCGCGGGAAGTCTCGGCGTCGGAGGTGCCGTCGCTGCTGTAAGACCCTGCCCACCCCCGCACCTGGTCACGAGCGGATCACGATCCCCGGGTTGACACGGAACGCACTCTTGCCGCCCTACACCCGTCGGCGTAGACCAGATCGCACGGGACAGCGCTCGACGTTCGACGACGAACGAAGAACGGGGCAGTGATGCGCACCACGAGCAGCAAGAACGGGACACGCAGGGCAACCAGGACGGCCGCCGCTCTCCTCGCGGGAGCGCTCGCCCTGGCACTGTCGGGATGCGGTGGCGACGACAACAAGAGCGACGGCGGAGGCAGCTCCGAAAGCAGCAGCGGGCTCAAGCTCCCCAGTCTCAGCGGCCAGACCCTGGAGGTCGCCGCCGTCTGGACCGGCGCCGAGCAGGACAACTTCATGAAGGTGATGGACGAGTTCAAGAAGCGCACCGGGGCGAAGGTCAACTTCGTGCCGACCGGCAACAACACGTCCACCTTCCTCGGTACCAAGATCCAGGGCGGCAAGCCGCCGGACGTCGCGTTCCTGCCCCAGGTCGGTGTGCTGCACCAGTTCGCGGACAAGGGCTGGCTCAAGCCGCTCGGCGCGGACGCCAAGGCCCAGCTCACCAAGAACTTCTCGAAGGGCTGGGTCGACCTCGGCGCCTGGAAGGGCACCCAGTACGGCGTCTACGCGAAGGCCGCCAACAAGTCGCTGGTCTGGTACAACACCAACGCCTTCGACGCGGCCGGCATCTCCGCCGTACCGAAGACGTGGAAGGACTTCCTGAGCACGGCGCAGACGCTGTCGGACGCGGGCTCCCCGGCCGTGTCGATCGGCGGCGCGGACGGCTGGACGCTCACCGACTGGTTCGAGAACGTCTATCTCTCGCAGGCGGGCCCGGACAAGTACGACCAGCTGGCCGCCCACAAGATCAAGTGGACGGATCCGTCCGTCAAGGAGGCCCTGACCACGCTCGCCCAGCTGTGGGGCAAGAACGACCTGATCGCGGGCGGCAACAAGGGCGCGCTGAACACGGAGTTCCCGAAGTCGGTCACCCAGACCTTCTCCGGTGACACCCCGGCGGGCATGGTCTTCGAGGGCGACTTCGTGGCCGCGAACATCAACGGCGACACCAAGGCGAAGCTGGGCACGGACGCGAAGGTGTTCCCGTTCCCGGCGGTCGGCAGCGAGTCGCCGGTGGTCAGCGGCGGTGACGTGGCGGTGGCGCTGAAGGACAGCAAGGGCGCCCAGGCGCTACTGACCTTCCTGGCCTCGACGGACGCGGCCGAGGTCTGGGCGGCGCAGGGCGGCATCCTCTCCCCGAACAAGGAGATGGACCAGTCGAAGTACAAGGACGCGATCACCAAGCAGATCGCCCAGCAGCTGATCGCGGCCGGTGACAACTTCCGCTTCGACATGTCCGACCAGGCCCCCGCGGCCTTCGGCGGCACGGCCGGTGTCGGCGAGTGGAAGGACCTGCAGGACTTCCTGCGCAACCCGAAGGACGTCGCGGGCACCCAGCAGAAGCTGGAGGCCGACGCGGCCAAGGCCTACGGCTCCGGCTGACGGCCGACATGACTTCGGTGGCGAACTCGACGGGGGGCGCCGGCGCACTGCCGGCGCCCGCCGCCGAACCGGGCAAGAGCGTCACGGGGACGCGGCTGTGGGTGGCGGTGCTGTTCCTGCTGCCCGCGCTCGTCCTCCTCGGGGCGCTCGTGGTCTACCCGATCGGGTACTCGATCTGGCGCAGTCTCTACGACGCCGACGGCTCCGGCTTCGTGGGGCTGAAGAACTACGGCGACATCTTCTCCAACGACGCCACGCTGACCGCCGTACGCAACACGGCGATCTGGGTCGCGGTGGCGCCCGCGATCGTCACCGCGCTGGGGCTGATCTTCGCGGTGCTGACCGAACGGGTGCGCTGGGGTACGGCGTTCAAGCTGATCGTCTTCATGCCGATGGCGATCTCGATGCTCGCGGCCGGCATCATCTTCCGGCTGGTCTACGAGCAGGACCCCAACCTGGGGGCCGCGAACGCGGTGGCGAAGTCCATCCACGACACGTTCGTCTCGTCGTCCGTCTACCCCAACGCCCGGCCGAACGCGGCGGTCAGCGATCTCAAGCCGTCCGGGGGCGGCTCGTTCACCACGACCGGCACCGTGCGGGCCGGCACCCCGGCCATGCTCCCGCTGGTCGGCATCGCGCCCAACAAGCTGCCGGGCAGCCCCGAGAACGCGAAGACGGCGAGCGGCTCCGGCATCACCGGCACCGTCTGGCTGGACTTCAAGCTGGGCGGCGGCGGTACGAAGGGCAAGGTCGACCCGGGTGAGAAGGCGCTCAAGGGCGTCAAGGTCGAGGCGGTGAAGGGCGGCAAGGTGGTCGCCTCCGCCAAGAGCGGCGCGGACGGCACCTTCACGCTGCCCGCCTCCGCCGACGGGGCCCAACTGCGGTTGCCGGCCTCGAACTTCTCGGCGCCGTACAACGGGATCGACTGGCTCGGCCCGACGCTGGTGACGCCCGCGATCATCGGGGCGTACGTGTGGATGTGGGCGGGCTTCGCGATGGTGCTGATCGCGGCCGGGCTGGCCGGAGTGGACCGAAATCTCCTCGAAGCGGCCCGGGTGGACGGTGCCAACGAGTGGCAGGTCTTCAGAAGGGTCACGGTCCCCCTGCTCTCGCCCGTCCTGGTCGTCGTCCTCATCACGCTGATGATCAACGTGATGAAGATCTTCGACCTGGTCTACATCATCGCGCCGCAGCCCAGTCAGGACGACGCCAACGTCCTTGCCCTGCAGCTGTTCCTGTCGTCCTTCGGGGGCGGCGGCAACGAGGGCGTCGGCAGCGCGATCGGCGTGATCCTGCTGCTGCTCGTGCTGCCGGTGATGTTCGTGAACATCCGCCGGCTGAGGAGGGAGCGTCAACGATGACCACTCTCGACACGGCCGTGCGCGGCAAGCGTTCCTTCGCCTCCCGGGTGGCGAGCGGTACGGCGGGCGGGGTGATGCGGATCTTCCTGATCCTGGTCGCCGTGTTCTGGCTGGTGCCCACCTTCGGGCTGCTGGTCTCCTCGTTCCGCGACCCGACGGACATCGCCACCTCGGGCTGGTGGAAGGTGTTCACGGCACCCAGCCAGCTCACCGCCAAGAGCTACCAGTCGCTGCTGGAGAAGGACGCGATCACGCACGCGTTCTTCAACACCATCTGGATCACGGTCCCGGCCACCCTGCTGGTGGTGCTGCTGGGCGCGATGGCCGGATACGCCTTCGCCTGGATGGACTTCAAGGGCCGCGACTGGTGGTTCCTGGTCGTGGTGGCGCTGCTGGTCGTACCGGTGCAGGTGGCGCTGATCCCGCTGGCCGATCTCTTCGGCAAGATCGGGATCTTCGGCGACATCATCGGCGTGGTGCTGTTCCACGTCGGCTTCGGACTGCCGTTCGCCATCTTCCTGTTGCGCAACTTCTTCGCGGAGATCCCGCGGGAACTCCTGGAGGCGGCGCGGCTGGACGGCGCCGGCGAGACCCGGCTGTTCCTCACCGTCGTACTGCCGCTGGGTGCTCCGGCGATCGCCTCGCTGGGGATCTTCCAGTTCCTGTGGGTGTGGAACGACATGCTGGTCGCGCTGGTGTTCTCCAACGCCGAGTCGCAGCCGCTGACGGTCGCACTCCAGCAGCAGGTACGGCAGTTCGGCAACAACATCGACGTGCTGGCGCCCGGCGCGTTCATCTCGATGGTGGTCCCGCTGGTCGTGTTCTTCGCGTTCCAGCGGCAGTTCGTGTCCGGCGTCATGGCGGGCGCGGTCAAGTAGCCGGAAAGCAAGGCGAAAGGGGGACGCCGTTCACCTGGTGTCCCCCTTATGCCGTACGAAACCGTAACCAAGTCACTCCATCGGCCGTTCCCGGGCAAGGCCCCGTCGTCCGCGCCGACCCCATGGATGTGCCTTGCCCAGGTTCAGTGTCATCGTCCCCGCGTACAAGGTTCAGGCGTATCTCCACGAATGCCTGGAATCGGTGCTGTCGCAGTCGTATCCCGATCTGGAGCTGATCGCGGTCGACGACTGCTCGCCGGACGGATCCGGCGCGGTCATCGACGAGTTCGCGGCGCGCGACCCGCGCGTGCGCCCCCTGCACCTGGCCGAGAACCGGGGCCTGGGCGGCGCCCGCAACGCCGGTCTGGAGAAGGCCACCGGCGACTACCTGGTCTTCCTCGACGGCGACGACACCCTCACCCCGCACGCGCTGCGCTCGATCGCCGACCGGCTGAAGGAGACCGGCGAGCCGGACGTCCTGGTCTACGACTACGCGCGCACCTTCTGGACCGGCGAGACGGTCCGCAACATCGTCTCCGTCCAGCTCACCGAACAGGGCCCGGCCCCCTTCCGCCTGGAGGACCGCCCGGGCCTGCTGCATCTGCTGATGGTGGCCTGGAACAAGGCGTACCGGCGGGAGTTCGTCGAGCGCGAGGGCTTCGCCTTCCCGCCCGGCTACTACGAGGACACCCCGTGGACCTTCCCGGTCCTGCTGTCGGCGGAGTCGATCGCGACCCTCGACCGGGTCTGCGTGTACTACCGCCAGCGCCGCCGGGGCAACATCCTCTCCACCACCAGCCGCAGCCACTTCGACATCTTCGAGCAGTACGACCGTGTCTTCGCGTTCCTCGACGCGCGCCCCGAACTCGCGCGCTGGCGGCCGGTGTTGTTCCGCCGCATGGTCGACCACCTGGCGAAGGTCCTGGCCCGCCGCGACCGTCTCCCGCGCGGCTCGCGCGCCGAGTTCCTGCGCAGGGCCCGCGCCCACTACCGCCGTCACCGCGTCCCCGGAGCCCCCGTCCCGTTGAGCTCGCGTCTCCACCACACTCTGATCCGCTGGGGCCTGCACCGCACCTACCGCACCCTCCAGTCGGCCGCCGCCGGCCGCCGCCGCACGGCCAAGCTCACGGTCAAACTCCTGCGTGCGACAAGGGGGCTGGCCCTCCGCGTCCACTACCGCGTCCAGCTCCGCCTCCCCCTGCGCGCCGACCGCGCCGTCTTCACCACGCACGACGGCCGCGCCCACACCTGCAACCCCGGCGCCCTGGAGGAGGCCTTCCGCACCCACGCACCGCGCATCCGCACGTCCTGGCTCCCCCGCCCCGACACGGCCGCCCACTGGACCGCCCTGGCCCGCTCCAAGTACCTGGTCTCCAACGGCGAGTTCGAGCCCCGCCTGGTCAAGCGACCCGGCCAGGTCCTGGTCCAGACCCACCAGGGCACCCCGCTCGGCCACATGGGCCTCGACCTCCAGGAACGCCCGGCGGCAGCACGGGACCTGGACTTCGAGCGGCTGCTCGACGGCGTCGACAAGTGGGACTACGTCCTGTCCGCCAACCGCCACTCGACCCTCGTCTGGGAGCGGGTCCACCCGGGCACGTACACCACCCTCGAATACGGCCTCCCCCGCAACGACGTGTTCCAGAAGGCCACTTCGGCCGACGTCACCCGCATCCGCGACTCCCTCGGCATCGCGGCCGACACCGTCGCGATCCTCTACGCCCCCGTCCACCGCGACCACCGCCGCACCCAGCGCTGCCCCCTCGACCTGGAACGCGTCCTGAGCCGCCTCGGCCCCCGCTACGTCGTCCTGGCCCGCACCCCCGGCCCCGTCCCGCACAGCACCCGGATCATCGACGTCACCGGTCACCCGAGCGTCGAGCAACTCGCCCTCGCCTCGGACGTGTTGGTCACCGACTACGCGCCCCTGATGTTCGACTACGCGGGCCTGGACCGGCCGATCGTGATCCACGCCCCCGACGACGACTGGGCGGCGTACCGTGCGGCCCGCGGCACCTACTTCGACCTGCGCGCCTTCCCGCCGGGCGCGGTCGCCCGCAGCGAGGACGAGCTGATCGACATCTTCGCCACCGGCCACTGGCGCGGCTCCCGCTCCGTCCAGCTGCGCTCGGCCTTCCGCGAGCGCTTCTGCCCGTACGACGACGGCCGCGCCGCCGAGCGGGTCGTACGGCATGTCGTCCTCGGGGAGACCGGCCGGCCGCCGGTCGTCCCGCTCGCCGAGCGGCATCCCGTGCCCTCCGCGGCTGCGGGCCTCGCGCGCTCCCCGCAAGCCACAGTGCCCCAACCCGGCGGTCCGCTGACCGTCACCGACAGCCTCTGAACGCCGTTCCCACTCCGGGGAGTTCACATGTCCTCCAGCCCCTCGCGACCCACACCGAGCCGGCCGTCCACCTGGCGTCCCGCGGGGCGGCCGGGGCGCTGACGGCACCCGTACCTCCCGCCCGAACGACCCTGAGAGAAAGAGCAGAATGCCCCGCTTCAGCATCATCGTCCCGTCCCATGGGGTGGCCGGCCGGCTGTCCCAGGCGCTGGACTCGGTCCTCGCGCAGTCCTTCGGCGACTTCGAGCTGATCCCGGTCTGCGACGCCCCGGACGCGCCCGCGGCGGACGTCACCGCCGGGTACGCCGAGCGGGACTCCCGGGTGAGCCCGGTGCACTCGCCGCCGTCGGCCGGTCTGGCCGGGGCGCGCAACGCCGGGATGCGGGCGGCGACCGGCGCGTATCTGCTGTTCCTCGACGGCGACGACACCCTGGCCCCGGGCGCGCTGACCGCCCTGGACACCCGGCTCACGGAGACCGGCGACGTGGACGTCCTGTACGCCGAGCACGAGCGCGTCCCCTGGTGGGACGGCGAGCCCACCAACCCGGCCGAGCTGCTCCTGCCGAAGACCCCGGCCGGCCCCTTCGCCCTCGACCAGGTCCCGCAGCTGACCGGCGTCCAGCTCCCGGCGTGGAGCGCGGTCTACCGCCGGGCCTTCCTCGTCGGCCACCAACTCACCTTCCCCGACGGCCACTTCACGGACGTCGGCTTCGGCGGCCTGGTCGTGCTGCGGGCCGAGAAGGCGGCGGTGCTGCGCCAGGTCGTCGTACGGCATCTCGCGCGCCGGCAGGGCAACCGGCTGAGCCTGCCGGGCGCACACCACCTCGAACTCCTCGACCAGACCGAGCTGGTGCTGACCCGGGCCGCCGAACTGGGCCTGCACGAGGAGCGGTTGGTCCCGCTCTTCGACCACCTCTTCGCGACCGTCCTCAAAACGGCCGCCCATCCCCGCCGCCTGCGCACCGGCCGCCGCGCCTTCTTCCGCCGGGCGAGCGCGCTCTACCGTGGCCACCGCCCGGCCGGCTTCCGCACCCCGGCCGGCAGCCTCGGCGTACAGCACCGGCTGCTCGCGAGCGGTTCGTACGCGGCCTTCCGGGCCCTGCGCGGCGCCAACCAGTCGGCGGTGCGGGCCCTCGAACTCCTGCCGCGCCCGCGGGGTCTGCGCACCCGCCTCCAGTACCGGCGTGCGCTGCGCCGTCCGCTCGACCCCAACCTCGCCGTGTACTGCGCCTATTGGGGCCGCGGCTACGCCTGCAACCCGGCCGCGATCCACGCGAAGGCGCGCGAACTCGCCCCGCACATCCGCTCGGTGTTCCTCGTCGAGCCCGACCAGGCGCACACCGTGCCGAAGGACATCGAGTACGCGGTCATCGGCACCGCGAAGTACTGGGACGTCCTCGCCCGCGCCAAGTACCTGATCAACAACGCCAACTTCGCGGACGCCGTCGTCAAGCGCGAGGGCAGCGTGCACCTGTCGACGCAGCACGGCACCCCGCTGAAGAAGATGGGCGTCGACCAGGCGACGTACCCCGTGGTCGCCGCCGCGACCGGCAGCTTCACCAAGCTGCTGGCCCGCGTCGACCGCTGGGACTACAACCTCACCTCCAACGCGCACTCGACCCAGATGTGGGAGCGCGCCTTCCCGGCCGCGCACGAGACCCTCGAGTACGGCTATCCGCGCAACGACGTCTACTACACGGCGACCGCGCACGATGTGGCCCGTATCCGGCAGGAGTTGGGGATCCCGGAGGGCAAGACCGCCGTCCTGTACGCCCCCACCCACCGCGACTACCACACCGGCTTCGAGACCGGCCTCGACCTGGAGGCCTTCTGCGAGGAGGCCGGCGAGGACGTGGTGGTCCTGCTGCGCGCCCACTACTTCTACGACAAGGGTGCCGCCCGGACCACCGGCCGGATCATCGACGTCACCGCGCACCGCTCCTCCGAGGACGTGTGCCTGGCCGCCGACGCGCTGATCACCGACTACTCGTCCATCATGTTCGACTACGCCAACCTGGACCGGCCCGTTGTCGTGTACGCCGACGACTGGGACGTCTACCGGGAGACCCGGGGCGTCTACTTCGACCTGATGGAGCACCCGCCGGGGCCCGTCGCCCGCACCCCCGGTGAGCTGGCCCGGATCTTCCGCGACGGCTCCTGGGCGGGGCCGGAGTCCACCGCCGCGCGGGCCGCGTTCCGTGAGCGCTTCTGCGGGTTCGACGACGGTCGCGCCGCCGAGCGCGTCGTACGCCGGGTGCTGCTCGGTGAGCCGCCCGAGTCGATCCCGCCCGTGATCCCCCTCGCCGAGCGCGTCCCGGCCCCCGCCGCCACTCTCGTAAGGAGCCGCTGACGTGCCCCGCTTCAGCATCGTCGTCCCCGTCTTCAAGGTGCAGGGCTATCTGCACGAATGCCTCGACTCGGTGCTCGGACAGTCGTACCCGGATCTCGAAGTCATCGCCGTCGACGACCGCTCGCCCGACGGCTGCGGCGCGATCCTCGACGAGTACGCGGCGCGCGACGAGCGGGTGCGGGTGCTGCACCTGCCCGAGAACGTCGGCCTCGGCCGCGCCCGCAACGCCGGTCTGGAGCAGGCGCGCGGCGACTACGTCCTCTTCCTCGACAGCGACGACTTCTACACGCCGGGCCTGCTGGCCGCCGTCGCCGACCGGCTGAAGTCGGCCGAGGACCCGGACATCCTGGTCTTCGACCACATCCGCACCCACTGGTGGGGCCGCGGCGGCCCGAGTGACGCCTCAGCCCTGCTGGCCCGCGCCGGCCAGGACGTCTTCAGCCTCCGCGAGCACCCCGAGTACATCCACCTGTTCCTGGTCGCCTGGAACAAGGCGTACCGCAGGGACTTCTTCCAGGAGCACGGCCTCCAGTACGCGCCCGGCCTCTACGAGGACGCGCCCGTCACCTACCGCTCGATGGTCCTCGCCGACCGCATCGCCTGTCTGAACCGCATCGGCGTCGAGTACCGGCAGCGGCGGCAGGGGGCGATCACCAAGACGCCCGGGCGCAGGCACTTCGACATCTTTCAGCAGTACGAGGGCCTGTTCGCGTTCCTGGCGGAGCGGGACGACCTCGCGTGGGCGCGGCCGCTGCTGTTCGAGCGGGCCATGGACCACATGCTGTACGTGATCGCCCGCGAGGACCGGGTCACCCCGGCCGACCGCGCCGACTTCCACCGCGAGATCCGCGCCTTCCACCGCCGCCACTGCCCCGAGGGCTTCACCCCGCCGGACGACGCCCGCGGCACCGAGATGCGGCTGCTGGCCTCGGCGCCGTACCCCGCGTACGCGGCCCTGCGCGGGGTGCGCGGCCTGCGCCGGATCGCGGGTGCGGGCAAGCGCCGTACGACCGCCAAGGTGTCGAAGACGGCCCAAAGCGCCTGGTACGCGGCCCAGTTGAAGCTGCCCCTCGACCCGCATCTCGTCGTCTACTCCGCCTCCCACCACTCCGGCGTGTCCGGTGACCCGGCCGCGATCCACGCCAAGGCCCGGGAGATCGCGCCGCAGTTGCGTGGGGTGTGGGTGGTGCGGGAGGACGCGGTGGACGCGCTGCCGCCCGGCGTCGAGTACGTGACACCCGGCTCGCGGCGCTACCACTCGGTCATGGCGCGGGCCACGTACTGGGTGAACAACGTCAACTGGCCCGGCACGGCGGTCAAACGCCCCGGTCAGATCCAGGTGCACACCCACGAGGGCACGCCGCTCAAGTACATGGGCGCCGACCTGCTGGGTAAGCCCGGTGCGCGGCACGGCTACAGCGTGCCGAAGCTGCTGCACCGCGCCGACCGCTGGGACCTGAGCCTGGTCGCCAACCGGCACTCGGAGCTGGTGTGGGAGCGGGCGTACCCCTGCCACTTCGAGTCGGTGCGCACGGGCAGCCCGCGCAACGACGTCCTCGTCAACGCACCCGCCGGGCACGGCACTTCGGTCCGTGAGCGGCTCGGCATCCCCGCCGACCACACGGTGGTGCTGTACGCGCCGACCCGCCGCGAGTACCGGCGCGGCGGACACGTCGACCGGATCGACCTGGCCCGGTTCGCCGCCGACCTCGGCGCGGGCCACACCCTCGTCGTACGCCTGCACCCGACGCTCGCCACCGGCCCAGCGCGCGGCCTCGGCCTCGCCGACCTGCACGCGCGGGGCGTCCTGGTCGATGCCACGGACGAACCGCACGTCGAGGACCTGATGCTCGCCTCGGACGTGCTGGTCACCGACTACTCGTCCCTGATGTTCGACTACGCCAACCTCGACCGGCCGATGGTGGTCCACGCCGACGACTGGGGCGCGTACGCGGCGAGCCGGGGCGCCTACTTCGACATCACGGCCGAGGCGCCGGGCCATGTGTCGCGCTCCTACCGGGAGTTGGCGTGGCTGTTCGCCTCCGGGACCTGGCGGGACGAGGAGGCGGCGGGGCTGCGGACGGCGTTCCGCGAGCGCTTCTGCGAGTTCGACGACGGGCACGCCGCCGAACGGGTCGTACGGCAGCTGCTGCTCGGCGAGGCGCCGGGCGGCGAGGGGGCGGTGGTGAGCATCCCGCGGGCCGCCGACGGCTCGGCGCGGCTGCCTCAGTACAACTGACCCTCGGGCGCCGACAACTGGCGTCCGACACGAGGGGGCCGGACCATCGGGTCCCGCCCCCTCTCCCGCAGGCTCTCGACCAGCAGCGGGACACCGCACACCGGGAGCAGACTCGCCATCACCAACAGCCGTGGTCCCATGGCCACTTCGGGGTGCCCGGCCTGGTTCACGAACCCCGCCACCGCGATCCCGACGATCAGGAACCCGAACGAGCGGTGATACCGCAGGGCTCCCCAGGCGCCGGCGGCGAGCAGGAGCAGTTCCATCGGGTGGACGACCGCGTCGCGCAGCCATTCCCGCCAGAACGCGAGGTTCAGGCGCAGGAATTCGTGCAGGAGATGCGGGGGCACCGGCTTGTTGTAATGGACGGACATCAACTCCTGGACGCTGGCCCGGGTACTCGGCAGTCCGAGGGCGACGATGGTGAGCTGCAGGGCCAGGACGAAGGCCGCGGTCGTGGCGAGGAGCGCCCGTTCGGGCCGGGGGAATTCCCGTCGCCGTAGCCACCGAAGGCCGACGAACAGCGCGGTCATGCCCGCGATTCCGGCTACGGCCAGCAGGGTCTGGGCGTATTTCACGCAGGCGGCGGCCGTGAATGCGGTCAGGGAAATCGCCGCCCCGGACCGAATTCGCCCCTGAAGGATCCCGACGCATCCGAGGACACCGCCGAGCAGAACGCACAACAGCAGCCCCTCGCACATCGGCTGCATCGAGTCCGTTCCGGTCGGCAGCGCGTAGTAGAGGACCTGTCCGAGCAGTGCGAGCGGGACGGACACGCCGAGCCTGCGCAGGATCAGCACCACGAACCCACTGGCCATGACGGTCACCGCGATCCCCGCCGCCCACAGGCCCCGGACCAGGCCGAACGCGCGGATGAACGGGACCGTGAAGGCGGGATAGGCGGGTCTGGTCGCGAAGATCTCGGCGATGCGCGGATCGCTGAACAGGGCCATGTAGCCGGTGACATCGGCGCGTTGGGAATTGACCTCGACGGTGTGTTCCATCGCCGCAACGCAGTTTCGGTACGCGGGCTTTCCGCCGTCGCCGCTGCGATAGGTACCGAGGTCCGCGCTCTCCCGTCGCGCGGTCGCGACACGCGCGCTGTCGCAGTAATAGTCGAGCGCCCGCCGGGAGGCCTCTTCGCGGCCGACGCCCTGCAACATGTAGGCGTGCGCGATGTATTGGCGGGTGTCCATACGGGCGCGCCCCTGGATTTCCGCCGATTGAGCGCCGACGAACACCAGGGCGATGACAGAGAACCAGAAAGGGAGCCTCCACATGGTGAAATGACATATCACGACAAAGGGAGAGAATGTGAGCGCCGACGTCCTCGTCCGCCGTATCGTGCACGGTGCTACGGCGTTGCGCGGCGGCGGCACCTGGCGGCCGACGCCGTATCAGTTCTTCGGCTTTCTGTTCTGGCTGGTGATGACGCTGGCCTTCTGGCGGATCCCGCTGTGCTGCGACGCCGGCCAGCACGCGGCGGTGATCGAACGCCTCAAGGCGAATCTCCTCCACCCCGCCCACTCGATGGCCGATCTGCCGGGCGCGGGCAGCCCCTACTACGGCCCGTACGCCGTCGCGCAGGGCGTCTTCGCGCGGCTGACCGGGCTGTCGGGGTGGGCGGTGCTGCGGCTCGCGGGCCCGCTGCACCTGATGGTGCTGCTGACGGGGGTCGGCCGGTTCGTGAGGACGCTGACGGACCGCCCGTGGGCGCCGGTGCTGGCACTGCCCTTCATGACGCTGCTGTGGGGCGACGAGCGGATCCTGTGGAGCGGCTACCTCGGGCTGATGTCGATGACGACGAACATCAGCTATCCGTCGTCGTTCGCGATCGGGCTGACCTTCTGGGCATGGGCGCTGACGGTCACGCGCGCGTGCGAGCGCGAACGGGCCGTGCGGTTCGTCGGCCCGAGCGGGCTGGAGGGCTGGTGGGGGTACGCCGGGATCGGCGCCCTGTACGGCCTGATCCTGCTGGTCCATCCGGTGACGGCCGTGTCGGCGGCGGTCGGCGCGGTGGCGATCGTGGCCGCACGGCAACGGGGGTGGCGCCGGCCGGTCGTGGTCCGGTGGACGGTGACGGGGGCGGCCGCGCTGCTGACGGCGGCGGTATGGCCGTACTACGACGTCTTCTCGCTCGGCGGCGACACCGCCATGGACTGGATGCACCGGCGGCTGTACGAGCACCTGGCCGGGAACTCCTGGCTGGCGCTCGTCGGGCTGCCCGCGCTGTGGTGGCGGGCCCGGGGCTCGGCCGGACGCGATCCGCTGCTGCTGATGTTCGCGCTGGAGGGCCTGGTGCTGGCGTACGGCTGGGTGAGCGGGCACTACACGTACGCGCGCGTGCTGTGGGCGGTGCTGGTGCCGCTGCAGTTCGCGCTCGCGGTGGAGCTGGCGGCGCCGCGGCCCTGGGGGGCCTTCCGCAAGGCGGTGGGCGCGGTGGCGGCGGTGTGGGCGTGCGTCGGGTTCTGCACGGTGCAGGGCGGGGCCGTGGTGCCGCGGGCGCTGGACCCGGTGGGGCTCGAACAGCCGCCGCGCTGGCCGACGTACGACTGGGCGGCGCGGTACGTCCGGCCCGGCGAGGTCGTGCTCACCGACGGCTACAGCGCCGCCCACACGTTCCCCGGGTACGGGCCGAACCTCGCCGCGCCGATCTGGCCCGACCCGGCCCTGGACGAGGCCCGGCGCCACCGGATGTCCGCCGACGTCCGCGCCTACCTCGCCCCGGACGCGACCCGCGCCGAGCGGGATGCCGTCGTCCGCCGGTACCACGTCCGCTGGCTGCTGCTGACGCGGTGGCACCAGGTGCCCGAGGAGGCGGTGGTGGTGGCGTGGAGCCGACGGACGGGGGAGGTGCTGGCGCGGGTCGGGTGACTATCGGTACCCGGTATTACTCGATGACGAGGTCGACCTCGATGTTGCCGCGGGTGGCGTTGGAGTAGGGGCAGACCTGGTGGGCGGTCTCGACCAGCTTGCGGCCGGTCTCCTGGTCCACGGTGTCGGGCAGCTCGACGCGCAGCGTCACCTTGAGGCCGAAGCCCTCGCCCTGCTTGCCTATGCCGACCTCGGCGGTGACGGCGGCGTCACTGACGTCGACCTTGGCCTGGCGGCCGACGAGGCCGAGGGCGCCGCCGAAGCAGGCGGCGTAACCGGCGGCGAAGAGCTGCTCCGGGTTCGTGCCCTCGCCGTTGCCGCCCAGCTCCACCGGCGGGGCCAGCTTGACGTCGACCTTGCCGTCGCTGGTGAAGGCGCGACCGTCGCGGCCGTGGGTGGCGGTGGCGACTGCGGTGTAGAGCGCGTCCATGGAAATCCATCCCTCTCGAGTCAGTCATGCTCCGGCGGCTCTTCTTGCGGCCGCCTCACGACGACAAGTAGAGCACACAACTCAATTGCACACAACTAAATGGCTCGCAAGAGCTATCCTGGGGGCATGAGTACGACGCCGACCCCGACGCCCGCGACCGACTGGCTCCGCCTGGACCAGCAGATCTGCTTCTCCCTGAACGCCGCCTCGCGCGCCTTCGGCGGCCTCTACCGGGTGATCCTCAAGGACCTGGGGCTCACGTATCCGCAGTACCTGGTGATGCTCGTGCTGTGGGAGCACGGCGGGCTGCCGGTCAAGAAACTGGGCGAACACCTGCGCCTGGACTCCGGCACGCTCTCGCCGCTGCTGAAGCGGCTGGAGGCGGCCGGCCTGGTCCGCCGCGAGCGCAGCACCCGCGACGAACGCTCGGTGGAGGTCCACCTCACGGCCGAGGGCACGGCCCTGCGGGACCGCGCCCTGGAGGTACCACGACGCATCGTGACGGCGACGAGCTTCGACGTGGACGAGATCCGCGCACTGCGGGAACGCTTGGACGAGCTGACGGTGGCGCTGGACGCGGCGGCGGAGGCGGAGGCCGGGGCCTAGGGGGGCGACGGAGGTGGCCGGGGGCGCGGAGCGCGGCGCCCAGCGGCGGCGCGGTGAGGCCCAGGAGCCCGGAGCGCGGCGCGCCTAGCGGTGGCGTGGTGTGGTCGAGGGTGGTGGGAGGTGGTTGGGGGCGCCGGTGCTCGGCGCCTCGCGGCGGACGTAGAGCCCGAGGGTGATGCGGCCGGTCTCGAAGTCCTCGACCGGCTTGAAGTGCCGTTCCACGAGCGCGAGTTTGAGGCGTTCGGTGGGGTTGGCCGGAGAGCGGCGGGAGTTCAGGACATAAGCCGGGGCGACGACCCAGACCCTGCGCACGGACGCGAGCCTGCGCCGTACCTCCCCCGGCGGCGCCTCCAGCCCGCTCAGCGTCCCGGAACGCGCCCCGGACTCCGCGAGCGCCACATCACGGGCCCCCCGAAAACCCCGCGGATACGCCAACGCCCCCACCCTCCAGACCGACGGCAGGTACAGCACGGCGTCACCGGGCCGTGCCTGCCGGGCCACCACGGCGGAGACGGCGGCGAGGTTCTCGGGCCGATGGTCGGCGGAACGGTTCTTGAGCTGCAGGGGGAGGCAGGCGACGAAGACGACCGCGATGACCAGGACGCCGGTGAGGGTGACGGGGTGGGGGTAGGGCCGACGGGGATACGGACGCCTCGGCGCCCTCCGCCACAAGCGCCCCGCCACCGTCACCACCCGATCCGCCCCCGCCGCCGCCAGCAACGGCGCCCCCGCGAGGGCGTACAGCACGTACCGGTCGTCGTACAGCGGCTGCACCTGGGACGCGAGCATCAGGATGGCCGGGGGCAGCACCAGCAGCGGCAGGGCCACCGACGCCAGGCGGCCGGCCCCGATGCCGACGACCACGAGGGCGACGTACCCCCAGAACACCACCCCCGTCCGGCCGACCGCGAAGCACCGGGCCAGGCCCTCGACGTTCGCCCAGCCCGGTGTCCGCAGCCACGCCACCTGGCCTGATTGGGCCTGGGAGACCCACGCCAGCGGGAGCAGGACCAGCGCCGCCGCCCCGGACGCCCGCGCCCACCCGGCCCACACCGCCCGCGGCACCCGCGCCGACGCCAGCGTCGCCGCGTGTGCGCACAGCACCAGGACGGCCAGCTCGTGCAGCAGACAGGTCGCCGCGAGGACACCGCCGTACAGCCACCAACGGCGGGGCGCCGGGCGGCCGTCGACGGCCCGGAGCAGCAGCAGGGTCGCCCCCGCCACGCCCGCCGCGACGAGCGCGTACGACCGGCCCTCCTGGGCGTAGTGGCCGGTCATCGGTGTGATCGCGTACAGCAGACCGGCCCACAGTCCGACGCGCGGGCGGGACAGGCGGGTGCCGAGGGCCGCCACCAGGGCCGTGGCCGCCGCGGCACCGAACACGGACGGCAGGCGCAGGACCACCTCGCCGGGGTGTGCGGCCAGGACGGCGTGCATGAGCAGGTAGTACAGGCCGTGCACCGCGTCCACGGTGTGCAGCAGCCGCCAGATCTGCGGCACCGTACGCCGCCCGACCAGATACGTGACGCTCTCGTCGCCCCACATGCCGCCCCGGTCGAGCCCCCACAGCCCGAGCGCGAACATGACGGCCGCCGGCACCGCCACGGCCACCGCCTCGGCACGTACCCACCTGCGGCCAGGCCGCCCCGCGTCCTCGGTCTCCACACGGCCGATTTTGTGCTGTTAGCAAGCTCTTACCGACGATTGACGGTGTATTAGCACGCACACGCCATTCGCCCGGCTTACGATCCACCGCGATGAACGCCCTCCGCAACCATCCGCGCCTCGCCCTCACCGCCGCCTGGCTCGCCACCCGCGCCCTGATGCTCTGGCTGCTCGCGCAGGACGCGCTGCCCCGGCTCGGCGACGGCGCGGTCGCCCGGGAGGTGTGGCGGCTGTACGACCACTGGTACGTCGTCCTCGCCCACGGGAGCTTCCCGGCGCACGACCCCCTGTGGCAGTACCCGCCGGGCGCCGGCGCGGTCCTGCTGTCGCCCGCGCTGCTGCCGGGCCTGACGTACTTCCGGGCGTTCGTCGCCCTCACCCTCGTCTGCGACGCGGCGATCACCGTCGCGCTGACCCGCGCGGGCCGGCATCCCGGCCGCTCCCGCCTCGGCGCCGCCCTCTGGGTCGGCGGCCTTCCCCTCCTCCTGAACGTCCCGCTCGCCCGCTACGACGTCCAGGTCACGGCCCTGGCCGTCATCTCCCTGTTGACGTTGTCGCGCTCCACGCGCGCGTGCGGGGTGTTCGCGGCGCTCGGCGCCCTGGTGAAGGTCTGGCCGGTACTGGTGCTCCTCGGCATCCCGAGGGGGCGCGCGACGCGCTCGGCGTGGGGCCGGGCCGCCGTCATGGGCACCGGCACGCTCGCCGTCCTGGCGGCCCTGTTCACCCACCCCTTCGACTTCCTGCGCCAACAGGGCGGGCGAGGCGTGCAGATCGAGTCCCTGGGCGGCACGGTGCTCGCCTTCGCGACGCACGCGGGCTGGCCGGGGCGGGTCCACTACCAGTACGGCGCCTTCGAGTTCACGGGACCACACGTGCGTACCGTCGCGCACGCGTCCCTCGCGCTCACCGCGCTCGCCTTCGCGCTGCTGCTCGCGTGGCGGCTTCGGGCCCGGCACTGGACGCCGGCGACCCCGTACGACGCGGCGCTCGGCGCGGTGCTGCTGTTCACCGTCACCAGCCGCGTGATCAGCCCCCAGTACATGATCTGGCTGCTGGGCCTGGCGGCCGTGTGCCTGACCTCGCGGCACACCGCGCAGCGCCCGGTCGCGGTCCTCGTCCTGGCGGCGACCGCGGTCAGCGCGGTCGCGTATCCGGTCCTGTACGGCCAGGTCATGGCCTGCACGTGGACGGGCTGCGCCCTGATGCTCGTACGCAACGGGCTCCTGGCCACGGCCGCCGTACTGTCCTTCACCCGGCTGTGGCGCTCGACCGCGACCGCGCCCGCCGTCCGGACACCCCGTGTGTCCCCGGACGCACAGGGAGTCACCCCGGCCGTCCCCGTCTGACAGTCCCGCCTGCTTCACTGTTACCCGGAAGACGGCCCCGACCATGGCACGGGAGACGGGCCCACTGACGAGGGGACGGTCGCACATGACCTGGCTGATCACCGGCGGCGCCGGCTACATCGGTGCGCACGTGGTGCGGGCGATGACCGAGGCGGGCGAGCGGACCGTGGTCTACGACGACCTGTCGACGGGCATCGCCGCGCGCGTGCCGGACGGTGTGCCGCTGGTGACGGGCTCGACGCTGGACGGCGAGCGGGTCGCACGCGCGCTGGCCGAGCACGAGGTCACCGGGGTCGTCCATCTGGCGGCGAAGAAGCAGGTCGGCGAGTCGGTGGACCTCCCCCTGCACTACTACCGCGAGAACGTGGAGGGCCTGCGGGTCCTCCTGGAGGCGGTGACGGCCGCCTCCGTGCCCTCCTTCGTCTTCTCCTCCTCCGCGGCGGTGTACGGCATGCCGGACGTGGACCTGGTGACGGAGGAGACCCCGTGCGTCCCCATGTCGCCGTACGGCGAGACGAAGCTGGCCGGCGAGTGGCTGGTCCGCGCGACCGGCCGGGCCACGGGCCTGTCGACGGCCTCCCTGCGCTACTTCAACGTGGCGGGCGCCGCGAGCCCCGAACTGGCCGACGTCGGCGTCTTCAACCTCATCCCCATGGTCTTCGAGAAGCTCACGGAGAACGCCCCGCCGCGCATCTTCGGCGACGACTACGCGACCCCGGACGGCACGTGCGTGCGCGACTACATCCACGTGGTCGACCTGGCCGAGGCCCATGTGGCCGCGGCCCGCGCCCTGCGGTCCGCCCCCGGCCGTGATCTGACCCTCAACATCGGCCGCGGCGAGGGCGTCTCGGTCCGCGAGATGATCGACCGCATCAACGCGATCACCGGTTACGACCGTCCCCCGACGGTCACCCCGCGCCGCCCCGGCGACCCGGCCCGGGTCGTCGCCTCCGCGGACCGGGCGGCCACGGAACTGGCGTGGAAGGCCAAGCACGACGTCCAGGACATGATCGCGTCGGCTTGGGAGGGGTGGGTGCGGTCGCATCCGGAGGCGGCGCGGAGTTAGTGCGGACCGGGCTGGCGTAGCCTGCGCGGAGTGAGTGCCGACCGGCCTGGCGTAACCTGCGCGGATGAACGACCGGACCGCCTCCTCAGGCCCTTCTACGGCCCCTTCCCCGACCCCGTCCCGCACCGACCGCGCCCTCGGCACGGTCATCGGGTCGGCCGTCGGGGACGCTCTCGGCGCGCCCTTCGAGTTCGGGCCCGAGGGGGCGTTCTCCGCGCGGTTTCCGGTGCCTGGTGCGGGCGGCGAGATGTGCGGTGGCGGTGGGTGGGATCCCGGTGAGGCGACCGACGACACGCAGATGGCGGTGCTGGTCGGCGAGTCCCTGCTGGAGCACGGCGGCCTCGAACCCGCCGACGTCTTCGCCCGGTTCCGGCGCTGGGCCGCGGCCGACCCGAAGGACATCGGCCTGCAGACCGAGGCGGTACTGACGAGCGGCGATCCCTGGGACCTGGCGGCGGCCGTGCACTTCCAGACGAGCCAACGGGCCGCCGGGAACGGCGCGTTGATGCGGGCGGCCACCTCCGCCGTGTACTTCGCGCGCGCGGGCCGGGAGGCCACGATGGACGCGGCCCGCCGTATCGCCGCCCTCACCCACGGGGACCGGGCGGCCTGGGAAGGGACCGCGGTCTTCCACGAGTTGATACGCGTCGCCCTGAACGGCGGCGATCCACTCACCGCCGTAACGGACACGCTCGCGGCGGTGCACCCCGATCACCGTGAGCGGTACGCGCGCGTGCTCGCGCCGGACTGGCATCCCGACCTGGCCACGGAGTTCAACGGAGCGGTGTGGCCGTGCCTCGCCTCCGCCGTCTGGGCGCTGCGCACGACCTCCTCGTACGAGACCGCCGTGCGCGCCGCCGTCGACCTCGGCGGGGACACCGACACGGTCGCGGCCGTGACCGGCGGGCTCGCGGGTGCCGTGTACGGGGTCGGGGCCGTTCCCGAGCGCTGGAGCACCGTGCTGCACGTGCCTCTGCCGGGGTTCGGTGAACGGGTGCTGCGCGTGGGCGAGTTGGCGGAGCTCGCCGGGCGGCTGGACGCTCAGGGGGCCTGAAGCCCCAGCCCCTGGGCCGGGCTACTGGTTGTTCAGATACGTCAGCACCGCCAGCACCCGGCGGTGTCCGCTGTCGCTTGGCGGCAGGCCCAGCTTCAGGAACACGTTGCCGATGTGCTTGTGCACCGCGCGTTCCGTGACGACCAGCGTCTTCGCGATCGTCGCGTTGTCGTGGCCCTCGGCCATCAGCTTCAGCACCTCGCGCTCGCGCGGCGTGAGGGAGTCGAGCGGGGAGTTCTTGCGGCGGGTGAGGAGCTCCGTGACGACCTCGGGGTCGAGCGCCGTACCGCCGGAGGCGACCCGCTCCAGGGCGTCCAGGAACTCGTCCACACGGCCCACACGGTCCTTGAGGAGGTAGCCCAGCCCGTTCGCCCCGCCGGTCAGCAGCTCCGCGGCGTACGACTCCTCGACGTACTGCGAGAGCACCAGCACCGGCAGCCCGGGGATCTCCTTGCGCGCCTCCAGCGCCGCCCGCAGCCCCTCGTCGCGGAACCCGGGCGGCATGCGCACATCGAGCACGGCGGCGTCGGGCCGGTGTTCCAGCAGCGCGGGCAGGGTCTCGGGCCCGGTCCCGGCGACGGCCACGACCTCGTGCCCGGCGGACGTCAGCAACAGGACCAGCCCCTCCCGCAGCAGGGCGTTGTCCTCGGCGATCACGACTCTCACGGCTGTTCCGCCTCAACTCCGGTCACCGAACGGCGACTTTCCTACGGCCACCGGCGGCCGGGGACCGCAGCATACTCAAAGCGCCTTCAGGGCCTCCGCGGTGGCCCGGGTCAGCGCGTCCAGGTACCCCTTGGGCAGCTTCGGACCGCGGATCACCACGGAACGCCAGTACAGCGGGCCCGAGATCAGGTCGAGGGCCAGCTCCTCGTCGAACCCCACACGGATCTCGCGCCGCTGCTCGGCCGCCACGAGGATCTTCAGGGCCACCCCCTCCTGCCCCTCCCGCAGCGTCTTCTGCATGGCCTCGGCGATCTCGGGATTGCGGGCCGCCTCGGCCTGCAGGTCCGGGATGATCTGCGAGGCCACCGGGTGCCGCAGCGCCCGGGAGGTCACCTCGTACAGCAGTCGCAGGTCGCCCTCCAGGGAGCCCGTGTCGGGCGTCGGCAGGCCCATCACCGCGATCGCCGAGACGACGTCGAGGACGAGGTGCAGCTTGGACTTCCAGCGCCGGTAGACCGCGGTCTTGCCGACGCCCGCCCGGCGCGCGATCCCCTCGATGGACATCCGCGCGTAGCCGACGGCCGCGAGTTCCTCGAAGACGGCCGCGCGAATGGCTTCGGTCACATCCTCGCGGAGAACGGCCGCTCCGGCGGGAGCACGGCGGCGCGGACGCGTCTGGGACTCCTCGGCGTTCGTCGTCATGCGGTCCAGCATAGGGCGTTGCGACGAAACGGTTGCGTCCTGACGCGGCAGGCGTTGCGACGAAACGGTGTCGTCCTCACGCCGCTACGGACTCGCCGTGGATCCACCGGGGACCCTCCGGGGACCCTCCGGGGACAAACACGTTACGACGAAACGGTTGCGTTCCGACGCCGACTGGGCCTACGCTCACGTTGCGACGATACGGTCCCGTCCCGACGTAAGAGAACGTGAAGAGAAGCGTAAGGAAACGTGGGGCAACGGACCGGCCGGCCGACGGGCCGGACGCCCGCACCCCCCTCCCCCCGAGCGAAAGCAGCGGATGTGAGCCAGGTCCTCCACACACCGCCCCCGACGCCGGCCCAGGCCGACGACGATCTCGCGGCGCTGGCCGCCCGGCACGGCCTCTCGGTCAGCGGCGCCCGCCCCTCCCTGCCGGAGTACGTCCGTCAGCTGTGGGCCCGCCGCCACTTCATCAGCGCCTTCGCCACCGCCAAGCTCACCTCCCAGTACAGCCAGGCGAAGCTCGGCCAGGTCTGGCAGGTCATGACGCCGCTGCTGAACGCCGCGGTGTACTACTTCATCTTCGGCGTCCTGCTGGACACCAAGCGGAACGTGCCGGACTACATCCCGTTCCTTGTTACGGGCGTTTTCATCTGGACGTTCAC
Source organism: Streptomyces sp. NPDC047081 (assembly GCF_040643775.1). Lineage (NCBI taxonomy): Bacteria > Bacillati > Actinomycetota > Actinomycetes > Kitasatosporales > Streptomycetaceae > Streptomyces > Streptomyces sp. NPDC047081. Next base: position 30,246 of record NZ_JBEYUY010000021.1, on the reverse strand, counting down.
CCAGAGCTCCATCATGTCGGGCACCCGCGCCATCTCCGGCAACCTCGGCCTGGTCCGCGCCCTGCACTTCCCGCGGGCCGCGCTGCCGATCTCGTTCGCCCTGCAGCAGCTCCAGCAGCTGCTGTTCTCGATGTGCGCGCTGGTCGTCATCCTGCTCTGCTTCGGTGTGCCGGTCGCGGCCTCCTGGGTGCTGGCGGTCCCGGCGCTGATCCTGCAGTTCACCTTCAACGCCGGCGTGGCGATGATCATGGCCCGGCTCGGCGCCAAGACCCCGGACATCGCGCAGCTGATGCCGTTCGTGCTGCGCACCTGGATGTACATCTCCGGCGTCATGTGGAGCATCGAGCGGCTGACCGGCCAGCACAAGGGCCTGCCGAGCTGGGTGGCCCCCGTCCTCAAGGCCAACCCGCCGGCCGTCTACATCGACCTGATGCGCTACTCCCTGATCGACAGCTTCCACGCCAGCCAGCTGCCGCCCCACGTGTGGGCGCTCGCGTCGGGCTGGGCGCTGCTCGCCGGAGTCGTCGGCTTCATCTACTTCTGGAAGGCTGAGGAGACGTACGGCCGTGGCTGAGAACACCTTCGAGATCAACGACCGAGTCCCCGCCGGCCGCACGCCCGACGAGCGGATCCCCACCGTCGTCGTCGACGGCGTCGACATCGTCTACCGGGTCAACGGCACCGGCGCCGGCAAGGGCTCCGCGACCGCCGCGCTCAACCGCATGCTGCGGCGGAAGCAGACCGAGAAGGCGGCCGGCGTGCGCACGGTGCACGCTGTCAAGAACGTCTCCTTCGTCGCGTACAAGGGCGAGGCGGTCGGCCTGATCGGCACCAACGGTTCCGGCAAGTCGACGCTGCTCAAGGCGATCGCCGGCCTGCTCCCGGTGGAGAACGGCCGTATCTTCACCGACGGCCAGCCCTCCCTGCTGGGCGTCAACGCGGCCCTGATGAGCGACCTGACCGGCGAGCGCAACGTCTACCTCGGCGGTCTCGCCATGGGCATGTCCCGGGAGCAGATCAAGGACCGCTACCAGGACATCGTCGACTTCTCCGGCATCAACGAGAAGGGCGACTTCATCACCCTCCCGATGCGGACGTACTCCTCCGGCATGTCCGCCCGGCTGCGCTTCTCCATCGCCGCCGCCAAGGACCACGACGTCCTGCTCATCGACGAGGCGCTGGCCACCGGTGACGCGGCCTTCCGCATCCGGTCCGAGGAGCGGATCCGTGCGCTGCGCGAGCAGGCGGGCACGGTCTTCCTGGTCAGCCACAGCGCCAAGTCCATCCGCGACACCTGCGACCGCGTGCTGTGGCTGGAGCGCGGCGAGCTGCGCATGGACGGGCCGACCGAGGAGGTCATGGAGCAGTACGAGGCCTTCACCGGGGACAAGGGCAACAAGCCGAAGCCCAAGGCAAAGCCGAAGCCCAAGCCGACGACGACTGTGCCGGCCTGAGCTCCCGCACACGAAGAGGGCGCCCCCTGCTCGGGGGGCGCCCTCTTCGTCGTATCGCCTACGAGACGCTCGTACCGCCTACGAGTGCTGGCGCAGCAGCGTGCGCATCGTGCGCATCGCCACCGACAGGTTGGCGAGGTCGAAGGTCTCCGAGCCCTGGATCTCGTCCAGGGTCGTGCGCGCCCGGCCCAGGATCGCCGCGTTCTTCTCGTTCCACGCCTTGAAGCGCTGCTCGGGCGTCGAGGTGCCGTTGCCGACGGCCAGGACGTCCGAGGTCAGCGCCGCGTGGGCGGCGTAGAGGTCCTCGCGGATGGAGGCGCGGGCCATGGACTGCCAGCGGTCCGCGCGGGGCAGTTCGATGATGCGGTCCATGAGCTGGGTGATGTGCAGCCGGTCGGCGAGGTCGTAGTAGACCTCGGCGACGTCCAGCGGCTCCTTGCCCATGCGGTCGGCCACCGAGACGATGTCGAGCGCCGGGAAGGCGGAGGAGAACCCGGCCACGCGCGTGGCGAGTTCGTCCGGCACGCCGGCACCGGTCAGCTCGTCGTAGATCCGCTGCCACCACTCCAGGTCCGCGCCGCGCAGCAGCTTGGTCAGCTGCGACCAGACCTGCTCGACGCGCTCGGCGAAGAAGTCGACGGTCTCGGCGAGCTGGAGCGGCTGCGGCCGGTTGTTGAGCAGCCAGCGCGTGCCGCGCTCGACGAGCCGGCGCGAGTGCAGCCGGATCCGGGTCTGTACGGCGGCCTCGACCTGGTTGTCGAGGGCCTCCACCGCGTCCCACACCGGCGCCGAGCTGAAGATCGCGCGGGCCGCGGTCTGCGCCCGCACGATCTCCTCCAGCGACGCGCCCGTCTCCTCGCGGAGGCGGTGCAGATACGTCGTACCGCCCGTGTTGACCGTGTCGTTGACCAGCACGGTCGTCACGATCTCGCGACGCAGCGGGTGGTTGTCCATGTACTGCGGGAACTGCTCGCGCAGCGCCGTCGGGAAGTAGGCGTGCAGCAGTCCGCGCAGGTAGGGGTCGTCCGGGAGCGAGGTGTGCAGCAGCTCGTCGGCGACCGTGATCTTCGTGTACGCCATCAGCACGGCCGTCTCCGGGCCGGTCAGGCCCTGGCCCTGCGCGAGGCGCTCGCGGATCTGGCGGTCGGTCGGCAGGAACTCGAGCGCCCGGTCGAGGTGGCCCTCGCGCACCAGGTGACGCATGAAGCGCTGCTGGGCGTGGAGCATGTCCTTGGACTGGGTGAGCGCGTTGGCGATGGCCGTGTTCTGCGCGTAGTTGTTGCGCAGCACCAGGTGGCCGACCTCGTCGGTCATCTCGGCGAGGACCTTGTTGCGCTGCTTGACGGTCAGATCGCCGTCCGCGACCAGGCCGTTGAGCAGGATCTTGATGTTCACCTCGTGGTCGGAGGTGTCCACGCCCGCGCTGTTGTCGATGGCATCCGTGTTGATCTTGCCACCGTGCAGCGCGAACTCGATCCGGCCGAGCTGGGTCAGGCCGAGGTTGCCGCCCTCGCCGACGACCCGCACGCGCAGGTCGGCGCCGTCGACGCGGATCGGGTCGTTGGCCTTGTCGCCGACGTCCGCGTGGGACTCGGTGGAGGCCTTGACGTACGTACCGATGCCGCCGTTCCACAGCAGGTCCACCGGCGCCTGCAGGATCGCCTTCATCAGGTCGGCCGGGGTCATCTTGGCGACCTTGCCCTCGATCCCGAGGGCCTCGCGGATCTGCGCGGTGAGCTGGATGGCCTTGGCGGTACGGGGGAACACGCCGCCGCCGGCCGAGATCAGCTGGGTGTCGTAGTCGGCCCAGCTGGAGCGCGGGAGGTCGAAGACGCGGCGGCGCTCGGCGTAGGAGGTGGCCGCGTCCGGGTTCGGGTCGATGAAGATGTGCCGGTGGTCGAAGGCGGCGACCAGGCGGATGTGCTCGCTCAGCAGCATGCCGTTGCCGAACACGTCACCGGACATGTCGCCGATGCCGACGACCGTGAAGTCCTCGGACTGCGTGTCGACGCCGAGCTCGCGGAAGTGCCGCTTGACGGACTCCCAGGCGCCGCGGGCGGTGATGCCCATGCCCTTGTGGTCGTAGCCCGCGGAGCCGCCGGAGGCGAAGGCGTCGCCGAGCCAGAAGTTGTACGTCTCCGCCACTCCGTTGGCGATGTCGGAGAAGGTCGCGGTGCCCTTGTCGGCGGCGACCACGAGGTAGGTGTCGTCCTCGTCGTGCCGTACGACGTCGGCCGGGGGCACGACCTCGCCGGCCACCATGTTGTCGGTGATGTCGAGCAGCGCCGAGATGAAGGTCTTGTAGCAGGCGATGCCCTCGGCCAGCCACGCGTCCCGGTCCACGCTCGGATCGGGCAGCTGCTTGGCGACGAAGCCGCCCTTCGCGCCGACCGGCACGATGACGGTGTTCTTCACCATCTGCGCCTTGACCAGGCCGAGGATCTCGGTCCGGAAGTCCTCACGCCGGTCGGACCAGCGCAGGCCTCCGCGCGCGACCTTGCCGAAGCGCAGGTGCACGCCCTCGACGCGCGGCGAGTACACCCAGATCTCGTACGCCGGACGCGGCGCCGGCAGGTCCGGGATGGCCTGCGGGTCGAACTTCATGGAGACGTACTCGTGCGGCTTGCCGCCCGCCGCCTCCTGGAAGAAGTTCGTACGGAGCGTCGCCTTGATGACGGTCAGGAAGGACCGCAGGATCCGGTCCTCGTCGAGGCTCGCCACCTGGTCGAGTGCCGCGTCGACCTCTTCGAGGAGGGCGTCGACGATCTCGCGCCCGGCGCGCTGGCGGTCCGGCGACTGCCGCGCCTCGAACAGGGAGACGAGCAGCCGGGTGGTGTGGACGTTGTTGCGGAGGGTGTCCTCCATGTAGTCCTGCGAGAAGGTGGAGCCCGCCTGCCGCAGGTACTTCGCGTACGCCCGCAGCATCATCGCCTGGCGCCAGGTCAGCCCGGCGCTGAGCACGAGGGCGTTGAAGCCGTCGTTCTCCGCCTTGCCGGTCCAGGTCGCGGCGAAGGCCTCCTGGAAGCGCTCGCGGGCGTCGTCGCCGAGGTAGTCCCCGCTGCCGTTCTGCGACTTGGGCAGGCGCAGGCCGAAGTCGTAGATCCAGGCCGTCGTACGGTCCGAGCAGCGCAGTTCGTACGGCCGCTCGTCCGTCACCTCGACGCCGAGCCGGCTCAGGGCCGGCAGCACGGCCGACAGGGAGACGGCCTCGCCCTTGCGGTAGATCTTGAAGCGGCGCTCCTCGGGGGCGGCGCCCACCGGCTCGTACAGGCTGAGGGCGAAGTTCCGCTCCTCGGTGAGCGCCTCCAGGTGGACGAGGTCGGCGACCGCGGCGCGCGGGGTGTGGTCGGCCTTGTAGCCCTCGGGGAAGCTGTTGTTGTAGCGGCGCAGCAGCTCGGCGGCGTGCTCCTCGCCGCACTCGGCGTTCAGCGCCTCCGCGAAGCCGTCGGCCCAGGAGCGGGCGGCCTCGACCAGTCGGGCCTCGATGCGGTCCTTGTCGGCGTCGGACAGCTGCGGCAGCTCGGTGCCCTGCGGGACCCGGACCACGAAGTGCAGCCGGGAGAGGATCGACTCGGTGTTCCAGGCCGTGAAGTCGACGCTGATGCCGTCGAGTTCCTCCTTGAGGATGTCGATGATCCTGAGGCGGACGCCGGTGGTGTAGCGGTCGCGCGGGAGGTAGACGAGGGCGGAGTAGTAGCGGCCGTACTCGTCCTGGCGCAGGTAGAGCCTGAGCCTCCGCCGCTCCTGCAGGTACAGGACCGAGGTGGCGATGGACTCCAGCTCCGCGGCCGGCGTCTGGAAGAGCTCGTCGCGCGGGTACGTCTCCAGGATCTGCAGCAGGTCGCGCCCGTCGTGGCTGTTGGGCGAGAAACCGGCGCGCTCCAGGACCTCGTCGACCTTGCGGCGGATGACGGGAACCCGGCGCACCGACTCGGTGTAGGCGGCGGAGGAGAACAGACCGAGGAAGCGGCGCTCGCCGACGACATTGCCGTCCGCGTCGAACTTCTTGACGCCGATGTAGTCCAGATACGACGGCCGGTGCACGGTGGCCCGGCTGTTGGCCTTGGTCAGGACCAGGAGCTTGTGCTCGCGGGCCTTGGCGCGGGCGTCGGCGGGCAGCCGCTCGAAGGACGGGCTGACCGGGTGGCCCTCCTCCTCGGAGTGCTGCGGGTCGGAGCGCAGGATGCCGAGGCCGGTGCCGGGGACGGCGGCCAGCGAGTCGTCCTCGCGCAGCTGGTACTCGCGGTAGCCGAGGAAGGTGAAGTGGTCGGCGGCCAGCCAGCGCAGCAGCTCGCGGGCCTCCTCGATCTCCTGCTCGCGCAGGTCGGAGGCGACGGGCTCGGTGGGCAGCTCGTCGGCCATGCGCAGCGCCGCGTCGCGCATCTTGTCCCAGTCCTCGACGGCCTCACGGACGTCGGACAGGACCCGCAGCAGCTCGGCGGTGATCTGCTTGAGGTCGCCGCGGTCGGTCTCGCGGTCGATCTCGACGTGGATCCAGGACTCGGTGTGCGCGTCGTGCGGCAGCTTGCCGCCCGGCTGCGCGGTGAGCACCTCGATCAGCTTGCCGGTGACGTCCCGGCGCACGACGATCTGCGGGTGGATGACGACGTGGATGCCGCGTCCCTGCCGGGTCAGCTCATTGGTGACCGAGTCGACGAGGAAGGGCATGTCGTCGGTGACGACCTCGACGACCGAGTGGCTGCACGTCCACCCGTTCTCCTCCACGGTGGGCGTGTGCACCCGCACGTTGGCCGTACCCTGCGGGCGGTTCTCGGCCAGCCGGTAGTGGGAGAAGGCGGCTCCGAAGATGTCGACCGGGTCCCGGTCGCCGAGGTCCTCCGGGGCGGTGTGCAGGTAGTAGCGCTGGAGGAACGCGAGCACGGTCTCACGGTCCGGGGTGTCCGGCGTGCCCTCGTCCGTCGTCCCGGTCGGTAGGTGCCCCCCGACCGGGCTGTTCTCAGCTACCCGAGCGGCCCTCTCCAGCAGCTCGGCCTTGGCTTCGTCCAGCTTGGTCTGCATTGTCCTCTGGCTCCTGTCGCGCGCCGTTGCGTGACGTAGAAGGAAGTACGGTCTCTTCCCCTGCGGCTCGTCGCCACGGCCCGGGTTCTCCGGTCTGCTCAGACGCTATGCCGCAAGGTGAGATGAGCGGGAAGATATGAGCCATTTTTGAGCCCGCCGGGGAGTGTGACGCTGATCTCTGCGGCGCCTTCGCCCAGCTGCTGTCCGGCATCCCGGGGGCCGTGCGGGCCCCCTCTCGCCCGCGAGGACCAGCGACCGCCGCCCGGTCACGGAGATGATCCGTGCTCACCGGGCGCAGGGCAGGGGCAACAGTGCCCCCGCGAACTATCGCGCTGATCACGCCACTAAGGCTATAGCCACCTACAGGGGGCCCGTCATGAGCCGTATGTGTACAAAACCGGGGGTGGAACTTTGACGTTCTGCACAGGGGCGAGGGTGTGAGCGGTACGCCGAGGGCGTGAGCGGTACGCATCCGGCGTCGCGCGCCCTCTTGGCAAGACCGTCCGCCGGAGGCACGTTGCCGACATGGCAGCCAAAATCCTGATCGTCACCGGAGACGCGGCGGAGTCGCTGGAGGTCCTGTACCCCTACCAGCGCCTGCGCGAGGAGGGCTACGAGGTCCACATCGCGGCCCCCGCCCGCAAGAAGCTGCGGTTCGTCGTCCACGACTTCGAACCCGGCTTCGACACGTACACCGAGAAGCCCGGCTACACCTGGCCCGCCGTCCTGGCCTTCGCGGAGGTCGATCCCGGCGAGTACGCCGCGATCGTCATCCCCGGCGGCCGGGCCCCCGAGTACCTGCGCAACGACCCCGAACTCCGCAAGATCCTCAAGTCCTTCTTCGACGCCGACAAGCCGGTCGCCCAGATCTGCCACGGCCCCCTCCTCACCGCCGCGGTCGACGGCCTGCGCGGCCGCCGGGTCACGGCGTACCCGGCCCTCGAACCCGACATGCAGTCCGCCGGCGCCACCTTCCAGGACGCGGAGGCGGTGGTCGACGGCACGCTGGTCTCGTCACGGGCGTGGCCGGACCATTCGGCGTGGATGCGGGAGTTCCTGACGGTGCTGCGGGCGAAGGCGCCGGTCACCTAGGCGGTCACCTGGCCGGCCGACGCGGACCGGGGGCGGTCGCAGTGCCCGCTCAGGCCGCCAGTCGCTCCGCTTCCACGACGGCCTCCGCCAACGTGTCCACGACAGGCACCCCGACCTCTTCCAGACTGGCCCGACTGTGCGACCCGCCGGTGTAGAGCACGGCCCGCGCCCCCACGTGCAACGCGGCCACCGCGTCGTCGGCGGCGTCGCCTATCACCACCGTACGAGCCGGTTCGACCATGGCGAGCGAGGCGAGGTGCCGCACCATGTGCTCCGCCTTGCTCCCGCCGGACGGGCCGGTGCGCCCGTCGACGCGTATGAAGTGGTCCGCTATCCCGAACCCCCGTACCAGCGGCACGAGTTCGTCATGCCCGTACATGCTCAGGATCGACTGGCTGCGCCCCGCCGACCGCCACCCGGCGAGCAGCTCCGCCGCACCCTCGGTCAGCGCGCACCTGCCCCGGTGCTCGGCGTAGTACCGGTGGAAGGTCTCGTCCATGACCTCCCACTCGGCGTCCGTCGGCAGCCGCCCCAGCAACCGCTCGTAGAACTTCGGCACCGGCACGCAGTACAGCGCCCGGTACCGCTCCATCGTGATCGGCTCCAGGCCCAGCTCCCCGAAAGCCGCGTTCGTCGCGCCGATGATCGCGTCGTTGTCGTGGAACAGCGTCCCGTTCCAGTCCCACACGATGTGCGCCCCAGTGTGCATCCCCATGCCAAAAACGTACCCGCCGCCACTGACAATCAAGAGAACGGCAGGTCAACGAGGGTGTGGAGGGGTTTGGCCGGCTCAGTCCCCGAGCCCCACCAGGTTGGGGATCTCCTGCGTGGCGTACCACAGCAGTTCGTGGTCCTCGGCGCCGTCGACCACGAACTGCGCGTCGTCGTCCCCGGCGTCCGCCGCGGGCAGCGCCTCGGCCGCGGCGGCGACGTCCGACTCCGCGTCGTCGAGGTCGACGTGCACGGCGGCCGCCTTGGCCAGCGACACGGTCCCGGTCACCCGCACCTCGCCCAGCGCCGCCGGGTCGAGCCCCCGGTCGGGGTCGGCGAGAGCCGCGCCGTCGGGCACGTCGACGGCGACGACGACCCGGCGCCGTACCGCCTCGGGGTCGGCGGCGAGCAACCTCAGCGAGGCGAGCGCGGCGCGGTTGAGGGCGGCGTACTCCAGCTCCTCGATGTCGTCGGAGAGGTACCACTCGCGCAGTGCGGGTGTGACGGCGTAGGCGACGAACGGCCCGACCCCCAGCTCTCCCGTCTTGTACGCCTCGGCGAGCCCGGGGAGGGTCAGGGGGACGTAGACGCGCATGGTGGCCGCTTTCGTGGTCGGAGGCTCCGCTGGGCCCCGGGCAAGTGCGGCGGTCCCGCGTCTCCCGGAGGGCCTTCAGGATACGTGCGGTGTCCCCTTTCGAGTCCCCGCGGAGGGCCTGGGAGCCGTCGACATCGCTCCCGGAATTCACCCTGAACCCCCTTGCGAACACGGGCTTCGGATCCCTCGGATCACCCTGATAGGTGAAGATCCCGGCCGCCCCGGCACGGCCCCGCCCTTCCTTGCAGCGGCGCCTCATCGCCCCGTACAAGATCCCCAACACCAAGTTACCGCCCGGTACAACCCGGGCCGACTGAACGGGGACCCCGATGCACAAGGTCATGACCAGGGCCCAGCTCCAGCCCGGCACCCGCCCGCCGGGCCGCCGCGACTCCCGCCGCCCGGGCGGCACCCCACCACGCAACCCGGGAGCACCCACGACCCGCCCCGCCCCGGGAGGCGGCCGCCCGCCGGGAGCCCGCGGCACGGGCCCTTACGGCAACACCAGGCCCACGGACGGCCGCCCCGGGTCGGCTCCAGGGAGCTCCACCACCACGTCCCTCGCCCACGCCTCGCCCCCGGGCTCGGCCACCAGCCGAGCGCCTCACAGCGCGACGCCGCACAATTCCGTCCGCCCCGCGTCTCACGGCGCCGCCCGATCGACGTCTCGTAACGCCGACCGCCCGGCCTCTCACCCGGCACCTCGAAGCGCCGCGTCGACAGCCCTCGCTGTCGCTTCCCCCACCACCACCCGCCCCGCCCAGCCCCTCCGCGCCCCCGTCCCGCAGCCCAGCCCCACCGATCTCTTCGCCGACCGCCTCCTCGCCGTCCTGAGCGGCCAGCGGCCCGTCCACTGGATGCTCCGGCACACGATCGGCCGGGCCTACGACGAGCTCGCCTGGCTGGCCGAACGCGGCCCCCTGCGCACCCGTGGCCCACGCCCCGTCGTCCGTGACATCGGCTACTGCGTCCCGCGCCCCGGCGCCATCGAGGCCTTCGCCCGCATCGGCGCCGGCGACCAGCTGCGCGCCATGGCCTTCCGCCTGGAACAGGGCGCCGACCTGCGCTGGCGCTGCACGGCGGTGGAGCTGGGCGGAGCCCGCCCGCCACTCCCTGCCGACGACTAGCCTCCGCCACCACGCACGCCGAAGGGCCGGGCACCCTCGGGTGACCCGGCCCTTCAAACCGCTACGGCGCCGCGAACACCGGGACGTACCGGCCCGCGACTGTCTCCGTCTGCCTACTTCTTACGGCGACGCCCGCCACGCGACTGCTTGCGCCGCTCCGCGCGCGTGAGGCCGTCCGCCTCCGAGCGGACCGGCTCGTCGTCGCCGACGAAGTCACCCTCGATGGTGCCGCCTTCGCCGTCCACGGTCGGCGCGGAGAAGTGGAGGTTGCGGCGCTGCGGGGCGTCCAGCCCCTTGGCGCGGATCTCCGGCCGGGAACCCGCCTGAGCCGGCACCGCGTCCTGCTTCTCCATGTCGACCGGCGCCGCGTCCTCGACCGGGACCTCCTCGACCTGCTGCTCGACCTGGACCTCCAGGTTGAACAGGTAGCCGACGGACTCCTCCTTGATGCCCTCCATCATGGCGGTGAACATGTCGAAGCCCTCGCGCTGGTACTCGACCAGCGGGTCCTTCTGCGCCATCGCGCGCAGGCCGATGCCCTCCTGGAGGTAGTCCATCTCGTAGAGGTGCTCGCGCCACTTGCGGTCCAGGACCGACAGCACGACCCGCCGCTCCAGCTCACGCATGATCTCGGAGCCGAGCTGCGCCTCGCGCGCCTCGTACTGCTCGTGGATGTCGTCCTTGATGGACTCGGAGATGAACTCGGCGGTCAGACCGGCCCGGTCACCCGCGGCCTCCTCCAGCTCCTCGACGGTGATCTTCACCGGGTAGAGCTGCTTGAAGGCGCCCCAGAGGCGGTCGAGGTCCCAGTCCTCGGCGAAGCCCTCGGCGGTCTCGGCGTTGACGTACGCGTCGATCGTGTCGTCCATGAAGTGGCCGACCTGCTCCTGCAGGTCCTCGCCCTCCAGGACGCGGCGGCGCTCGCCGTAGATGACCTCACGCTGGCGGTTGAGGACCTCGTCGTACTTCAGGACGTTCTTACGGGTCTCGAAGTTCTGCTGCTCGACCTGCGACTGCGCGGACGCGATCGCGCGCGTGACCATCTTGTTCTCGATCGGCACGTCGTCCGGGACGTTCGCCATCGACATCACGCGCTCGACCATCTGGGCCTTGAACAGGCGCATCAGGTCGTCGCCGAGGGAGAGGTAGAAGCGGGACTCGCCGGGGTCGCCCTGACGGCCGGAGCGGCCGCGCAGCTGGTTGTCGATACGGCGCGACTCGTGCCGCTCGGTGCCGAGGACGTAGAGCCCGCCGAGCTCCTTGACCTCCTCGAACTCCGCCTTCACTGCCTTCTCGGCCCGCTCCAGGGCGGCCGGCAGCGCCTGCGCCCACTCCTCGATGTGCTCCTCGGGGTCGAGGCCGCGCTGGCGCAGCTCCGCCTCGGCGAGGTCGTCGGGGTTGCCGCCGAGCTTGATGTCCGTACCACGGCCGGCCATGTTGGTGGCCACGGTGACGGCGCCCTTGCGGCCGGCCTGGGCGACGATGATCGCCTCACGGTCGTGCTGCTTCGCGTTCAGCACTTCGTGCTGAACGCCTCGCTTGGACAGCTGCTGCGAGAGGTACTCGGACTTCTCGACCGACGTCGTACCGACGAGGATCGGCTGGCCCTTCTCGTGCTTCTCGACGATGTCGTCGACGACCGCCTCGAACTTCGCGACCTCGGTGCGGTAGATCAGGTCCGACTGGTCCTTGCGGATCATCGGCCGGTTGGTCGGGATCGGGACGACGCCGAGCTTGTAGATCTGGTGGAACTCGGCGGCCTCGGTCATCGCCGTACCCGTCATGCCGGACAGGCCGGGCTGTTCCTTGCCGTCCTGATCGTGGCGCTTGTAGAGGCGGAAGAAGTTCTGGAGGGTGATCGTGGCGAGGGTCTGGTTCTCGTCCTTGATGTCCACCCCTTCCTTCGCCTCGATCGCCTGGTGCATGCCCTCGTTGTAGCGGCGGCCGGCGAGGATACGGCCGGTGTGCTCGTCGACGATCATGACCTCGCCGTCGAGGACGACGTAGTCCTTGTCCTTCTTGAAGAGCTCCTTCGCCTTGATGGCGTTGTTCAGGTAGCCCACCAGAGGCGTGTTCACCGACTCGTAGAGGTTGTCGATGCCCAGCCAGTCCTCGACCTTGGAGACGCCGGCCTCGTGGATGGCGACCGTGCGCTTCTTCTCGTCGACGTCGTAGTCGCCGGTCTCCTCGACGCCCTTGAGCGGGTTGCCCGCCTCGCCCTTCTTCAGGCGCAGGACCAGCTTGGCGAAGTCGCCGTACCACTTGGTGGCCTGGTCGGCGGGGCCGGAGATGATCAGCGGCGTACGGGCCTCGTCGACCAGGATGGAGTCGACCTCGTCGACGATCGCGAAGTTGTGCCCGCGCTGGACCAGCTCGTCCTTCGACCACGCCATGTTGTCGCGGAGGTAGTCGAAGCCGAACTCGTTGTTCGTGCCGTACGTGATGTCGCACGCGTACTGCTCGCGGCGCTGCGCCGGCGTCATGTTGGCGAGGATGCAGCCGACTTCGAGGCCGAGGAAGCGGTGGACGCGGCCCATCATCTCGGAGTCGCGCTCGGCCAGGTAGTCGTTGACCGTGATGAGGTGGACGCCCTTGCCCGACAGCGCGTTCAGATACGCGGGCAGGGTGCCGACGAGGGTCTTGCCCTCACCGGTCTTCATCTCGGCCACGTAGCCGAGGTGGAGGGCCGCGCCGCCCATGATCTGCACGTCGTAGTGGCGCTGGCCGAGGACGCGCTTGGCGGCCTCGCGCACGGTGGCGAAGGCCTCGGGGAGCAGGTCGTCCAGGCTCTCGCCCTCTTCGTAACGTTGCTTGTACTCGTCGGTGAGGGCGCGCAGCTCGGCGTCGGAGAGGCCTTCGAAGTCCTCTTCGATGGAGTTGACCTGGTCCGCGATGCGGTGCAGCTTGCGCAGGATCTTGCCTTCGCCTGCACGCATGATCTTCGAGAGGACGGACACGGGGGTTGGTCTCCTTGCCGGTCGGGCCTGGGACGGTCGGTTTCCATTTGACTTACTGAGCAACGGCCATCGTATGCGAGGACCCGGCCCGGTCGGGAGGCCTGCTGTGACGACGGCCGTGGACTGGTCGGCACACCGCTTCAAATCTTCTTCAAAGGGGACAACGGACGGGCCCCGCGGATGGTGCCGTCTCCCTCCGACGAATTGCGCGAATTGTGATCACCCGCTCACGCACGGCAAAAAGTTGGCGCGCCCGTCCGGGCCCCGAGCAGAATCGGCCGATGGACCCCGTCACGCTCACGACCGCCCGCCTTCTCCTGCGCCCGCCCGGCCCGCAGGACACCGACGCCGTCTACAAGGCCGCACAGGATCCCGACATCCAGCGCTGGACGACGATTCCCTCGCCCTATCTGCCCGAGCACGCCCAGGCTTTCACGCAGCAGATGGTGCCCGACGGCTGGGCCAACGGCACGATGCTCGACTGGGGACTGTTCCTCCCCGAAGGGGAGGAACTGGTCGGCATGATCGGCCTCTACATGCGTTCACTGAGCACGGCCGAGATCGGTTTCTGGGGCACCAAGGAACACCGCGGCAAGGGTTACGTCACCGAGGCCGTGGCCACAATTTCACGCTGGGCCTTCGCCGAACTGTCCGTCGACCGCGTGGAATGGCGCGCGGAAGTCGGCAACACCCCCTCGCGCGCGGTGGCCGAGCGCGCCGGTTTCGTCGTCGAGGGCACCCTGCGCTCCGCGATGATCCACCAGGGCGTCCGCCGAGACGCCTGGGTCGGCGCCCTCCTGCCCTCGGACCTGGGCCTGCCGTCGACGGCCCCGTACCTGCCGGCGCCGCCCTCGCACCACTGACCGCGAACGCGCAGGTCACCCCGCATTGTCAGACCCACCTTCTATCGTGCGGACCATGACGACCCCGCGCCCCACCACCGAGCTCTCGGCAGACGACGCCCGCCGAATCGCCCTGCGCGCCCAGGGTTTCCTCGGCTCCCCCGACCGCAAGGCCGGAGTCCGCGGCGTCCTCCGCCATCTCGGCGCGGTCCAGCTGGACACCATCTCCGTCCTCGCCCGCTCGCACGAACTCATCCCGTACGCCCGCCTCGGCAGAGTGGGCCGCAAGACGGTGGAGGACGCGTACTGGAACACGGCCGCGACCGGCGAGCCCCACGCCTTCGAGTACTGGTCCCACGCCGCGTGCATCCTCCCCGTCGAGGAATGGCCCCACTTCGCCTTCCGCCGCCGCGCCTACCGCGCCCGCCCGCACTGGAACCACGATCTCCCCGACGGCGCCTACGACCAGGTCGTCAAGCAGCTGCGCGCCGAAGGCCCGCTCACCGCCACGGAGTTGGGCGGCGCCAAGCGCACCAGCGAGTGGTGGGACTGGTCCGGCGCCAAGGTCGCCGTGGAGCGCGCGCTGATGTACGGCGAGGTGGTGTGCGTGCAGCGCCGCGGCTGGAAGCGGGTGTACGACCTCGCCGAGCGCGCCATTCCGGAGGCACTGCTGCACGACGAGCTGGACGACACGGAGTGCCTGCGCCGCCTGGTCCGACTTGCGGGCCAGTCCCTGGGCGTCGGCACGCGTGCGGACATCGCCGACTACCACCGCCTCAAGGGCGAGCAGGTCGACGCGGTGATCGCCGACTCGGGCCTGGTCCCGGTCACGGTCGAGGGCTGGTCCAAGCCGGCCTGGGCCGACCCGGAGGCGCTCGCCACGCCCCCGCGCGGCCGCCACCGCACCACGCTGCTGTCCCCGTTCGACTCCCTGATCTGGGAACGGGCGCGCACGGAGCGGATCTTCGGCTTCACCCACCGCCTGGAGGCGTACGTCCCCAAGCCGAAGCGGGTGCACGGCTACTTCGCGATGCCGGTCCTGGCGGGCGGGCGTCTGGTGGGGCGCGTGGACCCGGCACGCGCGGGCGAGACGCTGGTCGCCAAGCAGGTCACCCTGGACGGCCCGAAGGCAGTCCCGGCGGTGGCCGAGGCGCTGGTCGAGGCGGCGAGCTGGGTGAACTGCACCTCCGTACGAGTGGAGCGTGTGGACGCCCCCGAGCTGCACGAGCCGCTCACCAAGGAGGTGACCCGGGCGCTGATCGCAGCGCTGCGCTGAGCGGCGTCGGCGGATGTGCGTCAGCGGATTTCGAGGATCTTCTCCCGCATCGCGTACACCACGGCCTCCATCCTGGAGTGCAGCTGCAGCTTCTCCAGGATGTTGCGCACGTGGTTCTTCACGGTGTTCTCGGAGATGAACAACTCCTTGGCGATGTCCCGGTTGTTCATTCCCGTGGCGACCAGCTTGAGGACCTCGAGTTCGCGGTCGGTGAGCCGCGGCGCCGGCACCAGTCGGCGCTCGTCGGTGCGCTGGATCATCGATTTGAACTCGGTGAGCAGTTTCGACGCCATCGAAGGGCTGATCTGCGACTGCCCGTCGGCCACCGCGCGAATAGCGGTGGCCACCTCGTCCGTGGAGATCTCCTTGAGGAGATAACCGGTCGCGCCCGCCTTGATCGCGTCGTAGAGATCGGCCTCTTCGTCGCTGATCGTCAGCATGATGATCTTCGCGCTGGGGGCGACCTCCTTGATGGAGGTGCACGCCTCGATCCCGCCGCGCTTGGGCATCCGTACGTCCATCAGGACGATGTCGGGCAGCAGGTCGGCGGCCTTGTCGACGGCCTCCGCGCCGTCCCCGGCCTCACCGACGACCTGGATGTCCTCCTCGGCCGCGAGCACGATCTCCAGGCCACGGCGGAAGAGGGCGTGGTCGTCCACGACAAGGACTCTGATCGGTTCCTTGCGTGGAGAGCCCGCGTCCGGGCCCATGCCGACGACGCCGCCGTCGGCATCTCCGTCCTGCATCGGTCCGAAGCTGTCCGCCATCGTTCCTCCCCCTGAAGGCTGTGGCCTGTGGTGCTGCGCCAACGCCAACCCAAGGCAACGGCCCACCGGTTGGGCCATTGCGGCCATGATTCCATGCCCGGGCGACAACGCGGTGACAGAGCGGGGCGCGAAGTGGTCGCACACCGGTGCCCCTGGGGGCGCACAGGCGCTCCAGGGGCACTGGCTCAACTGCCGGCCGTGCGGATCAGCCACCCAGCGTGCCGCCGGGCGCGGGAGACTGCGCCTGGGCGACCATCGGGTCGGTGCTGAGGTGGATGACGCCGTAGTCGTAGGCGTGCCGCCGGTAGACGACACTCGGTTCCTTGGTCTCGGAGTCGACGAACAGGTAGAAGTCGTGGCCGACCAGTTCCATCTCGTAGAGGGCCTGGTCGAGAGTCATCGGGGAGGCGACGTGGGTCTTCTCGCGGACGATGAGGGGGCCTTCACCCTTGACCTCGAGCGAGCCGATCTTCTTCGTGGGGACGCCGTCCGTCTCTTCCTCGTGGACGGGGTGGCCGTTCCCGTTCAGCGTCGCCGCGCCAGGGACGTGGTCGGGGACCTCGGCGGCCGAGATCCGGCGCGCGCCACGGCGCGAGAACCGCTTGTCGTGCTGCTTGCGCAGCCGGGCGTCCAGCTTCTCCGCCGCCAGGTCGAGTGCCGCGTACGGATCGCTGGCCGCTGCCTCCGCCCGGATCACCGGACCGCGGGAGCGGAGCGTGATCTCCACTCGGTCGCAACGGTCGGCCTGTCGGGGGTTGGGCTCCTTGGACACCTCGACGTCGAGGCTGATCACCTTGCCATCGAGCTTCTGGATCTTCTCCAGCTTCAGCTTCTCGGCCACGTGCTTGCGGAACCGCTCGGGCACCTCGGTCTTGCGGCCCTTGACGACGATGTCCACGCAGAACTCCGTTCCCGGATCGCTCCGCTCCAGTAGGCGGAGCATCTCCCTTTTGCACCAGGCTCCGGCGAACTCCGGAACCTACGGACTCGGTGACTTCCACCTCCTCCCCCGCGGGCAAGATCTCCACTCCACCGACGCGGGTGATTGAGGAAAACCCGCAGCACGGCATTCGCGTATGAGAGGTGTGGCCTGCGCCTTTCTCTCACAACCGAACATATCTCGCCCGGACGGATGTCGTCACCCTCTACCGCGGCGTACCTCCGTTCAGGTGAATTGACCCTCTCATTACCTGCAACGATGCAAGTTTGCAGTCAGTTCCGGTTTATTTCGAAGGAATCAGGCGAGGCCGCGACCACGGCCGCGCAGATCACGTCACGGGCGCCTCCTGCCCCTGCCTTTCCCGACCCGGCTCGCCGACAGCCGGCCCCTTGCGCCGGCGGCCCGGCCACCGGTTCTCCCATGCCTTCCCGAGCAACCGCCGGATACACAGCAGTTGTCCCCCCGCCGCACGAAACCGGCCCCACACCCCACGACCCCGCAGACCCCCGCTCCCCCGACATCCCGCGCCCCCCGTCCCCCACTTCTCGCTCCACCTCCCCCTCGCTCGCGTCCGCCATCGCCGCCCGCACGGCCCGCGCCGCCTCCGTCAGAGACGCCCCGGTCGTCATCAGGTCGTCGACCAGCACGATCCGGCCGCCGCGCAGCAGCCGTTCCCCACCGGGCGCCACGGCCAGCGCGCCCGCGAGATTCTCCAGCCGCTGCCGGGAGTTGAGCCCCGACTGGTCGGCCACGGCACGCCGCTGCCGCAACACGGCAAGCACCCGCGCCGGAACCCCGCCCCTCCGCAGCTCCCCCGCAGCCGCAAGCGCGATCCGCCGCGCCGGATCATGCCCCCGAGCCCGCACAGCACCCCGAGCCGACGGCACGGGAACGAGCAGCACGGGCCGCCGAGCATCCGGGACAACGCCACCTGGCCCGCAGCCGCACCCGACAGACCCGCCCGTGAGCCCCACAGACATGGTGGGGACGCCTGGCCCGGCCGCCCCACCCGGGCCGCCGAACCCTGCGGACGCACCCGAACCACGGGGTTCTGCCGACGTACCCGCCATGCCGAGCTCCGCAGCCGGGCCCACGCCACCGATCCCCGCCCTCACACCCCCGTCGCCCTCACCCCATCCACACCCCCCGATCTCCCCCAGCCCCGCCCGCACAGCCCCCGCCAGCGCCGCTCCCAGCGGTGTCGCCAAGGCCAGCGCGCCGCGCTCCTTGTGGGCCAAGAGTGCTGCCCGCACCTCGTCGGCGTACCGGGCGGCCGCGTGCACCACGGGCAGCCCGGGCGGCTCCGGCACCGGTCGCACCCGGCTCGGTGCGGCCCCGCTCAGGGCGGCACGGCACTCCGGGCAGAGCACCGTGCGAGGCCTCCCGCAGCCTCCGCACTCGGCCGGCAGCACCAGATCCGTGAGGTCCTGCCACCACCCCCGCATGCCCACCACTGTGCCAACGCCCGAGCCACCCGACCACCCCTGTGGATAACTCCCTGTGGACAACTCGCGCGGCCCCGAAAACCCGAACCCGAAGCGGCCGCCCCCGCCTCGGACAGCCGAAAGCGGCCGCCCCCGACCAGGAACGACCGCTCTCCTCGAAGCCCTTACCGGCTCACCCCGGATAGACCGGCGCCATCCCCGACGCGACCAGCTTCTGCCACTGTCCGCCCGACCCCAGCCGGACGATGCCGTCCTCCGAGTACGCCACCAGCGGCATCTGGTCGGACTCGGTCGCGGTGATCTCCTTGACGCCGGTGAGTGCCGCGGGCGCCGGCCCCTCCGGTGTGGAGCCGTCGACCTGGACGTAACGCATGGTCTGTACGCCGTCATGCTCGCGCCCGACCACCACGAGCTGGCTCTCACCGGCCCACGACATGGCCGTGACGTCCTCCAACTCCGGCGTCGCGGAGCGCAGTTCGAGCACCGAGACGGACTTCGGGTCACCGTCCGCACCGCGCTCGATCCGCCCGATGAGCAGCGACTTCTTGTCGCCCTTCGCCACCACGAGCGCGATCCGCACCCCGTCGGCCGCCACCCGGACATCCTCGATCCGCCCGTCCAGATCCGGCGTCCGGACCACCAGCGGCTCGCCCTTGCCCTGCTCCAGCAGGAGCAGCCGCGGGTCGGCGGGGTTGCGGTCGGCCACCCACAGGTCGCCGTTCGCGTCCCAGCTGGGCGCCGTCAGCCGGTCGGCCTCCGACTTGCCGCCGCTGACCAGCACCGGCTCACCCAGCGAACCGCCGGACACCAGCGAGGCGACGTACAGCTCCTTGCCGGCCGTGGCGACCCCGGCAGCGGTGCGCTCGTCCCGGGAGACGGCCACCGACCGCAGCACCTTGGCGCCCTCGCCCAGCGCCCCGGGCACCGGATCCGCTTTGTTGCTGGGGCTGCCGGCCGCGATCCGCACCAGCCGGTTCTTGCTGTCGATGAAGTACAGGTAGGCGGGTTCGTCCGCCGAACCCCGCGCGGCGACGGCGTCCTCCCGGTTCTCGGCGAGCGAACACAGCCGCTTGCTGCCGGAGCTCAGCTCGACCTCGTCCACCGCGGGGCTGAGGTCCTGCAGCGTGAACAGCAGCTGCGCCGCCATCTCTCTGCACTTGGTGGTCCCGACCCGGGCGGCGTTCGCGTTCAGCGGCACGGTCAGCTTGTTCTGGTCGTCCGGGGTCAGCGAGCTGACGCCCTTCTTGAGCGCCGTACCGGTCGGGAAACTCGTCCGCACCACCGGGTTCAGCCAGTTCGTCGGCCCGTTGAGCAGCGAACGCACCATCTGCGTCATGGGATCGACCCGCCGCCGCACGTACACGGGATCGGCGACCGCGGCCGGCTGCGGGATCGTGCGCGCGACGGTGTTCGAGGCGAAGTAGTACTTGTTGACGGACATGTAGTTGCGCTGGAAGTCCGACTGTCCCATGACGACGCCCTGGGGCAGCGAGTCAATGCGCCACTGCTTGGTCTTCTTGTCCAGCGCGAGATGCAGCGGCGCACTGTAGTGCCCGCCCGCGGGCACGTACGACTGCTGCGAGTCCACCCTCGCGACCTTGGTGCCGGTCAGCGTGTAGGAGACCTCGTCGGTCTCCTCGCGACCGTTCGTGTGCTGGACGTCGGCACCCGGCCCGTCCGTGAGGACCATGGTCGACAGCCCCGGCTTCCAGTCCTTGGACGCCGCTGCGGTCAGGTACTGCCGTGCCGTCGAGTAGTTCGGATCGTCGCTGGTCAGCGCCTCCAGGAAGCCCGACACGATCTCCACGGGCTGCGCGTTCTCCTGCGGCGGCATCGCGAACACCCGCACCTGTGTGTCCTGCTGCGGCGTGGAGTCGACGCCCCTGAGATCCCCGCTGTCGGGCATCGAGGCACACCCCGCCAGCAGTACGACGCCACAGGCGCCGTATGCCACCGCGCGCGCCCGTCTGCGCCGGGCACCCCCCTCGCGGTCAGCGCCCACGGAATGCCTCCCCTTGCTTCGTCGAGTCCCCCGCACCGGCGTCCGGACGGCTCGCGGTCTCACTCCGTGCGCCCTCCGCCGGGGGCGTCTCGTCCTGTCGCCGCCCGCTCGAAGCGGGGCGGGGCACCACGCGCGCGCCGTTGCCAGGCAAGGCCGTGGGATCGGCCGTGGGGGCCATTCCGGCCAGCCTCGGGGCAATGGGCGGTATCTGGTCTCCCAGGGGCTGTGCGGGCACCGTGGCGGGCTTGTCGGCGCCTCCACGCGGCAGCCCGGCGTCGTTCAGGCCGCGGTTGCGCCGCGAGTCCTTGGGTTCCAGCGGTATCGGCGAGCCCCGCAGCGGCTCGTCGGCCGTCCTGGGCAGCGTCAGCCGGAACTGCGAGCCGCCGCCCGGTTCGCCCCACGCCTGCAGCCAGCCGCCGTGCAGCCGCGCGTCCTCCAGGGCGATCGACAGCCCGAGGCCCGTACCGCCCGTGGTACGCGCGCGTGCCGGGTCGGCCCGCCAGAAACGGCTGAACACGCGCGTGGCCTCGCCGGGCTTGAGCCCTACGCCGTAGTCGCGCACCGCGACCGCGACCGCCCCGCCCGCCGCGGCGAGCTTGACGACGACGTCCTTGCCCTCGCCGTGCTCCACGGCGTTGACGACGAGGTTGCGCAGCACCCGCTCCACGCGGCGTGCGTCCGCCTCGGCGACGACGGGCTGCTGGTCGCCCAGCACGCGTATGCGCGTGCCCTTGCGCTCGGCGAGCGGCTCGGCCCCGCTGACGACCCGCCGTACGACCTCACGCAGGTCTATCGGCTCCGCCTCCAGCGCGGCCGCGCCCGCGTCGAACCGGCTGATCTCCAGCAGGTCCGCGAGCAGCGACTCGAACCGGTCCAGCTGGTCGGCCAGCAGCTCCGCGGACCGCGCGGTCACCGGATCGAAGTCCTCGCGCGCCTCGTGGATGACGTCGGCGGCCATCCGTACGGTCGTCAGCGGCGTCCGCAGCTCGTGCGACACGTCCGACACGAACCGCCGCTGCATCCGCGACAGGTCCTCCAGCTGCTGGATCTTCAGCTGCAGGTTCTGCGCCATCTTGTTGAAGGCCTCACCCAGACGCGCGATGTCGTCCTCACCGGTGACCTTCATCCGCTCCTGGAGCTTGCCCGCGGACAGCCGCTCGGCGATCCCGGCCGCCATCCGTACCGGCGTCACGACCTGCCGCACGACGAGCCAGGCGATGGCCCCGAGCAGTACGACGACGAAGAGCCCGGCGGTCGCCAACGTGCCCTTGACCAGGCTCAGCGACTTCTCCTCCTGTGTGAGCGGGAAGAGGTAGTACAGCTGGTACGGGTCGCCGTTCGGGTCGTTGACCTGCTTGCCGATGACCAGCGCCGGCTGCGACTCCTTGTCGCTGTCCTTGTAGATGATCCGCGTGTAGCTCTGGGCGGCCGTCGTGTTCTCGTTGATGCGCGTGCGCAGGTCGTCGGGGACGCTGGACGTCGGGTCGACCTGGCCGGACGCGCGCGGACCGCGCCCGCCGCCGCTGTTGTCGCCCGCGGGCAGCGTCACCACGTCGAAGGCGCCCTGGCCGCCGCTGGAGAGGGACTCGACGAGGTCGCTCATCCACGGGGTGAGGTTCTGCGCCTGCCGCCCGTCCGTCGAATCGGCGGTGTCGGCGCTGCCGGTCCCGGCCTCGTCGGCCTTCTGCTTGGCCACCGCGAAACCGCCGGTGGCCTGGCTCTGCGAGGCCTTGACCTTGGCGTCCAGCAGACCGTTGCGCACCTGCCCGATGACGACGAAGCCGAGCAGCAGCACCACGCCGAGGGACATCAGCAGGGTCGTCACGACGACCTTGAGCTGGATGTTGCGCCGCCACAGCCGCATGACGGGCAGCAGCGGCCGCCGTACCCAGCGCATGAACAGCCGCAGCACCGGGCTGCCCTGGACCCCGCCCTGCAGCAGTCCGCCCTCCAGCAGACGCTGCCAACGCGAGCCCGCCGTCTTGTGGCCGACAGGCCGCCCCGCGCGGGCCCCTGCCGGCCCGGACGCCGAAGCGGCACTGTCACCGGTCATGTCAGCTCGGTCCTGCCTTGTATCCGACGCCCCGGACGGTCACCACGATCTCCGGGCGCTCCGGGTCCTTCTCCACCTTGGAGCGCAGCCGCTGAACGTGAACATTCACAAGCCGGGTGTCGGCCGCGTGCCGGTAGCCCCACACCTGTTCGAGCAGCACCTCGCGGGTGAACACCTGCCACGGCTTGCGCGCGAGCGCCACCAGCAGGTCGAACTCCAGCGGCGTCAGCGCGATCGACTGCCCGTCCCGCTTCACGGAGTGCCCGGCCACGTCGATCACCAGATCGCCTATGGCCAGCTGCTCCGGCGCCGGCTCCTCCGAGCGCCTCAGGCGCGCCCGGATCCGGGCCACGAGCTCCTTCGGCTTGAACGGCTTGACGATGTAGTCGTCGGCGCCGCTCTCCAGCCCCACCACCACATCGACGGTGTCGCTCTTGGCCGTCAGCATCACGATCGGCACACCCGACTCGGCCCTGATCAGGCGGCACACCTCGATGCCGTCCCGCCCGGGCAGCATCAGGTCGAGCAGCACCAGATCGGGCTTGCTCTCCCGGAATGCGGCCAGCGCCTTGTCACCGTCGGCTACGAAAGACGGCTCAAAACCTTCACCACGCAGCACGATGCCGAGCATCTCGGCCAGTGCCGTGTCGTCGTCGACGACAAGGACTCGTCCCTTCATAAACGACATCATCCCATTCTCGTAACATTGGCGAAGGTGCAGGTGAGCAGCGTCACTGGCCCGTGACGATAGTCGTACTCGACCGTCACTGTCTGCCCCTGTCCCGCGACGTCGGTGCCGGCAACTGATGTCAGCTACCCAGGGTAGGCGCACCGTGACCATGCGACCCGGTCACCGGCTTCCGGCCGATCAGCCGATCGACACCTGCCGCGACCTCGCACACAGCTCCGCGAGCGCCTCTGCCGTCACCGGCGAAACAGCACCCTCCTCGGTGACGATCGCGGTCACCAGCTCGGGCGGCGTCACGTCGAACGCGGGGTTGTAGGCCTGCGTCCCCAGCGGCGCCACCGGTATCCCGCCCCCGGCCTCCGCACCGGCCGTCGGCACCTGCGGCGCGGCGATCTCGGTCACCTCGTGCCCGGCCCGCTGCTCGACCTCGATGGACGCCCCGTCCGGGGTGTCCGGGTCGATCGTCGTCACCGGCGCCACCACGATGAACGGCACATGGTGGTACCGCGCCAGCACCGCCAGCGGATAACTCCCCACCTTGTTCGCCACCGACCCGTCGGCCGCGATCCGGTCCGCCCCGATCAGCACCGCGTCCACCTCACCGGCCGCGAACAGCGAACCCGCCGCGTTGTCCGTCAGCAGGGTGTACGCCATCCCGCTGCGCGCCGCCTCGTACGCCGTCAGCCGGGCGCCCTGCAGCAACGGCCGCGTCTCGTCCACCCACAGCCGCCGCAACTGCCCCGCCCGGTGCGCCGCCAGCGCCACCGCGAACGCCGTCCCCTCACCGCCCGACACCAGCGACCCGGTGTTGCAGTGCGTCAGAATCCGGTGCCCGCCGCCCGGCAGCAGCTCCTCCAGCAGCGCCAGCCCTCGCTCGGCCATTCGCGCGCTCGCCTCGGCGTCCTCCCGGTGCAACTGCCGCGCCGCCGCCAGCGCCGCCGCCGCGGCCCGCCCGGTATCGCCGCTCTTGGCGAACTCGGCCCGGTGCGCTGCCTGCGCCCTGCGCACCCCCACGGCGAGATTCACCGCGGTGGGCCGGGCACCCGCCAGCACGGTCGACGCCTCGTCCACGTCGAACCCGCGCGCGGCGGCGAGCGCGACCCCGTACGCCCCCGCGATGCCGAGCAACGGCGCCCCGCGCACGGCGAGCGACCGGATCGCCTCCACCAGCGCGGACGCGTCCGTACAGACCAGTTCGACCTCCTCGGCCGGCAGCCTCGTCTGGTCCAGCAGGACCAGTACGGGACCTTCGGGTGGCTCCTCCCAGCGGATCGCCGGTATCTCGGTCGGCCTGCTGTCCTCGCCGTTTTGCGCGTACTGATCAGCCATGCGGTCAGTCTGCCCCTTGTACGGCGGACTATTGAAGGTGTGCAGCCCATACCGCGCCTGGTACCTCCGCCATCACCCCATGGCACGATGGCTGCCAACCTGCCGCCGCGACCGCGGACGGGCACCGTGAAGGAGCGACGATGAAAGACACTCCGGGCTGGGCCTCGCCCGGATCCGCCCCGTCCGACGGACAGGAGCCCGGTGCGTCCGGCCCCGCCGAGCCCGCCGACCGTCCCGGCACCACGGAACCCGCCGACCAGCCGGGCCCGGACCCGCAGAACCCAGGCCCGAACTGGTCCAAGGAGCAGCCGCCACCCGGCCAGTGGTCCGCCCCCACCGGCCCCGGTAGCCCCGGCCAGACCCCGCCACCCCCACCGCCCGGCCCCGGCTGGGGAGGCAGGCCTCCCGGCGGCCCCAACGGCCCGGGGGGCTACGGCGGTTACGGCGGTTACGGCCCCCAGGGCGGCTGGGGCGGCGGTTGGAGCGGCGCCTGGGGCGGTCCGCCGCCCGCGGCCAAGCCCGGCGTGATCCCGCTCCGTCCGCTCGGTGTCGGGGAGATCCTTGACGGCGCGGTCTCCACCATGCGCACCTACTGGCGCACGGTCCTCGGCATCTCGCTGACCGTCGCGGTCGTCACGGAGATCGTCGTCATCCTCCTGCAGGGCCTGGTCCTCAACGACAGCGCCAGCAGCGAGACTTTGAACGACCCGAGCGCCAGCCTCAGCGAAGTCACCCGCGCCCTCACCGACGCCATGGTCGGACTCGGCGTCGTCTCCCTCATCACCCTCATCGGCCAGGTCGTGGCGACCGCCATGCTCACGACCGTCACCAGCCGCGCCGTCCTCGGCAAGTCCGTGACCGCCGGCGAGGCCTGGCGCGACGCCCGGCCGCAGGTGCTCAGGCTGTTCGGCCTGATCTTCCTGCTGCTGCTCATCGCCGTCGGCATCATCCTCGGCGGCGCGCTGCCGGGCATCCTCGTGGCCCTCTCCGGCTCCGGCGGCCTCGGCGGCGCGCTCGCCGTCCTGGGCGGCCTCGGCGCCGCTCTCGTCGCCCTGTGGCTGATGATCCGCTTCTCCCTCGCCTCGCCCGCACTGATGCTGGAGAAGCAGGGCATCACGAAGTCGATGAGCCGCTCCGTGAAGCTCGTCCGCGGCTCCTGGTGGCGGGTCTTCGGCATCCAGCTGCTCGCCGCGGTCATCGCGAACATCGTCGCGTCGATCGTGGTCATCCCGTTCACACTCATCGCCGCCGCCTTCAGCGGGGACGGCATCGTCGGCCTCTTCAACGGCGCGAGCAGCGGCCTCGGCTGGACCTTCCTCGTCATCAGCGGCATCGGCTCGGTGATCGGCTCCATGGTCACGTTCCCGATCACGGCCGGAGTCACCGTGCTCCTCTACATCGACCAGCGCATCCGCCGCGAGGCCCTCGACCTCGACCTGGCCCGCGCCGCCGGTCTCCAGGGCTACGGCACCGACACCGGCTCGGGGGGCTGATGCGGTGAGTCCGACGGGGGGAGTTGTCGCGGCGGCCTTTCCACGCGCCGCCGAGTCGACCGTACGGGCCCTGCTGCGCGCCGGCGACACCGCCGCAGCGTCGCTCGCCCGCTCCGGCGACGAACCGCCGGTCACGATCCCGCGCGATCCCGCGCGGGAGGCGGCCCGGCGCGAGCTGTCCAAGCGGATGTACCACGAGAACGACCCCAGCCTGTTCCAGCGCGCCCTGAACGCCTTCTGGGACTGGGTCGACAAGCTCTTCGGCACGGCCGCGTCCGCGACACCCGGAGGAGCACTCGGGCTGGTCGTCGTCATCGTGGCCGTCCTCGCCGTCCTCGGAGCACTGTGGTGGCGCCTGGGCACCCCGCGCCGCGAACCCGCCTCCTCCGCCGCCCTGTTCGACGACCGTCCCCGCAGCGCCGCCGAACACCGCGCGGCCGCCGAGGCACACGCCGCCCAGGGCCACTGGAACCAGGCCGTCCAGGAACGCATGCGTGCCATAGTCCGCTCCCTGGAGGAGCGCGCCCTCCTGGACGCCCGCCCCGGCCGCACCGCCGACGAGGCCGCAGCGGAAGCGGGCCGCGCGCTGCCCTCCCAGCTGGACCGACTGCGCGCCGCCGCCCGGGACTTCGACGACGTGACGTACGGCGGCCGCAGGGCGAGCGAGACGTCGTACCACGGCATCGCCGAACTCGACCGCGACCTCGAACGCACCAAGCCCCAGCTCGCGAGCAGCACTCCCAGCACGGCCCACAACGCCCGCCAGGGAGCCCCCGAATGACCGCGGAGGCCACGCTCCCCGTCACCTCGGCCTCGCCCACCGCCCGCCAGGTGTGGACCCGCGCGCGAGGCATCGTCCTCGCCGCCGTCCTCCTGCTGGCCGGGGCCGTCGTCATCGCCGTGGTCCGCTCCGACACCCGGCACGGCGACCTCGACCCGCGCTCCGTCGACCCCTACGGCAGCCGCGCCGTCGCCGAACTCCTCGCCGACCGCGGCGTGTCCACGCGCGTGGTCACCACCCTGGACGAGGCCCGCGCCGCGGCCGCCCAGGACACCACCCTCCTCGTGGCAGTCCCCGACCTGTTGACGAGCCGTCAACAGTCCGTCCTGCACTCCGCGATCACCGACTCCGGCGGCCGCACCGTCCTCGTCGCCCCCGGCAGCTCGTCCGTCGAGAAACTCGTACCCGGCGTCACCGCCGACCCCGCCACCAGCTTCGACTCGACCCTCGCCCCCGACTGCCGGCTCCCCGCCGCCCAGCGCGCGGGCAGCGCCAACACGGGCGGCATCCGCTACACCACCACCCACCTCGACGCCGACAAGTGCTACCCGAGCGAGCGCCTGGCCACCCTGCTGCGCATCCCCCAGACCTCCGGGGACGGCGACACCATCGTCCTCGGCGCGCCGGACATCCTCTTCAACGACCGCCTCGACGAGCAGGGCAACGCCTCGCTCGCTCTCCAACTCCTCGGCTCCCGCCCCCATCTGGTCTGGTACCTCCCCTCGCTCTCCGACACCTCGGCCGCCGGCTCCGGCGACGAGAAGAGCTTCTTCGACCTGCTCCCCGACGCCTGGATCTGGGGCACGGTGCAGCTCTTCGTCGCGGCAGCCCTCGCCGCCCTCTGGCGGGCACGCCGACTCGGCCCCCTCGTGCCCGAAAAACTCCCGGTCGCGATCCGCGCCTCCGAGACCGTCGAAGGCCGCGCCCGCCTCTACCGCAAGGCGAACGCCCGCGACCGCGCGGCCGCCGCTCTTCGCTCCACCACCCGCACCCGCCTCGCCCCCCTCGTAGGCGTCCCCGTCTCCCAGGCGCACGCGCCCGAGACCCTGCTCCCCGCCCTGTCCGCCCACCTCCACGGCGACGGCCAGGCCCAGCACTCCCTCCTCTTCGGCCCGCCGCCCGGCGACGACGCGGCCCTGATCGCCCTCGCCGACCAACTCGACGCCCTCGAAAGAGAGGTACGCCGTCCATGATGGCCCCGACCACTGACAACGCCGGGAACACCGGGGACCCGGGCCACGCCCGAGCCTCCCTGGAGGCCCTGCGCGCCGAGATCGCCAAAGCCGTGGTCGGCCAGGACCCCGCCGTGACCGGCCTCGTCGTCGCCCTCCTCTGCCGCGGACACGTTCTCCTGGAAGGAGTCCCTGGGGTCGCCAAAACGTTGCTCGTCCGCGCCCTCGCATCCGCACTCGAACTCGACACGAAGCGCGTGCAGTTCACCCCGGACCTGATGCCGAGCGACATCACGGGCTCGCTGGTCTACGACGCCCGCACCGCCGAGTTCTCCTTCCAGCCCGGCCCGGTCTTCACCAACCTCCTCCTCTCGGACGAGATCAACCGCACCCCGCCCAAGACCCAGTCCTCCCTCCTGGAAGCCATGGAGGAGCGCCAGGTCACGGTCGACGGCACGTCCCGCCCGCTCCCCGACCCCTTCCTGGTCGCCGCGACCCAGAACCCGGTCGAGTACGAGGGCACCTACCCCCTGCCCGAAGCGCAGCTGGACCGTTTCCTCCTCAAGCTCACCATCCCCCTCCCCTCCCGCCAGGACGAGATCGACGTCCTCACCCGCCACGCCGAGGGCTTCAACCCGCGCGACCTGCGCGCCGCCGGCGTACGCCCGGTCGCCGGCCCCGCCGACCTCGAGGCCGCCCGCGCCGCGGTCGCCAAGACGACGGTCTCCCCCGAGATCACCGCCTACGTGGTCGACATCTGCCGCGCCACCCGCGAGTCCCCGTCCCTCACCCTGGGCGTCTCCCCCCGCGGCGCGACAGCCCTCCTGGCCACCTCGCGCGCGTGGGCGTGGCTCACCGGCCGCGACTACGTCATCCCGGACGACGTGAAAGCCCTGGCCCTCCCCACCCTCCGACACCGCGTGCAGCTGCGCCCGGAGGCCGAAATGGAGGGCGTGACGGCCGACTCCGTCATCAACGCGATCCTCGCCCACGTCCCCGTCCCCCGCTGATGGCCCTCACCGGACGCACCGCGCTCCTCGCGGCCCTCGGCTCCCTCCCCGTCGGCATCTGGGGCCCCGGCTGGACGGGCATCCTGGCCGTCAACGCCCCGATCGCCCTGGCCTGCGCCTGCGACTTCGCCCTCGCGGCTCCGGTACGACGCCTCGGCCTGACCCGCTCCGGCGACACCTCCGCACGCCTGGGCGAATCCGCCGACGTGACCCTGACCATCACCAACCCGTCCAACCGCCCGCTACGCGCGCGCGTGCGTGACGCCTGGCCACCGAGCAGCTGGCAACCAGGCACCGAGATCGAGGCATCCCGCCACCGCCTCACGGTCCCCGCAGGCGAACGCCGCCGCATCACGACCCGCCTACGCCCGACCCGCCGCGGTGACCGCCAAGCAGACCGCGTGACGATCCGCTCGTACGGCCCCCTCGGCCTCTTCTCCCGCCAGGGCACCCACAAGGTCCCCTGGACGGTCCGCGTCCTACCGCCCTTCACCGGCCGCAAGCACCTCCCCTCGAAACTCGCCCGTCTGCGCGAACTCGACGGCCGCACCAGCGTCCTCATCCGCGGCGAGGGAACGGAATTCGACAGCCTTCGCGAGTACGTCCCCGGCGACGACACCCGCTCCATCGACTGGCGCGCAACGGCCCGCCAGTCCACGGTCGCCGTACGCACCTGGCGCCCCGAACGCGACCGCCACATCCTCGTCGTCCTCGACACCGGCCGCACCGCCGCAGGCCGCGTGGGCGACGCCCCACGCCTCGACGCCTCCATGGACGCGGCCCTGCTCCTGGCCGCCCTCGCCTCCCGCGCCGGCGACCGGGTCGACCTCCTCGCCTACGACCGCCGCGTACGCGCCCTCGTCCAGGGCCGCACGGCACGCGACGTACTGCCGTCCCTGGTCAACGCGATGGCAACCATCGAACCCGAACTGGTCGA
Organism: Streptomyces sp. NPDC047081; assembly: GCF_040643775.1. Taxonomy (NCBI): domain Bacteria; kingdom Bacillati; phylum Actinomycetota; class Actinomycetes; order Kitasatosporales; family Streptomycetaceae; genus Streptomyces; species Streptomyces sp. NPDC047081. The sequence continues at coordinate 556 of NZ_JBEYUY010000021.1, read as the reverse complement.
ACTGGACGCCCGAGGCCTCACAGCCACTGCCCTCCGTACGGCCCCACGCCGCTCCCTGATCGTCCTGCTCACGAGCCTCGACGCGGCCCCCGTGGAGGAAGGCCTCCTCCCCGTCCTCTCCCAACTCACCCAGCGCCACACGGTCCTGGTGGCCTCGGTGGCAGACCCGTACATCGCACGCATGGCAAAGGCTCGCGGAAACACCGACGCGGTGTACGAAGCCGCGGCAGCAGCCCAGGCCCAGAGCGAACGCCACCGCACCGCGGAACAACTCCGCCGCCATGGGGTTACGGTCGTCGACGAGACGCCCGATGAACTGGCGCCGGCGCTGGCGGACGCGTATCTCGCGCTGAAGACGGCGGGCCGCCTGTAATCGGGCGGCCAATTGGGGCGCCCCTTATAGCCCTGGAAACGCAGAAAACCCCCGAACCGGTATCCCCGGCCGGGGGTTTTCTCACAATTTGTTCGGCGGCGTCCTACTCTCCCACAGGGTCCCCCCTGCAGTACCATCGGCGCTGTAAGGCTTAGCTTCCGGGTTCGGAATGTAACCGGGCGT